>DATIFO010000045.1:0-99111 GCA_035455275.1 Methylomirabilis sp. (SeqCode) | reverse complement strand
TCCTCGACAACCCGGCCGGCGTCGCCAAGGCCATCAAGGACATGGCCGCCCAGAGCGACGATCTGCTGAAGAAGGCCGGGGTCTACGGCACCGATTAGCGCATTAACATCCTGCCATGCAGGGCCCTCACGCCGCACGGCGTGAGGGCCCACAGGAGTGCGCATGCCGAAACCGCTCGCGGTACCCTGGACCCCGAACGGCACGTCCCCGGCGGAGCGTATGTGCCGGTTGCTCCGGATCAATCGCCTGACCCTGGCGAAATACTCCTTCTGCTACCTCGGGCTGCTTCCGGTCTTCGTGATCTACTGGGTCCTGCGGCTGGAGCCCATCGCCCGGACCTTCATCCTGAGCTTCTACGACTGGCACCTGATCCGCCCGCTGAAGCCCTTCGTGGGACTGGCAAACTACCGCGATTTGCTCCAGGACGATAACTTCCTGCTGGCCCTCAAGAACACCACCCTCTTCGCCGTCTTCGTGGTCGGCGTCAGCGTGCTGCTGGGCCTGGCCCTGGCCGTCCTCCTGGCCGGGAATCTCCGCGGCACGGCCGCCTACCAGGCCGTCTACTTCCTGCCGGTGATCATCCCCATGGTCCCCATGGCCATCGCCTGGAAGTGGATCTTCGACGCCCGCTACGGGATCCTCAACTACCTGCTCTCCTGGTTCGGAGTGCAGCCCATCGGCTGGCTGACCTCCCCGGACGTGGCCATGTGGGCCATCATCATCATGAGTGTCTGGAAGGTGCTGGGCTACAACATGGTCCTTTTGCTGGTGGGCCTGAAAAACATCCCGGCGGAGTTCTACGAGGCCGCCAGCATCGACGGAGCGGCCGGGTGGGCCATGTTTCGCCGGATCACCCTGCCCCTGCTGAAGCCGATCTTGCTCTTCGTCGTCGTGATCTCGACGATCAACGCCTACAATGTCTTCACCCAGGTGTACGTCATGACCACAGGGTCCCAGGCGGCCCCCGGGGCCCCGTTGCGCGTCCTGGTCTTCGACATCTACCAGAACGGGTTCCAGTTCTTCAAGATGGGGTACGCCTCGGCCGAGGCGGTCGTTCTCACATTGATCGTCCTGGCATTGACGCTGATCCAGTTCCGGATCATCCGGCTGGACGGGGAGTGAATGCCATGCGGCAGACGGTACGAGAAAGAGGCTACACGTGGCGCCGCCTCGGAGTGCCCACGCTGAGCCACGGCATCCTGCTGATGGGGAGCCTCACCATGCTCTTCCCCTTCGTGTGGATGCTGGCCACGTCTTTCAAGCCGGCGGATGAGACCCTCCTCTGGCCCCCGCGGCTCCTGCCCATGCACTGGATGCCCGTCAACTACCAGACGGTGCTCGAGGCCGCACCCTTCGTGCGCTTCTTCCTGAACAGCCTGATCGTGTCGGTCGGCTCGACCATCATGGTGATTCTCACCTCGCTGATCGCCGGGTTCATCTTCGGCAAGTACGCCTTCCCCGGTAAGAAGCTGCTGTTCCTGGTGATCCTGGCGTCCGCCATGTTCCCCTTCGAGACGTACATGATCCCCCTCTACCTGACGATGAAGACCCTGGGCTGGATCAACACGTACCAGGGGATCGCGGCCCCCTACCTCATCATGAGCTTCGGCATCTTCCTGATGCGCCAGCACATCGCCCACAGCATCCCGGACGAGCTCCTGGACGCGGCCCGCGTGGACGGCGCCTCCGAGCTGCGGATCTTCCTGCGGGTGATCGTGCCGCTCTGCTCCTCCGCCATCGGCGCGCTGGGCATCCTGGCCTTCATCCAGGCCTGGGCCGCCTTCATCTGGCCCCTCCTGATGGCCACGCAGCGGAACATGTACATCATGGAGCTGGGGCTGAGCACCTTCCAGTTCCGCTACACGGCGGACTACCACCTGCTCTGCGCCGCCGCGGTCCTCAACACGGTCCCGATGCTGATCGCGTTCATCATCCTCCGGCGACGGATCATAGAGTCGGTCGCGCTCACTGGACTCAAGGGATGATACCGCCGTCGGTCACCGGTCGCTGGCCATCAACCTTTCGAGGGAGGCACACGTGAATCTATCGAAGCTGACCCCGCAGGAGGCTGTAGAACTCCAGCAGTACGTTGGCTACGGGGCAAGCTGGCTGGGACCCGTCCTGGTCGGGGGGGAGGGCTGCCATGTCACGGACATCGACGGGAACTCCTACCTCGACTGCACGTCGCAGGCCTGGTCTCTGGCTCTGGGGTACAACCATCCAGAGGTGATCGAGGCAGCCGTCGCGCAGATGCGGACACTGGCCCACGTCCGGGCCGGCTATCCCACCCTCCCCCGCCTTCTCCTGGCCAAGAAGCTGGCCGATATGTCCCCCGGGCGGCTCAACCGGGTGATCAACGCCCCGACCGGATCGCTGGCGGTCGAGAGCGCCATGAAGCTTGCCCTGATCAACCGGCCCGAGGCTCAGCGGTTCATCACCTTTTACCACGCCTATCACGGCGGCACGCTGGCCACAATGGCGGCGGGGTGGATGCCGACGCAGACCCCGGGGCGCTTCGGCCCCGGCGTGAAGTTCATGCCCTTCATGCAGAACTTCGTCCGGGTGCCCAATCCCTACTGCTACCGCTGCCCGCTCGCGAAGACCTTCCCGAATTGCTCGGCCGAGTGCGCCGCGCCGCTCCGCGACACGATCCGTCGCGGCGTGGACGGTCCGGTAGCTGCCGTGATGCTGGAGCCGGTCCAGGGCAACGGGGGCCAGATCCCGTTCCCGGCGCCCTTCGTGCAGGAGGTGCGTCGCATCTGTGACGAGTTCGGCATCCTCCTCATCTTCGACGAGATCCAGACCGGGTTCGGCCGGACCGGGCGGATGTTCGCGGCGGAGCTGCTGGGTGTGACGCCCGACATCCTGGTGCTGTCGAAATCCCTGGGCGGCGGCTTCCCGATCGCCGCGGTGGTGGCCGACGACCGCCTGAAGCAGTTCGAGCCGACCGGCGAGGACGTGTACACCTTCGGGAGCAACCCCGTGGCGCAGGCCACAGCCCTGAAGGTGATCGAGATCCTGGAGCGGGATCGGATTCCCGAGCGGGCGGCGCGCACGGGGGCCCTGCTCACCGGCGGCCTGCTGGATCTCCAGAAGAAGTACCCGCAGATGGGGGATGTCCGCGGGCCGGGGCTCTTCATCGGGGTGGAGATGGTGAAGGATCCGGAGACGAAGGAGCCCGCTCCGGTCGAGGCCAAACGGATCGTCGAGGAGGCCTGGAGCCGCGGCGTGATCCTGGGCCTCGCCTCGGCCCTGCCCAACGTCCTCAAGATCAAGCCGCCGCTCATCATCGAGGAGGCCGAGGTCGCCACCGTCCTCACGGTCCTCACCGACTGCCTGAAGGCCGTCTTCCCCTCCGGGTAACCCGTGTCCGTGCTCCCGCTCGGGCCACCGGCCCCGATCTCGGCCCCGGGGTCGGCGTCTCACCACGATCACGAACATGCTCACGGCTCTTCGTCCCTCCCGGAACGACCAGCCATGGATGATGGGGCCTCCCCCATTTGGATCCCGGGGGAGAGGGGCCGAGGGGTGTGGCCGACAAGAGGTGAGGCGTGCTCACACTCGGGTGGGGGGCGGGTCTCGACGCCGACGAACCGGTCGGGTCCCCCGCACGGGACCCCCAAGAGGCGGGCATGGGTTCGAGATCCCCGGGCTCGGAAGGTGACGAAAGTGGGTCCCCCAAGACACGCCCCGACTAGGCGGCGGCGCGGGCTTTGCGAATCTGGTCGGCATGCGTGTGGGCATGCTGGGCGTAGATCTCCAGCCATTTCTCGGGCGAGTACCGGCCGCTCTCGCTGTGGGTGCCCTGGCGGGCCCACTGCGCCTCGGTCATCTGCTCCAGGATCTCCGCGGTGGAGCGCCGAGCGGCCTGGAAGGCCTCCAGCGAGGCCTGGATCGGCCGGGCGTAGAAGAGCCGCCCCGCATAGAGCTTCTGGTCGTACGAGCGGATCACCGCCTCGTCCTCGGCGAGCAGCATGCGCAGCCGGATGGCCGCGATCATCTCGCTGTCGGCGAGGTGATGCGTGATCTCCCGGGCGGACCATTTCCCGGGGGCCGGCCGGGCGTCCAGCTCGGCCTCGGTGCTGCCGGCGAGGGCCTCGGCCACCACGCGGCCGCCGTCCTTGTACTTCGCGATCAGCGCCTGACGGGTCTTGACATCCATGGGACTCCCTCCTTCGAGCAAAAAGCCTGCGCCAGCTTCAAGGCCCCGCGTCGGCGAGCGACCGCGGGGTCTCCCGGTCACGTCACAGCTCGGATTTCGGGACGATAGCACGCCAAGCCACGGGGCGATAGGGCCGCGGCAGGGGGGATTTCACCTCACAATGAGGCCTCTGGGGAGGACGCCATACGGCAACTGCGAGATGCGTTGAGCACCCGGCATCGACAGGAGGAATTTTTCATGGTCCCGAAGAGACGACCGGGTCTCCCATCTCCATCCCAGGGGGTGATCCCGCCCGCACCTCCGGCAGTTTCACCTTGACAGGCGGGCTCGGTCTGCGGTACCCACGATCCTGCCCGATCGGCGCGCCGGCCGCGAAGCGCACATGCCTATCGGCTGGCGGAGGGTAACACGCGCCGGGCCCGAGGACGTGATCACGGCCGTCCCCCACAGCGCTGTCTCGCGCCAAGAACAGGGGTCGCAATCAGCAAGCCGCTGTTGCCGCTCGACAACCTTCACCTGGCGGTGCTCCTCGCGATTTCCCTGCACGCGGCGTTTGCCGGGGTTCGCGTCAGCCTGTCGCTGTTCGCGCTCAGCCTGAAGGCCTCACCGTTTACGGTTGGCGTGATCCTTTCCTTGCTCGCGCTGCTCCCGACGCTGTTCTCGGTGCACGCGGGACGTGTCATCGACCACATCGGCGTGCGTCGGCCGCTCCTGGCCGGCACCGCTTCAGTCATCTGCGGCATTGCGCTCGCCTTCCTCGTCCCGCGGCTTGAAGCGCTGTTCATGGTCAGCTGTCTCGTCGGCTCGGGGTTCATGCTGTTTCATATCGCGGTCAACCACATGGCGGGCGGGATGGGCAAGCCGCAGGACCGCGCCATGAATTTCAGCCTGCTGGCTCTCGGATTTTCGACTTCCGGCTTCCTCGGGCCGATGATCGCCGGCTTTGCGATCGATGGGATCGGACACCGCCGCACGTTCCTGCTGCTCGGAAGCTTCGCGCTGCTGACGCTGGTCGGCCTGCTCGCCCGGCGTATGGAGATACCACCTCACCAAGCCCAGGAACCGACCGGCGAGACACGGCGGCTCAGCGACCTGTTCAGGAACCACACGTTGCGGTACGTGTTCCTGGCGAGCGGCGTGCTGTCGCCGGCCTGGGATTTGTTCACGTTCGTGGTGCCGATTCATGGCTCGCAGATCGGCCTGTCGGCGACGGAGATCGGCATGATTCTCGGCGCCTTCGGCGCCGCGATATTTGCCGTGCGCCTGGTGGTGCCGTTGCTCCTCCACCGCGTCAGCGAATGGCAGATGCTGGTCGTCGCGATGCTGTCGACGGGCACGACGTTCCTTGTGTTCCCCCTGGTCCACGGCATGCCGCTCTTGCTGACGCTCGCGTTCATTCTCGGCGTCGGCCTCGGCGGGGCACAACCGATGATCATGTCGCTGCTCTACAGCAAGGCACCGGCGGGCCGCGCTGCCGAAGCCATCGGCGTACGCTCGCTGATCATCAACGTGAGCCAGACGGGGATGCCGCTGCTGTTTGGCGCGCTCGGTGAGGCACTCGGAATGATCCCGGTGTTCTGGGCCATGGCGTTGTGCCTCATCCTGAGCGGCTACATCGCGCGCAAGCGGTAGCGCCGCACCTCACGCTGGGCCGTAGCCTCGTGAGGGGCGTTGACTGCGGGAGGCGATGGGCCCGGGAAGCCTCCGTGGAAATGGAGATGGCTCGGGAGGCTCGGGCTGCGCGCTATCCAAACACGACCTCGCGTGTCAAGGAGCATCGGGTCCCGCCAAGGACTGGTCAGGGCAGCCGGGCCGCCCTCACCAGTCCAGCGCGTCCAAGCGGGATTCCCGGGCGCCCCCGGCCGGTCAGTCGGTTGCGCCGATTCTGTGGCCGACGTCGAGCGGACCCTCGGCCAGCTCGGTCAGTCGTGGTGGAATTCCAGGTCGGCGAGCAGTCGTCTCGGCAGGCTGGCATCCACGGCATCGCCGGGCCGTCGCCGCCGGGGAGACGCCCCGCCTCCCCCGCAATCAAATCCAGAAATCCAGTGCCTGGCACCGGATCTGCGGCGAGGTGGGCGGGCTAGCCTTTCCCCCCGATCAACCGGTGGAGCGGCGAGGTGGTGTCGCGGGGGGCCCAGGTCTCGCGCACCCAGGCGTAGGCGGGATCGTCGGCGGCCTGCATGGAGCGGACATCCCCGGCCAGGACATTCAGGTAGTAGCAGTGATAGCCCGGCCCGGCCACGACCGGATGATATCCCTCGCGGACCAGGACCAGGTCGTTGTCCCGCACGATGAGGGCCTCGTCCGTGCGGCCGTCTGCGGTGTACAGACGCTGGATGGCGAAGCCTTCCGGCTGGCTGATCTTGTAGTAGTAGATCTCCTCCAGCTTGTTCTCGTGGGGGAAATTGTCCTTGTCGTGCTTGTGCGGGGGATAACTCGACCAGTTGCCGCTCGGGGTATAGACCTCCACGATCAGCAGGCGGTGGGCCGGAAACTCTGGCTTCAGCACATGGGAGATCTGGCGCGTGACGTTCTTTCCGCCGCGGATCTCCACCTCCACATCCTCGGGGCGGATCAGCCGAGGCGGAAAGTCCTGCCCGACCCGGGCGCTGCACGAGGCGACCTCGAGGGGGCTCTTCGCCCTCACAACATAGGCGGTGCGCCGCGGCAGATACAGGCTGAAGGGCAGTCCCTCGAAGACGGTCTCCCGTCTTCCCAGGCCCTGCCACGTGCCGGCCGTGGACTCGACATCGCACTGTCCGCCCAATAGGACCAGGGCCGTCTCGTTGTCGCCCGTCTCCGCCGACAGCTTCTCGCCCGCGGGCAATCGTCGCACCTCGAAGCTGATGTAGCGCCAGCCTGCGCGCTCGGGGTTGACGGAGACGACGACTCCGGCCTCACCCGGCCGTTGTGGGATTGGATGGATCAAGGCGTCGGTTCGGCTTGGCATTCGTCTCTCCTGGATTGGTCCTGAGCCATTCGGCGCCGGCCCTCGGCCGTTCACCCGTTCAGGTCCTGAGCCCCGATGCCTGACTCCGCCAGAGAGCCGATGGCTGATGGCTGTCGATTGACAGCCGCCCTACTGCGTCGGACTCCGGATGATCACCCCCTGCCCGCCGGTCCCCTCGATGCGGACCGGGCTCTGGGGGTTCTGGGGATTCAGGGGGGTTGGCGCGGGCGGTTTGGCGCGCTCCACCGTCTCGACCCTCCCGGCAGGGATCGGGATATCTCGGCGGCCGTCGACGGGGATCTCGAAGACCAGGGCCTTGCCCTCGGGTCCGACGACTGGGAAGATGACCCGATTCCCCGCCAGGCTCTTCGCGTCCTCTGCAATGGGGAAATACACGAACCCCGTCGCCGTTTCCCCCTGGGGGAGCGTCCCCTCCTTCAGGGCCCGAGCCTCCAGGGATTTCAATCGACCCTCATTCTGGTATGCCGGGGCCGAGCCGCCGACGAATCCCGCCCCCACGGCCCACCATCCCACGGATTTCTTCACCAGGGCAAGCGCGTCCTGCGGCGGGAGCGCCAATTCCAGCGCCCCGCCGGGATGCTGCAGGCGGAATGCCCGTGGATCCACTTGAATCTCCCCCGGACTGCTGTTCTCGATGATGACCCGGACCGGGAGCAGTCCGTTCTGGGGGAACTCGTCCCCCCCGCTGAAAGCCACCTGCAACCGATCCGGGGTGAAGTAGGGATCCACGGCGGCCTTGACACCTGCCTGCACCTGCCGGAACGGGTAGACGTCCATCGACTGGGGGGGGATCGGCAGCGGGGTGTGGGTACAGCCGACCATGCAGAGCCCCAGCACCCACAGACCCTTGAGATGTCTCAGCATTCGTCGCACGCTCAGACTCCTTCCCGCCTGAAACAGGCGTTGCGCGGCCAGACCGTGGGGGGCCACTCTCCCCTCGCAGGCGACTCTGCTTCAAGACGGCCCCGGCCGGTGCGGTCGGAGGATACCACAGAAAATCCCGGCTGTGTCGGCCGAACGAGACCGCGGACCACCCCCGGAGCCTGGTGGTCCGTCCGGCTCTCACCGATCCTCGGACAGGTAATAATGCCAGAGCATCCTGGCGGCCACCGACCGGAAGGGCCGCCATTGCTGCGCAAGCTCCGCCGCCGCAGCCGCGGTCGGACGCTGGCCAAGCCCTTTCAGCTTGCCCACCGAGGTCAGCAGGGCCAGATCCCCCGAGGGCCAGATGTCCACCCGGCGGAGCGCCATCAGGAGGTAGATGTCCGCCGTCCAGGGACCGATACCTGTGATCCTCGTCAGCGCAGCCTTCGCCTCCGAATCACGCATGCGCGCCACGGCGGCCAGCCTGAGGTCTCCGTCCGCGATGGCCCGAGCCGCATGCACGCAATAGGCGGCCTTTTGCCGGGTGATCCCCAGTGACCTGAGGTACGGCCCGCCCAGTTTCACCACCCGTTCCACCGTGAGGGGAGTCACGCTCCCCGCCAGACGTCGGAAGACCGCGCGGGCCGACGCCAAGGAGACCTGCTGCTCCAGGATGATCCGCACCAGGGTCGGAAAGCCCGGCCTGCGCGCCCACATCGGAGGCGGCCCGTGGCGCGTCAGCACCCTCGCCAGATCCCGGTCCCGCGCTGCCAGCCGCTCTGCGGCAGCCGCCAGGCTCTCCCGGGTCAAGGCCCTGGACCCCATGTGTTCCCCTTCCAGCCCGGTCGCCGCAGAGGGCGCGTGGGTGGTCGGTCTTGCGGGAGGCGGGCCAGGAGGCGTCGCGGAAGTCGTACTGGCTGCGGACGCCCTGCCAGAGGAGGAACAGCTCAGCCGCACTCCGCCGCTGGCGGGAATGATCGGATCGGGACCTGGGAGGTCGACCGCATCCCTCGACACTGCCGGGGACCTCACCGCCAGGGCGTGAGCCACCAGAAGAAGACGCGTCCGACCTCGGCGGGGGTGACGACGGGCGACCGCGCGATCTCACGATCGCCCACGCGGATGATCAACGTGCCGACCGGCTGTCCCCTCCCCAGCGGGGCCCTCAGGCCGGGCTGGAGGTCCAGGCTCGTCTGGATCGCGTCCTTCTCCTCGCGCTTCAGCATGAGCTTCAGATCGCTGCTCGCCACCGCCCGGAAGCCCGCCTTGGCCCGCGGGAGGCGGATCTCCGCGCCCACGGGGGCGCCCGCCTTGGTCACGGTGACCTCCACGTATCGAGTGAACCCCTCCCCGAGCAGCCGCGCCGCCTCGGTGAATCGGGCCGCATTCGTGGGGGCGCCCATGACCACGGCGATGAGTCGCAGCTCCCCCCGCTTGGCGGTGGCGGTGACGCTGTAGCCGGCCTCGTGAAAGTGGCCGGTCTTCACCCCGTCGGCCCCGGGAAATTTTCCGATCAGGTGATTGCTGTTGCGCAGGATGAACGCCCCCCCGCGGAAGGGGGCCTCCGGGATGGACGTCCATCGCAGGATGTCCGGGAACTTGATGACCTCCTGACAGAGGCGGGCCATGTCTCGTGGGGTGGTGACGTCCCCCGCCTGTCCAGGACCCGGCGGCAGGCCGTGCACCGAGCCGAACCGCGTCTGGGCAAGCTTGAGCGCCGCCGCCCGCTCGTTCATGCGTGTCACCGTCGCCTCGATGCTGCCGGTCAATCGCTCGGCCAGCGCCGCGGCCGCATCGTTGGCCGAGCCGATGAGCAGTGCCGCCATCATGTCCTCAACCGCAAAGGCCTCCCCCTCCTTCAGGTACACCTGCGAGCCCCCCATCTTGCTCGCCAGGCGCGAGGCCTGGACCGGATCGGAGAGCTTCAGCTGGCCGTCCCGCACCGCTTCCATCACCAGGAGGGCCAGCATCATTTTCGTCATGGAGGCCGGAGCGCCGGGCCGATCCGGCTCCTGACTCGCCAGGACGTCGCCCGTGGCGGCGTTGATCACGATCCACGACGACGTGGCGGGCCCGGCGGGCCTGACCGGTCCCGCCGCCCCCGGGGCAGCCACCGGGGCCGGACGGCGCCTCGCCGCGGCGGCAGGCCCCTCGACCAGGAGCAGTCCGCAGAGGGCAATCAGGAATATGCCCCGCCAGCCCCCCCACAACCCTCCCCCTTGACCCAGCGGCGCCCCGCCCCTCGCAACCCTCGCCCCGATCATGCGTATCCCCCCTTGGTCACACCCCTCCAACCAGGAGCCGCGCCGGCGGCCCCAGCGGTCGCCGACACTTGAGTAGCATCGCACGCGCCCTCCAAAAGGTCAACACCCAAGCCCGGTCCACCCATCCGACGACCCCGTCGAGCCACTCAGGGTGGTGACTCGGCCGGACCACGCTCAGCATTGCATCGGCGGAGCCGCGCCTTCCAGCCAGCGCGCCGTTCGGAGCAGGCGCGCGTCATCCAGCCTCCGGCCGACCACCTGCGCCCCCATGGGGAGCCCGCTCGCCCCGCGCAGGATGGGAAGGGTGATCGCCGGCAAGCCGCAGAGTGTCCAGATCGTGCAGAAGATCGGGCTGCCGGTGCTCTCCAGACCGAGCGGGGCCTGGCTGGTGGCGGCGGGGGTCAGGATGGCATCGAAGCGATCGAAGATGGGGTCCAGTTCCCGGATCAGGCGTGGCAGCGCGGCGACCGCCCGGCCGTACTCCATGGCCAGCGTCCGCTGGCCACGCTCGATCATTGCCCGGAGCATGCCGCTGAGCTGCCCCGCGCCCCGTTCGTACTCGGCCGCGAAGCTTCGCGCCAGGTCGGCCTCCAGGATGGTCCGATGGATCGCCGCCGCCTCGGCGAGGGCCGGCGGCAATTCGACCGCTTCGACGTGCGCATCCAGCCGCGCGGTGAGCCCGGCGAACTGGGCCCGCGTGTCCTCGGCCGCCTGGTCCCAGAACGGGGACTCGACGAAGGCGAGGCGCGGCGGCACGGGCGGCACCTGCGACAGGACCTCGGCCAGGCGAGGCCGAGCCCGGGGCCGCATGGCCGAGTCCCGCGGGTCGAAGACCATCAGCTCCCCGGCCAGGAGCGCCACATCCTGCAGAGCCCGGGCGAAGACCCCGACGTGGTCGAGGTGCCACGATTGGGCCAGGGCGCCGTGCCGGGAGATGAGTCCCTGGGTCGGTTTGAACCCATGGATGCCGCAGTAGGCGGCCGGTCGGATCACCGAGCCGTTGGTCTGACTCCCGATTGCCAGGGGGACCATGCCGGCCGCGACCGCCGCGGCCGAGCCGCTGGACGAGCCCCCCGGGCTGTAGCGGGGGTCGCGGGGGTTGGTCGTCTTCCCCGGGGAGTAGACGGCCAGCTCGGTCGTCACCGTCTTCCCCAGTATGATGGCGCCCGCGGCGCGCAGGAGCGAGACCGCCATGGCGTCCTCGGCCGGCTGGCGCCCTGCGTGCAGCACGGTCCCGTTCTGGGTAGGCATGTCGGCCGTGTCGAAGATGTCCTTGACTCCCACGGGCACCCCGTGCAGGGGACCCAGCGGCCTCCCTTGCGCGCCCGCCCGATCGGCAGCGCGCGCCTGCGTCAGCGCGTACACCGGGTCGAGGAATGCCCAGGCCTGGACACGCGGTTCGAGCGAGGCGATGCGCTCCAGGCAGTCCCGGACCAGCCGCTCCGAGCTGAGGTCACCACGGCGGATGGCCTGGGCCGCGGCCACGGCGCTCATGGCGGCGAGCGGGGTGTCGGTCATGGGGCGGCTCCCGATGGGCGCAGGCAGCCTCCGGCCGGGTGTGGAGCCGAGGGACGCGGCCGGGGTGCCCCTGCGCAAGGGTGAAGACGGGCACGTGACATGATCGGACGACGCGGAGACGGTCACAGCAGATGGTGGGCGCTACTGGGATCGAACCAGTGACCTCCGCCGTGTGAAGACGGCGCTCTAACCAGCTGAGCTAAGCGCCCATTCGGATCGAGAGGGAAGCGCTACTGCCTGGCGTGAATCTTCATACCACACTGCCCTGCCAGGGTCCAAAGAAATTTTCTCTCCTCCCCGATTCGCCCTCGCGGGGGGCCATGTCTCGCGCGCGCGCGCTATCCCCAGGTGATGCAGCCGAGGCTGTAGGGGGTCGCGAGATCTTCATGCGCCGGGAGGATGCGGATGCGGAAGCCATGCTGCCCGGTCGACTGGCCCTGGAGCGCCCCCGAGTACGCATACACGCCGGGCCGGGCCTGGCCTTCGACCTTCATGCCCGTGACGGCGGCGCTGGTGATCTCCCCCTCGCCCGTCAGGGGACCCGCATACAGGGAGACCGACACATCCTCCGGCAGGAGCGATCCCAGCGCCACCTCTGCCCGGACCGGCCGGGTGGCGCCGGCCATCAGCGGGGTGAGCGTGTCCACCGTCACCGCGCGGACCCCCACCTCGCCCCAGTGGGAGCGCACCCGCTCCCTCCAGGCCGCCAGCGCCCGGCCCCGGGCCAGTCCGGCGGCTCCCAGCGTCTCCCAGCGACGCCCCGCCGGGACGTACAGCCGCTCCGCGTACTCCTTCACCATCCGGGAGGCGCTGTAGACCGGGCAGACGGTGCGCATGGCGTTCTTCATCCGCCGGATCCATTCCCGCGGCAGGCCATCCCGCCCACGGGCGTAAAACATGGGCACCACCTCGCTCTCCAGCATCCGGTAGAGCGCCTGACTCTCCACCTGATCGTGGTAGGCCGGGTCGTCGTACTCCTCCCCGCACCCGATGGCCCAGCCGTTGGTCCCGTCATAGGCTTCGTCCCACCAGCCGTCCAGGACGCTGATGTTGATGGCCCCGTTGGCCGAGGCCTTCATGCCGCTCGTTCCGCTGGCCTCCAGGGGCCGCCGGGGGGTGTTCAGCCAGACGTCCACCCCCTGGTATAGGTAGCGCCCCACCTTGATGTCGTAGTCCTCCAGGAAGACGATGCGGTGGCGAAACTCCGGCTGCCGGGCGAAGTGGACCACCTGGCGGATGAAGTCCTTGCCCTGCTGATCCGCCGGGTGGGCCTTGCCCGCGTAGATGATCTGCACGGGATGCTGCGGGTCGGAGAGGATCCGGGCCAGCCGCTCGGCGTCGAGGAACAGGAGGGTGGCCCGCTTGTACGTGGCGAACCGGCGGGCGAAGCCGATGGTGAGCGCCTTGGGATCCAGGACTTCTTCGGCCAGCTCCCGCTCCGCGGGCGGCGCCCCCCGCTGCTCCATTTGTGTCCGCAGGCGGCGCCGGGCGAAGGCCACGAGTCGCTCGCGCCGCCGCTCATGGGTCCGCCACAGCTCCGCGTCCGGGATCTGCTCGACCCGCTCCCACACCGACTGGTCGGCGGGATGGGAGACCCAGCGGGGGCCGAGGTAGGCATCGAAGAGGCCCACCATGTCGTGGGAGACCCAACCGCGGACGTGCACACCGTTGGTGATGGAGGTGATCGGCAGGTCGTCCACCGGGACATCGGGCCACAGGCCCGCCCACATCCTGCGCGAGACCCGCCCGTGCAGGGCGCTCACCCCGTTGGTCATCGCGGAGAGACGGATCGCCAGGACCGCCATGGAGAACGGCTCGTTCCCATCCGCGGGATTCTGCCGCCCCAGGGCCAGACACGCGTCGCGTCCGAGACCCAGGTGCGAGAAGCACGATTCGAAGTAGCGATCCATCAAATCGGGCGGGAACACGTCGATGCCTGCCGGGACGGGCGTGTGCGTGGTGAAAACGTTGCTGGCCGCCACCACCTCCCTCGCCTCGGGGAAGCTCGCGCCGTGCCGCTGCATCACCTGCCGGATGCGTTCCAGGGCCATGAACGCCGCGTGCCCCTCGTTCATATGACAGACCGTGGGTTCGATCCCCACGGCCCCCAGGGCTCGCAGCCCGCCCACACCCAGCAGGATCTCCTGGCGGATGCGCATATCGCGATCGCCCCCATAGAGGTATCCGGTGACGGCGCGATCCTCGGCGGCATTGCGCCCCAGGTCCGTGTCCAGGAGGTACAAGGGCACCCGTCCGACCTGCGCCCGCCAGACCTGTGCCTGCACCCTGCGCCCGGGGAAGTCCACCTCGATGGTCACAGGGCTGCCGTCCGTCCGCCGCTCCAGGGTCAGCGGCAGATTGTGGTAGTCGGCCTCGGGGTACTGCTCCTGCTGCCAGCCGTCGGCGTTCAGGTACTGCCGGAAGTATCCGCGCCGGTACAGGAGCCCCACCGCCACCAGGGGGACCCCCAGGTCGCTGGCCGACTTGAGGTGATCCCCCGCCAGGATCCCCAGACCCCCGGAATACACCCGCAGGCCCTCGACGATCCCGAACTCCGCGCAGAAGTACGCCACGCACAGGCCGGATTGGTCGTGGGTCTGTGCGAACCAGGTGGGCCGCTCCAGATAGCTCGACAGTCTGGTGCTCACGCGGTCCAGCTGCGCCAGGAATCCCTCGTCGACCGTCAGCTCCAACAGGCGCTCTTGCGCGAGCAAGCCCAGCATCCGGATCGGATTGCCGTAGCAGCGCTCCCAGAGGAATCGGTTGGGCTCCAGGCGCCGGAGCAGGTCGATGGCCTCCGGCTCCCAGGTCCACCAGAGATTCATGGCGAGGCGCTGGAGGTCTTTGAGCCGGTCGGGGATCCGGGGGGTGACCGTGTACGGATGGGCGTGGATCACGGGGGCCTCCTTTGCGTCAGGCCCCTCCTTCCAGGTGGAGGGGCCGGGACGGGCTCGGGGAATGCCGGGCGGAAGCGGGTCCTGGGCCGGGTCTCCCCGATTTTTCCGGCAGAGCATACTGCGAATCCGCCGCACAGGGCAAGCGGTTCTCGGTCCGGCCGTGAAGCCAGGGCTGGGCCTGGCGGCGGCGCCTGAAAACACGACGGGCCATCCGGGGGGAATTCCGGATGGCCCGTCGGCACTGCGGTCGCAAGGAGCCCAGGCTACTTCAGATCGGCCAGGGCCTCTTCAGCCTTCTTCACGGAGTCGGCGTGATTCCCGGCCTTGTGGAGCTTGTCCGCCTCCTCGACCAGGGCCTTGGCCTTCTTCACCTTGTCGCTGTTCTGATCCATCTTGCTCATCTGCTCGTTGGCCTGCTTGATGAGGGACGGGCACTTGAAAGCGTACGCCGGAGTCCCCAGGGTCACAACCAGGGCCGCCATCAGAGCCACCATCGCCAGCTTCTTCACCTTGCACCTCCTTGGTCTTTGACCGGTGTGTCTCACTGAGACAATTTATCAGGGTTTCATCAGCCCAGGCTTCGGATTCCATCTACCCGAACAACCCAGGTGCACAAACGGTTCCCCACCCGTATGAATTTTCTCCCCCGGTCGGCCCCGGGGCCCGGGGCGGCCAGCGGCCCGAAATCACGCCCCAATCCGGGGGAATCGTCAGGGGTTACCGACGCCTATATGTTTCACCTTGCCTTGGCCTGAAATCGGCAATACCCTCTTCCGGTGGGGATTTCCCCCGGGGTCGTCCGGATCCGGCAAGACTGCGCGCGGCGGCTGGAACGGCCCGGCGGGGGTTGGGGGAAGCCCCATGGCGGCAGGGGGCGGTTGAGGCCACGGGCGGACGGGCCCGGTCCGTGCCGTGGGCCACGCCACGAGCAGGAGGCGGGAGAATGCCACAGCCGATGGTCCGATCCGATGCCCTGCGCGAACTCCAGGAAAAGATCGCATATGCCGAGAAGGTCAAACACATCGTCAACCGGATCCATTCTGCCAAAGACCTGGATCATCTCCTGGTGGACCTCAAGGAGGAGATCCTGCAGCTCTTCGATGCCGAGACGCTGACGCTCTACGTCGTGGACATCGAGGCGAAGGAGATTTACTCCAAGTACCTGGACATCGACAAGGTCAAGGAGATCCGTGTTCCCATCAGCGAGCAGAGCATCGCCGGGTTCGTGGCCAAGTACCGGCGCTCCATCAACATCGGTGACGCCTACGATCGGGTCGAACTCAACGCCATCAGTCCCGCCCTGGTCTTCGACAGCTCCTGGGACAAGCGGAGCGGCTTCCACACCAAGCAGGTCCTGACCTACCCCATCATCGCCGACCACAAGTACCTGATGGGCGTCCTTCAGCTCGTCAACAAGAAGTCCGGCGGGCGGTTCACCAAGGGGGAGGAGGAGTCAGTCGCCGAGATCGCCAGGACGCTGGGCATCGCCATCTACAACCAGCTCAAGCTCTCCCGCAAGACGCCCACCAAGTTTGACTACCTGATCTCCCGGGGCCTCATCACCCAGGACGAGCTGAATCTCACTGTCGCCGAGGCGCGGAAGAAGCAGGCGGATGTGGAATCTCAGCTGATGGAGAACTACAAAATCTCCTCACGGGACATGGGGCAATCCCTGGCCCAGTTCTACCGGTGCCCCTATATCGAGTACGACGGGCGGACCGTCATTGATCCCGAGCTGCTCCGGGACATCAACGTCGACTACCTCAAGAAGAACTTCTGGATCCCCTTGAAGCGGGACAAGGAGGGTATCCAGGTCCTCATCGACGATCCCAACAGCCTCGACCGGGTCCAGGACATCCGGCGGATCTTCGCCGGACGGAGGATCCATATCGCCGTCGGACTGCGTAGAGACATCCTGCAGTTCATCTACGCGGTCACCGGCGAGGCGGATCCCGCAACCACCAAGGGGACGATCGCGGAGATCATGGGCGAGCTGGTGAGCGAGACCGAGCAGGAGAAGCAGGAGGAAGTCGCTGCCGCCACCGTGGACGAGAACGACAGCGCCATCGTCAGACTCGCCAACCAGATCATCATGGACGGCTACAAGGCCGGCGTCTCGGACATCCACATCGAGCCATACGGCGACAAGCGGGAAACCTTGGTCCGTTTTCGCGTGGACGGGAGTTGCTTCGAGTACAACAAGATCCCGGCCGCCTACCGGCGCGCCCTGGTCTCCCGGTATAAGATCATGGCCACCCTCGACATTGCTGAGCGGCGCAAGCCGCAGGACGGGAAGATCAAGTTCCTGGTGGGGAACAAGGAGATCGAACTGCGCGTCGCCACCATTCCAACTGCGGGCTTCAACGAGGACGTGGTGATGCGCATCCTGACGGCCAGCGAGCCCCTCCCCCTCGACAAGCTTCACATGTCCGAGCGGAATCTCCGCGAGATCACGGCCATCGCCTCCAAGCCGTATGGGATCATCCTGTGCGTCGGCCCCACCGGGTCAGGCAAGACCACGACCCTCCACTCCATCCTGGGGCACATCAACACGCCCGAGCGGAAGATCTGGACCGCCGAGGACCCGGTCGAGATCACCCAGTACGGGCTGCGGCAGGTGCAGGTCCACCCGAAGATCGGGCTCACCTTCGCCGCAGCCATGCGGGCCTTCCTGCG
This sequence comes from Methylomirabilis sp. (SeqCode), assembly GCA_035455275.1. Lineage (GTDB taxonomy): Bacteria > Methylomirabilota > Methylomirabilia > Methylomirabilales > 2-02-FULL-66-22 > 2-02-FULL-66-22. The sequence continues at coordinate 81,759 of DATIFO010000045.1, read as the reverse complement.
CGCTGATCCCGACGTGATCATGGTCGGCGAGATGCGCGACAAGGAAACGGCCGAGATCGCGATCGAGGCGTCGCTCACCGGCCATCTGGTGTTCAGCACCCTCCACACGAATAGCGCCGCGGAGACGGTGACCCGCCTCCTGGAAATGGGGATGGACTCCTTCAACTTCGCCGACGCCATGCTGGGCGTCCTGGCCCAGCGGCTGTGCAAGACGATCTGCAGCGAATGCAAGGAGGGGTACGCCGCGTCCAAAGAGGAGTTGGATGAGCTGGCGCGGAGCTACGGGGCGGAGGCGTTCGAGAAGCTTGGATACGGCTCCGCTGAGAACCTCATGCTGTCCCGCGGAAAGGGATGCGACCTCTGCAACCACACCGGGTACAAGGGGCGCATCGGTTTGCACGAGCTCTTGATCGGAACCCCTCTCATCAAACGCATGATCCAGAGGCGCTCGACGGGCGAGGAACTCTTGCAGGTGGCGCTCGATCAGGGGACCACCACCCTGGTCCAGGACGGGATCATCAAGGTGATCCAGGGCTGGACCGATCTCAAGCAGGTCAAGGCCGTGGCCATCAAGTAAGAGACTCGCAATTGAAAACCGACGACTGACAACCGAAACCCGGTCAACGGCACTGGCCGGTTGTTCCGCCAGAGGCGGATCGGGTGTCGGCTTTTCATTTCTCCCGGAAATGGGTCAGACGTGGGCCACGGCGTCGATCTCCACCAGGGCGCCGCGGGGGAGCGATGCCACGCCGACGGTGGAGCGGACCGGCTTGTCCCGGGGGAAATATTCCGCGTACACCTCGTTCATCGCCTGGAAGTCGCCCAGATTCGTCAGGTAGACCGTGGTCTTCACGACCCGGCTCATGGAGGTCCCCGCCGCCTCCAGGATGGCCCGCAGGTTCTCCAGCGCTCGCCGGGTCTGGGCGGCAATGCCCCCCTCGGCCAGGGAGCCCGTCTGGGGGTCCAGCGGAATCTGCCCGGACGTGAACACCCAGCCGTCGAGCTTCAGCGCCTGCTCGTAGGGCCCGATGGCCTTCGGGGCCCCGTCGGTCTTGATGATCTCTCGCATCGTCCCGCCCCCTTTCATCCGGACAAGAACCCCACGATTGAATCCGCAGATTACGCCTACTACGCAGATTTCACGGAAAACAAACCTCCTGAGCATCCGCATCCATCACGCCATTCCGAAAGCATCTGCGTGATCTGCGGATCAAAGGTTTCCGTCTTTCAGTCGGCGATGGCTGCCAGGAACCGATGGGTGGCCTCGGCCACCCGAGGCGGGAGGCCGCCGATCATTCGCAAGTCCTCCACGGAGGCGGCTCGCAGCCGCCTGACACTCCCGAATCGCTGGAGGAGCAGGCGCTTTCGGCGGGGGCCGATCCCCGGGACCTGATCCAGGACCGAGGTGAGGCTGCTCCGACCGCGAAGCGCGCGGTGGTACTTCAGCGCGAATCGGTGCGTCTCGTCGCGCACCTGCTGGAGCAGGTGCTTTCCCCGCGACCCGTCGGCAAGCTGGATGGGAGCCGGTCGCCCCGGACGGAACACGAGTTCTTCTTCCTTGGCCAGACTGGCCAGCGGCAAGTCGGCCAGCCCTGCCTCCTTCGCGGCGAGGACGCCGACATTGAGCTGGCCCCGCCCCCCATCGATCAAGAGCAGGTCGGGAAGGGGCCACTCGACCCTGGTGAACCGGCGACCCAGGAGTTCGTGCAGCATGGCGTAATCGTCTGCGCCGGGGACGGATTGAATCCGGAAGCGCTTGTAGTCCGACCGGCGGGGTTGGCCGTCCACAAACGTGACGAGGGAGCCAACCGCCAGGACACCGGAGATGTTGGAGATGTCGGTACACTCGATCCGCCGCGGGAGGCGGGGCAGGCCGAGCGCCTCCTGAACCTCGGCCATGGCCCGCTCCCGGGCTGCGGCCGATGTCAGGCTTTGGGCCAGGATGGCCTGGGCGTTGCCGACCGCCATCTCCACCAGATGGGCCTTGGGGCCGCGTTCCGGCAAACGGATTTCGACCTGCCGCCCCGCCCGCTTGGAGAGCATGGCCGCCATGAGGTCGGCCCCCGATGGAGCGTGCGAGGTCAGGATGGTCGGCGGGATCTGGCGCGCGCCTAGGTAATACTGCGCCAGGAGCGTGGCGAGCAGGTCCCCGGCCCCGCCGGGGGCCACCCCCTGGAAGGCGAAGCTGTCCCGGCCGATCAGCCGTCCTCCCCGAACGACCAGGAGTTGTACCTGGACCTCGGTTCCCTCCAGGGCCAACCCGAAGGCGTCCTGGTCCTCACCCCGCGCGGAGATCACCCGCTGGTTCTCCGCGGCGTGCCGCAGGGTGGCGATCTGGTTGCGGAGAAGCGCGGCCCGCTCGTACTCGAGTCGCTCCGCCGCCTGCTGCATCTGTCGCTCCAGCTCCTGGATCACCTCCCGATCCTTCCCTTCCAGGACCAGCCGCACCTTCTGCACGATCTCGGCGTATTCCTCCCGGCTCACCAGCCCCTCGCAGGGCGCCAGGCAGCGGCCCAGGTGATACTCCAGGCAGCGGGTGCGCCCGGCGATGCCGCGGCAGGTCCGCAGGGGGAAGGTCCGGTTGATCAGCGCCAGCAGATCCCACATGGTCCCGGCGGGGACGTAGGGACCGAAATAGAGCGCGCCGTCGGTCTTGATGCGACGCACGACCTGCAATGCGGGGAAGGGATCGTGAAGGTTCAGGCGGATGAACGGGTAGTGTTTGTCGTCTCGCAGGACGATGTTGTAGCGGGGCCGCCGTTCCTTGATGAGGTTGCTCTCCAGGATCAGCGCCTCCAGTTCGTTGGCGGTGAGCACGTACTCCACGTCGGCGATCTGGCCGACCATGGCGGCCAGCCGTTCCGCGTCATAGCCGAAGTCGCGGCCGGAGAAATAGGACTGCGCCCGCTTCCGGAGGGAGACCGCCTTGCCGATGTACAGCAGGTCCCCCTGGGCGTCCCTGAACAGGTACACGCCGGGGGCGTCGGGGAGGCTTCGGAGCTTCTCTTGCAGGTTCATAGGTTGATCTGCGGGATTCCCGGTCCGCGGGAACGGCGCCGGAACGGTCGCACGCTTGCCCGTCATTGTCAAGGCGCCCGGCCGTCCCGGCCTTTGCCCTTGACAATCCCGGGCGTTTGGGCTACTAGCGCCCCTAGCGGGTCATGGCCTCCCGGTCTCTGCATCCATGGCGGGGATCGGGACGGCGTGACGGTGTGGAAGGGGACCGGCGGCATGGCGAATTCCGGGTCCAGTCCAATGCGGGCCAGCATCCTCATCGTGGACGACGACTCCGGGGTGCGGGAATCGTTCGAGACGATCCTGGCAAAGGATTACGACCTCGTCTTCGCCACGCAGGGACCCGAAGCCTTGCGCATCCTCAGCACACGCGACGTCAACCTGATCCTCCTGGACATCCGCATGCCCGGCATGGATGGGATCGAGGTCCTCCGCCGGATCAAGGAGCTGAACGATCAGACCGACGTGGTGGTGGTCACCGCCGTCAAGTCGCTCAAGACCGCCGTGGAAGCCATCAAGCTGGGAGCCTCCGACTACGTCACCAAGCCCTTCGACGTTCACGAGATCCTCGCCCTGATCAAGCGCGTGATGGAGAAGCAGGAGCTTCTGAAGGAGGTCATGTACCTCCGGTCCGAGGTCGCGTGGGACCGACGCTTCGAGAACCTGGTGGGGCGCAACGCCCGGATGCAAGAGATCTACGCACTGATCACGCGGATCGCCGACAACAACGCGACGGTGATCCTGAACGGCGAAAGCGGGACCGGGAAAGAAGTCCTGGCGCGCGCCATCCACCAGCAGAGCAATCGGGCCCAGCGCCCGTTCGTCGCCGTCAACTGTGCCGCCATCCCTTCGGAGCTGCTGGAGTCGGAGCTGTTCGGCCACGAGAAGGGGGCCTTCACGGGCGCCATCGCCACCAAGGTGGGGAAGTTCGAGCTGGCCACGGCGGGGAGCCTGTTCCTGGACGAGGTGGGCAGCATGCGGCTCGACCTCCAGGCGAAGATCCTTCGGGCCCTCCAGGAACGGGAGATCGAGCGGGTCGGGGGGACCCGGACCATCAAGATCGACGTCCGGGTGATCGCCGCCACCAACCGGGACCTCAAGAAGGCCGTGGAGGAAGGCACCTTCCGGGAGGATCTCTACTACCGCCTCAACGTGATCCCCATCACGCTGCCCCCCTTGCGGCAGCGGCGCGACGACATCCCACTCCTGGTGGAGCACTTCATCGCGAAGTACAACCGCGAGTTCAACCGCAAGGTCAAGGGCTTCTCCGCGGGGGCCACGGCGGCGCTCTACCAGTACGAGTGGCCGGGAAACGTCCGGGAGCTGGAGAACGTCATCGAGCGCGCCGTGGCGCTGGCCCAGAGCGAGAGCATCTCCCTCCGCGAGCTTCCCCTGGACATCTCGATCCTGAGTCGGGACTTGATCCGGGACGTCCAGAAGGACGGGCTGAGCCTGCGTGAGGCCCGCGACCACTTTGAGCGGCAGTACATCCTCAACATCCTCGAGAAGGTGCAGTGGAACCAGACCGAGGCCGCCAGGATCCTCGGTCTCCACCGGAACACCCTGATCTGGAAGATTCAGCGTCTCGGCATCGACTCGCGCCCGCAGACGGTTGCGCCCTGACCCTCCCTCCCCGAACGATTTGCCGTTGAAAAGTCCGTCCATACCCTGAACACCATCTAGCACAGTTTCTTGTGCAGATTGCACAAAATATTGTGCTCATACATAACCTATTGTTACACAAGTATATTCGCGCGTTCCCTATGTCTTTTCGTCATTGCTTCGGCATGTTTGCATTAGAAAAATTGTGCAGTCACACCCTCCATCAACCCCGAAGGGCCCCTCTCAGAAATTGTAAACTGTCCATCTATATTGGGTTTCTCTGGTTCGTCACCCGGATTGTTCCGAGGTGGCACAAGCCCTGCTATCTGTAATTGCCAGAAGCAACAGGCACTCATCCAGACAAGATATCCCGAGAGTTAACGCAGTAATCGTAGTGAGGAGGAAGGCAAATGAAGAAGATCATGCTGCTGGTCCTGGTCGTCCTTGGCCTCCTGGCGATCATGCCCGCCATGGAAATTGATTCCTCGACCCAGGTGTTCAGCCGATCCGGATTCGCGGAAGGCGGGATGTAAGCAGGCTGTTGACCCAACCTTCGGCGCTTGAGATCTCCGGGGATGAGGCATGTGCCTCATCCCCATTTTTTTTGGAAGCGGTTCTGCTCAGTGAACAAGCAACCGATTTGATCTTGACAACTCTTGCAGCGGTTGCTACTTCTCCTCCCATTCGAACCGGTATTCGGGGTTTCGATTGCGCCAGCTTGATGAATTCAAGGGGAGGGAATGCGGAGTGTTTTGCAGAAGGTCTGGTGACTTCCGTGCCTCGATACTTACCCTCACCGTTCTCATCTTGGGGGCCTTCGGGACTCCCTCCGCGACGGTTGCCGGTGAAGAAGTTCGCGGGCACCCAGGAGCGGAACGTCAGGGGGGAATCTACCGCCGCGCGTTAGCAACCAATCCCGTGACCTTGGACCCTGCCCGTCCCAACGACATCTATGGCCGCACGGTCGCCAATCAACTCTTCGATGGGTTGGTCCAATTCGATGGGGCTTTGGCCATAAAGCCCGCCATAGCCGAGACTTGGACAGCCTCTCGTGACGGACTGGTCTGGACCTTCAAACTGAGGAAAGGCGTCAAATTCCACCACGGTCGTGAGGTGACCGCAGAGGATTTCGTATATTCTTTCACTCGGATCGTCGATCCTGCCACGAAATCAGCCGGCGCAGCCCTTTTCATGAAGGTCAAGGGCGCGCGCGATTTCGCCGAGGGACGGGCGGCCAAGGTCGAGGGTCTCAGAGCACTGGATTCCCACACCCTCCAGATCACCCTCGCAGAGTCTCAGGCCCCCTTTGTCTCTTCGTTGGCCGTGGGATTCGCAAAGGTGGTCCCTCGGGAGATCGTGGAAAACCTGGGCGAGCGGTTCGGCCTGCAGCCCGTGGGGACCGGGGCTTTCAAATTTGTCGAATGGGTCCGAGGCAAGCACATAACACTGGCTGCCAACCCGGATTACTTCGAGGGTCGCCCCAGTATTGACCGATTGGAGTACCTCATCTTCACCGGCGAAGCACTGGACGAAATGTTTGGGGAGTTCGAGCGTGGAAACCTTGAGGATTCGGGAATTCCCGCTAAGGAGCGCCCCAAGCTGCTTAATGGTCGGAAGTACCAATTCGTCCGGCGGCCCATTCTGGGGATTTCCTTTTTGGGAATCAATACAACCAAGAAGCCATTGGACGATCGGCGAGTCCGCCAAGCCCTCAACTACGCGATCGACCGCCGCAGCATCATGCATGAGATCTACCAAGACCAATACCTCCCGGGGGTCGGGATTCTTCCGCCCGGGACCTACGGGTACGACCCGAAGCTCCTTGGCTATCCGTATAACCCCAAGAAGGCGGCGGAGCTCCTGGAGGCTGCCGGCTATCCGGGCGGAAGAGGTCTTCCGACCATACAGATTTGGTCCGCCCGGAAGAACGACGAGGCGGTGGCCGAGCACCAAGCGATCGTCAAGTCTTTGGCCGGCGTTGGGATACGAGCAGAGGTTCATTACAACACGAATTGGCCGGAGTACAAAGCTAATGTCTACGGGGGCAAGTTGCCGATATTCCGGTACAGTTGGTATGCTGACACTCCTGATCCAGAGACCTTCCTTGGACAGCTATTCGACTCCCAGAGCTCCGACAATACCACCGGATTCCGCAACCCCGCTGTAGATAGCCTTCTTCACCGGGCCCGGGTCGAGCGGGATGCACAGAAGAAGCTCCAACTCTATCAGGAAGTGGAGCGAGAGATTGTGAACAACGCACCGCTTCTAGTCCTGAGTTACTACAGCTATGAACGCATCTTCCAGCCGTACGTGAAGGGTATTCAGGTGAGTGCCCTCGGGGATCCCTACATCCCAATGAAAAGAATTTGGATCGAGCGGGAGAAGGAAAGGTAGGGCCTGCCCCAGCATGGCTTCTGCCGTCATGACTAAGCACGTCACCCTCCGCACGAAGTTCATTCTGATCCTTAACCTCTTGGTGGTGCTGCTCGTGGCCACGGCAGCCTTCCTTGCCGAAATGCAGCAGCGCAACGGCATCATCGAAGAGGTGAAGAAGCGGGCCATTATTCTGGCCCTCGGCCTAGCCGATGCCAGCGCTAACTCTCTGGTCACCTATAACTATGTGGGGGTAGAACAGAGCCTGACGGTGGCAACAGGCAGCCCTGATGTGTTATTCGCCGTCGTTCTGGACAAGGAGGGCAATATCGCAGCGAGCACCATTCGAGACACTCCGAGCCGCGCGATTCTGCTAAGCGACAAGGCTGTTGCCGCGACGGGGACGGATCCGCTGATCCGGCAGTTGACGATACCTGGTTCGAACCCCGAGACCGTCTACGACGTCGCGGTTCCGGTTCGCATCGAAGGCTCCGAGCAGCGCTGGGGGACGGTTCGCCTGGGTGTTTCTTTGAAGAGTATGTACCAGCAGATCGACCGGACCCGGTGGCAGATCGCCGCGTTCGGTCTTATCGCCGTCCTCATCGCCAGCCTGAGCTCATTCGTCCTGGCGCAGCGAATCACCAAGCCCCTGCAGGCCCTGACGGGCGGAGTTGCCGCGGTGGGCCGAGGAGACTTCGGGCAGCGGATCGAGGTCACGTCGCAGGACGAACTGGGGCAACTCTCCTCGGCCTTCAACGAGATGACCAGGCAGCTCGGCCGGATTCGAGACCTGGAGGATCGACTGCGGCGCGCCGACAGACTCGCCGCGCTGGGGACCATGGCGGCCGGCATCGCTCACGACATCCGCAACCCCCTCACCTCCATTCTCATCTTCTCGCAGCTCATGTCCCTCCATCATGACGATCCCGAAGTGCGAGAGAAATTCGATCGGGTCGTGCCCAGAGAGCTGGAGCGCGTCCAGGCCGTCATCGAGGATATGATGGAACTGGCCCGGCCGGCCACGCTGCACCTGGAGCCGGCCAACCTGAACGAGGTCCTGTCCCAGGTGCTCGAACTGTATGAAGGCCAGGCCACGGCCCAGGGCATCAAGATCGCTCGAGGGTTCGAACCGAACCTCCCTGCCTGCACGGCCGATCGGAAGCGCCTCCATCGCTGCTTCAGCAACCTGGTCGCCAATGCCATCCAGGCCATGCCCGACGGGGGCGACCTCACCATCCGCACGAACCTGGCCGATGCAGCCGTCCTCGTCACCCACGCCGCCGGATCGCCGGGCGAACCGGCGGTCTGCGTGACCATCGCCGACACGGGGCAGGGAATCCCCCCGGACCGTCTCTCCCGAATCTTCGATCCCTTCTACACGACCAAGGAGAAAGGGCTGGGACTGGGCATGGCCATCACCCACCGCATCGTCGAGGACCACAAGGGCACCATCGACGTCCAGAGCCAGGTCGGCCTCGGCACCACTTTCACCGTCCACCTCCCCGTCAACTCCTAGCCCTTTGTTCCCGGAGGATCGCTAGTCGCACGAGCGATCGAGCTCGCCCAGCTTCTCCGTACCTATGCGACTCCATCGTCTCCTTCTTCATTCCTCTACCCGCAATCCTTCCCGGTCGATCGGCAGGCTCAGGACGCGCGCCGTGACGCTGGCCTGCTGCATCCAGCGACGGGTCATCCGCTCGCCGATCGCCGCGCCGTCCCCGGTCGTGAGGGCCAGGAGGGTCGGGCCCGCCCCGCTCAGAAAGCAGCCCAGGGCCCCGGCTGCCTCTCCTTCGGCCAGCACCGCGTCCATGCCCGGCACCAGGGGCGCGCGATAGGGTTGATGCAAGCGGTCCCGGACCGCCTCGCGCAGCAGGTCGAGTCGCCCCGACTGCATGGCCGCCAGGAGCAGGGCCACGCGGCCCACGTTGAAGACCGCATCCGCCCGCGGCACCGTCGGCGGCAAGGCTCGGCGGGCCTTGGCTGTGGAGAGGTGGAACTCGGGGATCACGGCCACGGCCGAGAGGCCCTCGGGCACCGGGAGCTTGACGCACCGCACCCTCCCGTCCACCACGGTGGCGACCGTGAGACCTCCCAGGAGGGCCGGGGTGATGTTGTCCGGATGGCCTTCCAGGGGCAGTGCGAGGTCGAGCAGCGCCTCGGGGGTGAGCGACGCCCCCGCCAGCTCCGCGGCCGCCGCCACCCCACCCAGGGCGGCAGCGGAGCTGCTGCCCAGACCGCGACTGAGCGGGATGCGATTCAGCATCCTCACCCGGATGCCCTCGACCGGCCGGCCGAGCCTCTCCAGCGTGCCGGTGACGGCACGGGCGACCAGGTTCTGCCTCCCCAGGGACAGGAGTCTCTCGGCCCCCTCTCCCTCCACCTCCAGCCGCAGGCCGATCCCCGTGACCTCCACCTCGATCTCGTTGTACAAACCCAGGGCCATCCCCAGGGCGTCGAACCCCGGCCCCAGGTTCGCCGTGGACGCCGGCACCCGCAGCCTCACAAACCGTCGGTCACTCATCCACGCCTCCCGGTGTGCGATCGGACCATCCTACCCGCGCCCCTGTATACCGCAGGCGGATCACCTCCCGCAAGTCCTCTCGTGCCGACGCGGAGGGAGCCTCGCGAGGCTTGACTTCCATGGGCATGAAGGCTATAAAGCGCCGATGGGGGTGATGCATGCTCCAGGGAAAGCGGCTGGCGTTCGTCGGGGGCGGGAACATGGGCGAGGCCCTGCTCCGCGGCCTCCTGGCGGCGAAGCTGGTGGAGGCCGGGGACTTGCTGGTCTCGGATGTGCGGGAGGATCGCCTCAGCTTCCTCCGGGAGACCTACGGCGTCGGGACCCACGCGAACAACGCCGACGCGGTCGGCCCGGCCGACCTCGTGGTGCTGGCGGTGAAACCCCAGGTCATGGGCCGAGCCCTTGACGATCTGAGGCATGCACTGGACGAGAAGAAGCTGGTCGTCTCCATCGCCGCAGGCATCCCCATCTCTTTCATCGCAGACCGGTTCTCGTTTCCCCTGCGGGTCGTGCGGGCCATGCCCAATACCCCCGCCCTGATCCTGGAGGGCGTGAGCGCCCTCGCCCCGGGAATTCACGCCACACCCGAGGATCTCCAGACCGCCCGGCGCCTGTTCGAGGCCGTGGGCAAGGTGGTGATCCTTGACGAGTCGCTCTTGGACGCCGTCACCGGCCTCTCGGGGAGCGGCCCGGCGTACCTCTTCCTGGTCATCGAGGCCCTGGCCGATGCCGGCGTGAAGGTCGGCCTGCCCCGAGACGTGGCCCACCTCCTGGCGGCGCAGACGGTTCTGGGCGCCGCCCGCATGGCCCTGGAGACCGGGAGGCATCCCGGGCAGTTGAAGGACATGGTGACCTCGCCGGGCGGGACCACCATTGCGGGCCTGCACGCCCTGGAGCAGGGGGGAGTGCGCGCCGCCTTCTTCAACGCGGTGGAGGCCGCCACGCTCCGCTCCCGCGAACTGGGAAAGCGCTGAGCCTTTCCCATCACGTCTGCCCGCCGCAAGGGGACAAGCGATGTTCGTCGTCGGGAATCTGCTGAACACGGTCGCAACCGTCCTGAACATGGCGCTCTGGGCATACATGTGGATCGTCATCGCCCGTGCCCTCATCTCCTGGGTGAACCCGGATCCCTGGAACCCCATCGTGCAGTTCCTGTATCGAGCCACCGAGCCGGTCCTTGCCCCCATTCGTCGTCGGCTGCCCACCTGGCGGACCGGCATTGATTTCTCGCCCCTGATCGTCATCCTGGCCATCTACTTCGTCCAGGGGTTTGTGGTGGACACGCTGAAGGATCTGGCCTGGAGGATACGCTGATGGAGTTCTCCCCACTCGAGATCACCCAGCGGGAGTTCGGCCGGAAGTTTCGCGGGCTGGATCCGGAAGAGGTGCAGACATTCCTGGAGCAGATCGCCGAAGGGATGACGCGCCTGCTCCAGGAGAACACCGACCGGGCCGCACTCATCCAACGGCTGGAGGCGCAGGTGCGCGTGCACCAGGAGCGCGAGGACTCGCTGCGCAACACGCTGGTGACCGCCCAGAAGATGACCGAGGAGATCAAGACCAACGCCAAGCGCGAGGCCGATCTCCTGGTGCGGGATACCGAGCTGAAGGCGGAGCGTCTCCTGGAGGACGCCCACCGCAAGCTCGCCCACGTGCAGGCCGAGATCGCCGAGCTGAAGCGCCAGCGGGATCTATTCGCCAGCAAGCTCCGCGGTCTGATCAAGACCCACCTGGACCTGCTGGAGGCCGAGCCGGACAAGCCGGCCGCCAGGGCGTGAGGACGGATCGCCCGATCGTGGTGCAGGAGGGTCCGGACGCGCTCCTGGCGATCCGGGTGCAGCCCCGCGCCTCGCGCAACCAGCTCGTGGCGCAATCGCCGGATGGCCTCACGCTCCGGCTGACCGCGCCACCCGTGGAGGGCGCGGCCAACGCCGCCTGTTGCGCCTTCTTGGCCGAGCTCCTGGATCTTCCCAAGTCCCGCGTCGTCCTCGCCCGCGGCGAGGCTTCCCGTCACAAGCTTCTCCGCATCCGGGATGTCGACGCTGCCGAAGTCCTCGCCCGCCTCCAGTCCCTCACCGGTCCACCCGAGCGGAAGTGAGGACAGGTATTCTTTCTCCGCAGATTCCACAGCGTACACAGATTTCCCGAGGAGAGGATCCATCGGGAAGACTCTGTGAAGTGTGCGGATTCTGCGGAGGATCAATCCGGTCGGATTCCGGCGGTGGCGAATCGGCGGATGGCTATTCGGTCTATTCGCGGAGGACCTGGAACTCGAAGAGGCCGGGGGTCATCCGGCCCCCGACGAAGAAGGACGACAGTTCCAGGAGCAGGTGCCGCGCCTTGTCATCCAGAGTGGGGAACACCAGCAGGCCCTCGCGCTGGCCGCCGGGGGAGATGACGACGAAGCGGCTGAACAGCGCCGCCTGCAGGCTGAGGAGGCGCGGGCCCGAGCCCTCCTCTCCGGCCAGGCGCATGTACATGTCCTCATACGGCATGAGGCGCTCGCGCTGGCCGCCCTGGGTGACGACGGCCACCAGGCCGGGATCGAACTGCACCTCGTCGCGCGTCGGGTTCCGGATCTGGAGCAGAAAGATCGTGGGCGGCGCCTCCTGCCATACTTCCTTGGGCCAGGGATACACCAGACCGGGTCGGGCCTCAAAGAATCGCTCCACCCCCTGGGCACCCAGCCAGCGGACCGTCACCGTGACACCGCCCAGGGAGGCAATGATGGCGTCGCCAACCACCTGATGGGTTCTCTGCTGTTGGGGGCCCGGCTGGACGGCCACGATGCTGCCCTTGGGCGCGGAGGCACACCCCCCTGCCAGGAGACCCAGCCCAAACACGAAAGCGCGGGCGAAGCGCCCGCGCTTTCGGATGGTCCACCCGCGCGGCCTCACGTCAAGCGATCCGCATGGCCCGCAGGCGCGCCACGCGCGCCTCGACGGGCGGGTGCGTGGAGAACAGATTCAGGATGCTCCCGCCGGAGAGCGGGTTCACGATGAACATGTGTGCCGTGGCGGGGTTGGCGTTCATGGGGATCGCCGCGGAGGCCCGCTCCAGCTTCTCCAGGGCATCCGCCAGCGCCCAGGGCTTGCGACTGATCTGGGCCCCCGCCGCGTCCGCCAGGTATTCGCGCGCGCGCGAGATGGCCATCTGGATCAGCATCGCCGCCAGCGGTGCCAGGATGGCCAGGACCAGCATCCCCACGATCCCGCCGGCACCCCCCCCTTCCTCGTCGTCGCTGCTGCGGGCGCCCCCGAAGAGGGCCGCCCACTGGGCCATCCGGCCCAGCATCATGATGGCACCGGCCAGGGTGGCCGCCACGGTCGAGATGAGGATGTCGCGATTCCGGACGTGGCCCAGCTCGTGGGCCATGACCCCCTCCAGCTCGTCGGTCGTGAGCAGGCGCAGGATGCCCTCGGTGGCGGCAACCGCCGCGTGCTCCGGGTTTCGTCCCGTGGCGAAGGCGTTGGGGGTATCCGTGGGGATGATGTACACCCGCGGCATGGGAAGACCGGCCCGTTGGGCGAGCCTCCGGACCAAGGCGTGGAACGCCGGCGCTTCGGCCTCGCTCACCTCCCGGGCACCGTACATCCAGAGCACGATCTTGTCGGACCACCAGTAGGAGGCGAAATTCATGAGGCCGGCAAACACAAAGGCGACCACCATCCCTTGCTCGCCCCCCAGCACGTTGCCGAGGAGGATGAACAGGACAGTGAGCGCGGCCAGCAAGGCCGTCGTCTTCAGCGTGTTGGACATCGCTCGAACTCCTTCATGGCTCTCCGGACGCCGCGGCGTCCTGGGCACTTTCCCCCGGTCGAGGTGTCGTCATGGCAGGATAGAGGACGCATTCATGGACTGTCAAGGGGCCCCCACGGAACCTGTCCCGCTCACCCCTTCTCGACGGGCACCTGTCGGACGATTCCCTTGCGGCCCACCGGAACCAGTCCCTCCACGTTGTGCTGCTCGTGCTCCAGGTGCTGGAACTCGCTCTCCATCCGGCGCAGCACCTGCTGGAACATGTCGTTCATCTGCTGACGCATCTCGTCCATGCGTTCCCGCATGTTGAGGATCACCTCGACCCCCGCCAGGTTCACCCCGAGCTCCTTGGTCAGGCGGAGGATCAACTCGATCCGCTCCAGATCCTCCTGCGAGTACAGCCGCGTGTTCCCGTCGGTCCGAGCCGGACGCAGCAGACCCTCTCGCTCATAGGCCCGGAGCGTCTGCGGGTGGATCTCGAACATATCAGCCACCACGCTGATCATATACAGCGGCCGTTTTTCCTTTGGCATACGAGTCCAGTCACGGGCCGGTGCCCGCCTTCCCGTCGCCTACCCTGGTCCGCGCCGCGGGTCGCCGGGATTCAGTCGAGCGAATTCCCGCAGCAGTTCCTGGGAGCGCGTGTCCAGGTTCCTCGGTGCCACGATCTTGACCGTCACGAACTGGTCGCCCTGCCCCCCGCCCTTCAAGTGCGGGACCCCCTTGCCCCGCAGGCGGAAGACCTGTCCGCTGCTGGTCTCCGGCGGGATCCGCATCGTGGTCATCCCGTCGATCGTCGGGACCTCGATCCGGGCTCCCAGGGCGGCCTCCGCGATGGTGATCGGGACCTCGGCGTGAAGGTTATCCCCCTTGCGCTCCAGCACGGGGTGCGGGCGAACCCGCGTGATGATGTAGAGGTCGCCGGGGGGTCCGCCGCTCCGGCCTGGCTCCCCCATGCCCTGGAGGCGGACCCGCGAACCCGTGTCCACCCCTGGGGGGATCTTCACGGCGATCCGCTCGGTCCCGAAGGTCACCCCGCGACCACCACAGGCGACGCACGCTTCCCGACTGATCTTGCCGTTCCCCTGGCAGCGGGGGCACGGCTGATTTGCCCGCAAGAATCCCCGTGTCGCGCCCCGCCCGCTGCCCCCACAATCCGGACAGCTCTCCATGGGGCTGCCCGGTTTGGCGCCCGTGCCCCGACACGTGGCGCAGGGGGAGTGCTTCCGGATGCCGATCTCGGTCGAGAGGCCTCGGATGGCGTCCTCGAAGTCGATATCCAGGCTGTAGTGCAGGTCCTCCCCTTTGACCGTGGCCGGCGCAGCGCTCTCGGGGCGGTCGCGTTGCCCGAAGAGATCCGAGAACAGGTCGCCCAGATCGCCCAGTCCACCGGCCCCGAAGTCCACTCGGCTGAAGTCGAAGCCGCCGCCCGGCTCCGCTCCCCGCCCCCCCGGTCCTCCGGCAAATCCGTCGGGACCGACCTGGTCGTAGCGGCGGCGCTTCTCCGGGTCGGTCAAGACCTCGTAGGCTTCGGTGATCTCTTTGAACTTCGACTCCGCCGACTTGTTCCCGGGGTTGACATCGGGGTGGTGCTTCCGCGCGAGCTTCCGGTACGCCCGCTTGATCTCCTGTTCCGAAGCCTTCCTGCGAACTCCCAGCACCTCGTAGTAGTCCCGCTTCCCCATTCCCTGCTCCCGAAGGCATCGGACCGCCGGCCCCCGTTACGTCGCCTCCACCGTGATCGATTGGGATCTCGCCTCGGCCCGCTTGGGGAGCCGGACCTCCAGGACACCATTCCGATAGGTGGCCCGGACCTGATCCGGATCGATGACGGATGGCAGGTTGAGCCGGCGGCCGAACGGGCCGTAGTGACATTCCATCCGGAGCAACTGGTCCTGACGGAACGTGGGATCGGGTTGGCGCTCCCCCTTGATGGCTAGCACGCCGTCCACGATCTCCAGGGCGATCTGGGATTGGGACACCCCCGGGAGTTCCACCAGAACGCGGATCTCGTCCCGGGTCTCGCACACATCCATGGGTGGCGCCCACACCCCTTCCGCCGACTGGGCGTAGCCGGGACTCAAGCCCAGAAAGCTCTCGAAGAGCCGGCCCATCTCCTGCTTGATGACTGCGAGGTCGCTCAGCGGATACCAGCCTGGCCCCGGCCACGGTTGCACTCCCATCCGGCGTCCCCTTGTGTGGCAGCCTCTCCTGGACGGTCGGCGGACGGGCTGCGCGGCGTTCCGCCGACCTGCCGTCGCAGGGTCAACGCACCTCGATGGCGATCTTCTTCGGCTTGACCCCCTCCGCCTTCGGCAGGGTCAGCTCCAACACCCCATCCTTGAAGACGGCCCGGATCTTCTCTTGCTGGACGGTCGTGGGCAAGGTGAAGCTGCGCTGGAAGCTTCCGTAGGCCCGCTCGATCCGCAAGTAATTCTCCTCCTGGACGTCCTTGGCGAAGCGTCGCTCCCCTCTGAGGGTAAGGGTGTCGTCCCGTATCTGGATGTCGATGTCCTCCCGGCCGAGGCCCGGGAGTTCCGCCTTCATGACGATCGTGTCCGGCGTCTCGTAGATGTCCACCGCCGGCGTCCAGGTGGTGGCCGCGATCCCTTCCTCCACCCGCGAGCGGGAGAGGGTCTGCTCGAACAGCTTGTTCATCCGATCCTGAATCGAGATGAGGTCGCGGAACGGGTCCCACTTCACCACGGCCATGTGCGCTCACCTCCCCCCCGGGGGGATGTCCGGTCGCGAGCCCGCCCGAGTCGGCCACGCGGCTCTCCCACCTACTTCTTGCCCTTCCCGAGATCCTCGAACTCGGCGTCCACGACGTCACCCTCGCCAGCAGCCCCCCCCTTGGGCTCTGCTCCCTTGTCCTCTGCGGTGGGTGTGGGGCCCTGTTTCTCGCGGGCCTGCTTGTACATCACCTCGGCCAGGCGATGAGAGGCCTTGGTGAGCGTGTCCACGGCCGAGCGGATGCGGTCCATCTCCTCGCTCTTCAGGGCGTCCTTGGCCGCCGACAGGGCATCTTCGATCGGCTTGATGTCGCTCACCGGGATCTTCTCCCGATTCTCGTTCAGCATCTTCTCGGTATTGTAGACCAGACCGTCGGCCTGGTTGCGGGTCTCGATATCGGCCCGACGTTTCTTGTCTTCCTCCGCATGCCGCTCGGCGTCCTTCACCATCTTGTCGATCTCATCCTTGGCCAGGCCGGAGGACGCGGTGATAGTGATCGCCTGCTCCTTGGCGGTGGCGAGGTCCTTGGCCGAGACGTTCACGATCCCGTTGGCATCGATATCGAAAGTCACCTCGATCTGCGGGATGCCGCGGGGGGCCGGCGGGATGCCCACCAGGTGGAACTTGCCCAGGGTCCGGTTGTCCCGGGACATCTCCCGCTCGCCCTGGAGGACGTGGATCTCCACGCTGGTTTGACTGTCCGCGGCGGTCGTGAAGATCTCGCTCTTCCGCGTGGGGATGGTGGTGTTCCGCTCGATGAGACGGGTCATGACCCCGCCCAGCGTCTCGATCCCCAAGCTGAGGGGCGTGACGTCCAGGAGAACCACGTCCTTGACATCCCCCACCAGCACGCCGGCCTGGATCGCCGCCCCGATGGCGACCACCTCGTCCGGGTTCACTCCCTTGTGCGGCTCCTTCCCGAAGAACTCCTTGACCAGTTGCTGGACCCTGGGCATCCGGGTCTGGCCGCCCACCAGGACCACCTCGTCGATCTGCTCCGAGCCCAGGCCGGCGTCCTTGAGAGCCTGACGGCACGGGCCGATGGTCCGCTGCACGAGCTCTTCCACCAACTGCTCCAGCTTCGCCCGGGTGAGCTTGATGTTCAGGTGCTTTGGCCCCGAGGCGTCTGCCGTGATGAAGGGCAGGTTGATCTCCGTCTCGAGGGTCGTGCTCAGCTCGCACTTGGCCTTTTCCGCCGCCTCCTTCAGGCGCTGGAGGGCCATGCGATCCTTGCTCAGGTCAATTCCCTGGTCCCTCCTGAACTCGTCCACCAGCCACCGCATGACCCGCTCGTCGAAATCGTCGCCTCCCAGGTGGGTGTCCCCGTTGGTCGACTTGACCTCGAAGACCCCCTCCCCCAGCTCCAGAATGGAGATGTCGAAGGTGCCGCCGCCCAGGTCGAAGACCGCGATCTTCTCATCCTTTTTCTTGTCGAGCCCGTAGGCCAGTGAGGCCGCAGTCGGCTCGTTCACGATCCGCAAGACCTCCAGCCCGGCAATCTTCCCGGCATCCTTGGTGGCTTGACGCTGGCTGTCGTTGAAGTAGGCCGGCACCGTGATCACGGCCTGGCTCACCTTCTCGCCCAGATAGGCCTCAGCCGACTCCTTGAGTTTCTGGAGGATCATCGCCGAGATCTCGGGGGGGGAGTACTGCTTTCCCCGGGCCTCGACGCGTGCGTCCCCGTTCGAGGCTCGCACGACCTTGTACGGCACAAGCTTGATCTCCTGGGTCACCTCATCGTGTCGCCGACCCATGAAGCGCTTGATCGAAAAGATGGTGTTCTCCGGGTTGGTGATGGCTTGCCGTCTGGCGACCTGGCCAACCAGCCGCTCGCCATCCTTCGTGAAGGCCACCACGGATGGCGTCAGCCGACCTCCCTCAGCATTGGTGATGACGACTGGGTCGCCCCCTTCCATGACCGCCACGACAGAGTTCGTAGTCCCAAGATCGATCCCGATGACTTTCCCCACGGCTTCCCTCCTGGCTAGCGAGTTATCCCGGACACACTGATATCCTTTCTATTCTCGATAGTTTCACCAATCATGCCGGACATAATATAAAACCTGAGCCGGTCTTTGTCAAGGCTCCAAGGGTTGAACGACAATCCATGCCCCGATGGGCGAGGCGAGCACGAATTACAGCCGGTTCAGCCGGCAGGGGCTTCCGGGCGTGCTTCCAAGGACATCTTCATCATTGACACATGACTCTATGTGGCCTTTAATGCGGATGACGTCATCCCGGAGGAAACTCACCCATGACAAGTACGCGATGGTTCAAGGCGCTGACATTGGCATTGTACGGCCTGGTTTTCTTCAGCTTGGGAATTTATGTCCATGGGGCCCTCACGAGATCGCCCACGCAGGGCGCGAGCGGGATTCGCATCCTCCCATCCTCCACGGTCGCGGGGGCTTCCCGCGAGGCACGAGATCTGCCGGACAGCCCTTTCGTCCGCGTTGCGGAGCGCGTGACTCCCTCCGTCGTGAATATCAGCACGGTGACCACCGGGAAGGGGCAGACGCCCCATGAACAGTTCCGTCCCTTCGGCAACGATCCGTTCTTTCGTGACTTCTTCGACCGGTTCTTCGAGGGGATGCCTCATCGTCGGCAGCAGACCAGCCTGGGGTCCGGCCTCATCATAGAAAAGGGGGGGCTGATCCTGACGAACAATCACGTGGTCAAGGATGCGGATGAGATCACGGTGAAGTTCTCGGACAAGCATGAACTCAAAGGCAAGGTGGTCGGCACGGATCCGAAGACCGATCTCGCGGTGATACGGGTCCCCGCCAAAGAGGATTTGCCGGTTGCGGCCCTGGGGGATTCCGACGCACTGCACGTGGGGGAGTGGGCGATCGCCATCGGCAATCCCTTTGGGCTGGACCACACCCTGACCGTCGGGGTCGTCAGCGCCACCGGCCGCTCCGAGGTCGGCATTGCCACGTACGAGAACTTCATCCAGACCGACGCATCCATCAACCCGGGAAATAGCGGAGGCCCGCTGCTGAATATCAGGGGAGAGGTCATCGGGATCAACACGGCCATTGTGGCATCGGGACAGGGGATTGGATTCGCCATCCCGGTCAATATGGCCAGGAAGGTGATGGGAGACCTCGTCAAGAAGGGGAAGGTGACGCGAGGGTGGTTGGGGGTGGGCATCCAGAAGCTCACCCCGGAGTTGGCCAAGAGTTTTGGTGTGAGTGTTGATGATGGCATCCTCGTGAGCCAGATCATGCCCAAGAGCCCGGCCGAGGTTGCTGGCCTGAAGACCGGCGATCTGATCCTGAGCGTGGACGGGAAACCCCTGAAGGACCCCAGACAACTCCAGAGCCTGATCGCCGAGACGGATATCGGGAAGACTCTGGAGATGTCCATCGTGCGGGAGAAAGAGAAGCGTACCCTGAAAATCAAGGTGGGGGAGATGCCTGGCTCATAGGTTTGGGCCCACCCGGAGCGAGGTGCATGACCGATCGAACCACACGACCCGGCGTGATCGTGGTCCTGGTGACCTGCCCGGGCCAGGAGGTGGGGGAAAAGATCGCCCGGGCGCTGGTCGACGACAAACTGGCTGCCTGCGTCAACGTCGTACCCTCCCTCACCTCGATCTATCGCTGGGAGGGGAAGGTGTGTCGGGACGCCGAGAGCCTGCTGGTCATCAAGACCGGTCGGAGGAAACTCGCCGCCCTTTCCCGCCGGGTGAAGGCGCTCCACCCCTACTCGGTTCCCGAAATCATCGCCCTGCCCGTCGTGGCCGGTTCCGATCCGTACCTTTCCTGGGTCCGGAGGTCCATCACCTGACCCGAGACTCCCCAACCTCCCGCCCCCGTCCGACCGCCAATCCTCCGTTCGCACTCGACCCAATGCACGCCGCGCATCGCGGCCATTCCCGGGAAGCGCGTTGCCGCATCCCCCTTGGCGCAAACGCCGAACGGCCGCCACGGAACTCCAGAGGCCGGATGCCGCCAGCCGTCGGGAGCGTGGCCCACTGCTCCTGCTCCTTCCGGGAGAAAGTTCGGCGGAACAGTCAGACTGCGGGAATATCTTGACAAAGATCGACCCGTTCGTTATAAAGTCCTAGATTTCTGGGGCCGCTCGCTCAGGGGCCAGCAAGGACGCCCGAAAGATTCCAACGTCCCCCGCCGCGCTTGCAGAACCGCGGCATGACCTGGCGGAGGATAGTGATGCGCATTCGGCAACATCCTGGACCCCTGGCCCGCCTGGGGGCCACCGCGCTCATTCTCTCCCTGACTGGATGCACCCTCACCCCTCTCCCGGGGAATTCCTTCCTCGGAGCGCGGAATTTGCCCGGGGTGGATTTCCCGGCCAGCCCGAGTGTTTCCTCCGGACCATCGCCCCCCGCGCAGGCGTCGGCCACAACCCCCGCGATCCCGCAGACTCCCTCACAGCACCCGTCGCCCATCACCCTGGCAATGCAGCGGGCGGGCTCGCACTACCAGCAGGGTCTCCTGGCCATGCGCAAGGGAGATGCCGATCGGGCCGAGTGGGAATTCGATGCCGCCCTGGAGACCCTCCTGGACATGAACCTCAGCATCCGAGAGCCGAGAAGCCTCGTCAGCGCTCGTCCACTTCCTCCCTTCCCTGCCCCCGATTGGCTGGGAACCCTGGCGACCCCGCAGCAGAGCCTCACATCCGAAGTGCTGACGGCACCCGAGGCCGAGGAGCCGCCTCTGGAGGCCCCCGCCCTTCTCGGACCTGAGGACATGCAAGCCGTGACCAACCCCCCGGGGGACGGGACTGCGCCTTTGCCGGAACCCGACACCCTGAAGTACGACTTCCCGATCGTGTTCAACGACCAGGTGAAGACCTTCATCAACTACTTCCAGACCAGGAAGTGGGACGTGATCACCCGGGCCTTCGAGCGGGCCAGCCGCCACCTGCCCATCATGCGGAAGATCTTCCGCGAGAAGGAACTGCCGGAGGACTTGCTCAATCTGGCCTTCATCGAGAGCGCGGTGAATCCTCGGGCCGTCTCCCGGGCCAAGGCAGCGGGAATCTGGCAGTTCATTCCTTCCACGGGGCGGGTGTACGGGATGCGGACCTCCTGGTGGGTGGACGAGCGGCGGGACCCGGAAAAGTCCACGCGCGGCGCCGCCGAGTACCTGAGGAACCTTTACCGCATGTTCAATTCCTGGCCGTTGGCCTTGGCCGCTTACAACGCGGGCGAGGGGGCCGTCCAGCGGGCCATCGATCGCCAGCGGACCCGGGATTTCTGGAAGTTGCGGCTTCCCAAAGAGACGCAGCTCTTCGTCCCGGCGTTCATGGCGATGACCGTCATTTCCAAGGAGCCCGAGCGTTATGGCTTCTCCCCGCCCCCGGAGGACCCGCCGACAACCGATACCGTGGTTCTCGCTCACCCGACCCCGCTCAAGATCATAGCCCACGCGGCACGGACGACCGTCGAGCGCATCCAGACCCTGAACCCGGAGTTGCTGCGGTGGTCAACGCCGCCAGACGTGCGGAATTACAGACTGCGCATCCCTGCGGGTCTCCGGGACGAATTCCAGGAGGTCCTGGCTGGGATTCCACCCGAGCAACGCGCTCCCTGGGTAGAGCACCGCGTCCGGAAGGGCGAAACCCCGGCCCTCATCGCCAAGCGGTATGGTGTGGACCTTCAGGTGATCCTGGACATGAACCAGTTGCGGAAGCGGCAGCCCCTCAAGGCCGGCGGGACCATCCTGGTCCCGGCGATGGCCATCGAGGTGGGCGCCGCGGCCGACGATTTGCCGCCGCCAGCCAAGACCGCAGCCCGTCGCCCGGCCACTCCGCAGTACACCATCCGGAAGGGGGACACCCTCAGCGCGGTGGCCAAAGCCCACGGGGTTTCCGTCGAGGACTTGCGCCGCTGGAATGGCCTCTCCCGGGACGCGAGGATCCGACCGGGTCAAACCCTGAAGACCGCCGGTGCTCTGGGAGCCAGGACCGTCGCCGCCGAAAGACCGCGGACCTCCCAGGAGCCCCGGGGAACCCAGCCCGTCCCCAAGAAGTACGTCGTGAAGCGCGGCGACACCCTCTGGGAGATCGCGCGGGAGCACGGGGTGTCGGCGGAGGAACTGCGCCGCTGGAACGGTCTCTCCGGGGACGCTCAGCTTCGCCCTGGCCAGGAACTACGGACCTCTGACTCCCCCTCCTAGGGCCACCGTCCCGCCCCCATCCTCTGGCAAGGCACGACGATCGGTCGCCCCTGGTCCCGCCGGTGTGTACTTCCCGCGAAGGAGAGAGTCAGCATGCGCGTCCTGATCCAGCGCGTGAGGCGCGCGTCGGTATACATCGGCGAAGACCCCGTGGCCTCCATCGGCCGGGGTCTCCTGATCTTTGTGGCCTTCCGGACTGGGGACCGAGAGGAGGAGCTGGGGTGGATGGCGGAGAAGGTGATCCATCTCCGCATCTTCGAGGATGACGCCGGGAAGATGAATCGGTCCCTCCTGGAGGTTGGCGGTGAGGCGCTGGTCGTTTCTCAATTCACCCTGTATGGCGATGCCAGGAAGGGCAGGCGTCCCGGTTTTGATGCCGCGGCACCCCCCTCCGAAGCCCGAGTCCTGTTCGAGAAATTCGTTGACAAGCTGCGCTCGCATGGGATACAAATTTCGTCTGGGAAATTTCAGACAAGCATGCTGGTGGAATTGGTCAACGACGGACCGGTGACTATTCTGGTGGATTCCCCGGCGGCGGGTTTCGCCGCAGGTTAACTGGAGTTCAGCCATGGGAGCGATGTTTCCCGGGGCCGAGGAGGCCTCGGACGCCTCCTTTATGGCTCGCCCGACACAACCGGAACAGCACGGGCGAGCCTTTTCTTTTGTCCGCCGCCAGTCCTGGAGGCTGCGTGAGAGGATCGTCCGACGGGGAGCCGACCGTCTGCTGGAGGTTGCCCCCTTCTTGACCACACTCCTCCTCCTTTCCGTCTATCCCCTGCTCCGTTATCTCAGGCACGACCCTTTCCCCGCTGAGATCTTCCGTTTCGCCTTCATCTCCTTCTGGATCGGCTTCCTCATCGTGAACATGGTCCGGGCGCACAAGACCAAACAGGCCGTCCTCCAGAACCTGGAGACGGATTGGCTGGACCGGCTGCGCTCCCTGGGGGCGCCCCTCAGCCATTACGCCATCTTCATGCCGCTAAAGCACGAGGGCAACCGTCACGTCCTGTTCCAGACGTTCCTCTCGGTGGAGCGGCTGCACTATCCCAAGTCGCTGGTGACCCTGATCCCCATCGTCGAGGCCGAGGATCGAATCACGCTGGAGAAGCTGGAAGAGGTCGTGCCGATCTTCAAGGATCGGATACAGGTCGAGCCCTTCGTGTATCCTGCCGACGGTGTTCCGGTGAAATGCAAGGCCACGTCCGTCACCACGGCGGGACGCTGGCTGTCTGGGCGTGTGGCCGAGGGAGGCTTCCAGCCCGGCCCAGGTGGGGTCAGGGTCCTCATCATCGACGCCGATACCATCCTGCATTCCCAGGATCTGGCCTTCCGAGAGCTGACACACCGCCAGGAAGAGGCCCAGGCGGTGGCCGGGGGACTGCGGGGGGTCGTCCTGCAGTCCCTGACCACCTACACGGCAAACTACTGGAAGGTCCCCATGCTCCCGCGGCTGCACAACACGGGCTTCGTCCTGTATCAGATGGGAAAGATGCAGGCCAGAGGGGACTACCTGGTCTTGGGCCCGGGGACCAGCCTGGACCTCCAGGCATTCCAAGACGTAGACTACTTCGAGCCGAACCGCCACAACGAGGACATGCAGTTCCGGTACAAGGTGGTGATGGAGGGGTACCGGGTTGCCCCGCTGAAGATCCCGACCTGGGGGCAGGCCCCGCTCACCACCAAGGAATCCTGGGGGCAAATCGCCCGATGGGCGCGTGGGGCCGTGGACGTGAAATTCGTCGTGCGCTACCAGCGCAAGTTTCCCGGGGCGGCGCTCTGCCTGCTTCGCAGCAAGTCCTTCCAGGCCTTGCGCGCGCTTCTCGCGAACGCGATGCCCCCCCTCACTGTCCTCTTGCCGGCCCAGCTCATCCTGATCTCGTGGATCAGCCCGTGCGTGAAGGAGCTGTGGCCGGTGCCCGTCTTCCTTTCGCCGGACGTCCTGGCCCTCAAGCTGGGGGGCAAGAGCCTCTGCGTCAGCCCGATGGCCGCCTTCAACCTGATCTTCCAGACCATCGTCCTCACGTCGTCCACCCTCCTGGGCATGGTGGTCGTCCCGCACACGCTGAAGCCGATCATCTACCAGCGATCGCCGCGGCGCTGGCGGCGGACCCGCAAGTTTCTGGAATGGACGCGATTGGTGTTCACCCCCATCAATCTGCACAACTATTTCCTCATGGCCACAGCCCAGCTCTACACCCAGGGGAAACTGGCCCTCGGCTTCCCCATCGCGCACACGCCCGTCACCCGGAAATGACGAGGAAAGTCCTCAGCAGTCAGCGGTCGGCCCCCCACCCACCCCTCCCCCTCGAGGGGGGTGGGTGGGGGGATGGCTGAGGGCTCCGCGCTGAAGGCTTGAGGATGCACATCGGCCTCTTCACCAATAACTACCGGCCGCTGGCCAATGGGCTGGCCACCTCGGTGGAGACGTTTGCCAGGGCCTTCCGCCGCGCCGGCCACCGGGTGACTGTTGTGGCGCCCCGCTACGGAGCTCTGCCTGGCGGGGAGCCGGACATCCTGCGGGTCCCCGGGTTCCGGGCGCCGACTCACCACGCCTACATCCTTCCTCTCTCGAGGTGGCCGGGCGTGGCCAGCGCGGTCGCAAGGCTCGACCTCGACATCTTCCATGCCCAGCACCCGTTCCTGCTCGGGGCAGCGGCGGGGCGCTGGGCCCGTCACCTGGGGCGGCCCCTGGTCTTCACCTATCACACCCGCTATGAGTGCTACGCCCACTACGTTCCCGGTCCGTCTCGTCTGGTGGTCCGCCTTGCGGTCGGCCGGGCCCTGGCCTTCGCCAACCGGTCCGATCTGGTGATCGCCCCCACGACCGCCGTGGCGCGGGAGCTCCGGGCCCGCGGCCTTCACGCGCCGCTGGAGGTGATCCCGACCGGCGTCACGGTCCCGCCGATCATGGCCGAGGCGGATCGCCAGGCCTCGCGCCGGACCCTCGGCCTCTGTCGGGGGGACCCTCTCTGCCTCTCGGTGGGGAGGCTGGCCCGGGAGAAGAACCAAGCATTTCTCCTGTCGGCGTTCGCCCGGATCCTGACACAGCTCCCGACGGCCCGGTTGGTCCTCGTGGGCGAGGGAGACGACCGCCTGCGGCTGGAACGGATGGCCCGTGACCTGGGCCTCGAGCCAAAGATGCACTTCACCGGCGCCGTCCCACACGGGGTCGTGGGCACCTACTATCAAGCGGCAGACCTTTTCCTTTTTCCCTCCACGTCCGAGACGCAGGGTCTCGTGATCCTGGAGGCGTTGGCCGCTGGCCTCCCCGTGGTGGCCGTCACCTCGGACGCGGCGGCGGAACTCCTGCGGAACGGGGAAGGCGGCACGATGGTACCCGAGGACCCGGCGGCGTTCGCGGACCAGGTCGTCACGCTGTGGGGGCAGCCCGAGCGGCGGCAGGCCATGGGGCGGGGCGGGCGGCATGTTGCGGCGGGCTATGCGCCGGACGCGCTGGCGGCCAGGATGCTGGAACTCTACCAGGAGTTGATCCGGGTGCGCGGGACCCTCCCGCTCCGAGGCCAAGCCTTTCGCCCCAAGGATGCCAAAGTGTGACGGACCCCCTTCTCGACGCGTTCCTCGAGCACCTGGTGGTGGAGCGGGGCCTTGCCCAGAATAGCCTGGAGGCCTACCGGCGCGACCTGGTGCGATACACCGCCTACCTGACCGCCCGACGAAAGGCTGTCACCAGCCTGGAGCGGGCCGAGGTCCCGCGGTATCTCCTGGCCCTCCGCGAGGCCGGTCTTGGCCCGCGCTCCGTGGCCCGCCACCTCTCGGCCATCCGGCAGTACCACCGGTTCCTGGTCCGCCAGGGCCGGGCGCAGGAGGACCCGACGGCCCACCTGGAGTCCCCCCGGCCGTGGCGGCGGCTCCCCGGCGTCCTGAGCAGCGAGGAGGTGGACCGCCTCCTCACCGCACGCGAGCCGACGACCCCCCGCTCCCTGCGGGATCAAGCCATGCTGGAGTTGATGTACGCCTCCGGGTTACGCGTGTCGGAACTGGTCGGCCTGCGCTTGGCGGATCTGGACCTGACCGTGGGAATCGTCCGCGTGCTGGGGAAGGGCAACAAGGAAAGACTGGTGCCGTTGGGCGAGGTGGCGGCGGAGAGCCTGCGCGCGTACCTGACGCGCGGACGGCCCCAACTGGACAGGCGCGGCGCCAGCCCTTATCTCTTCCCCGGCCGGCGCGGGCGAGCCCTCACGCGCCAGATGTTCTGGCACCTCATGCAGCGGCAGGCCGCCGCCGCCGGGATCACGAAGCGGGTGACGCCCCACACCCTGCGCCACTCGTTCGCCACGCATCTCGTGGAGCGGGGGGCGGACCTCCGCTCGGTGCAACTGATGCTGGGCCACGCCGACATCGGCACGACCCAGATCTACACCCACCTGAGCCGGGCCCACCTGAAGGCCATCTACGACAAGTACCACCCCCGTGCCTGACCGGGGGGCCAACATCAACTCAGCAATGGTTGACCCCATGGGGTCAGCCATTCATGTATCTATCTCGGGGGTGGTCAGGCGAGGTCGAGCTTGATGTGGAGTTCCCGGAGTTGGGCCGGATCCACCGGGGAGGGGGCCTTGGTCAGGAGGTCCTGCGC
Source organism: Methylomirabilis sp. (SeqCode) (assembly GCA_035455275.1). GTDB lineage: Bacteria > Methylomirabilota > Methylomirabilia > Methylomirabilales > 2-02-FULL-66-22 > 2-02-FULL-66-22. Next base: position 55,013 of record DATIFO010000045.1, on the reverse strand, counting down.
GCGTTGCGTCTTGGGGAAGGCCACCACGTCGCGGATGGACTCCGCCCCCGTCAGGATCATGACCAGGCGGTCCACGCCGAAAGCGATCCCGCCGTGTGGGGGCGTCCCGTACTCCAGGGCATCCAGGAGGAACCCGAACTTCGCCTTGGCCTCCTCCGGTCCGATGCCCAGGACCTGGAACATCTTGTTCTGGACCTCGCGCCGGTGGATCCGGATGCTGCCCCCACCGACCTCTGACCCGTTGATCACGAGGTCGTAGGCCTTGGCGCGGATCTTCCCAGGGTCCGTGTCGAACAGCAGCAGGTCCTCGTCCGCGGGCGAGGTGAACGGGTGGTGCATGGCCGACCAGCGGCTTTCCTTCTCGTCCCACTCCAGCAGGGGAAAATCGGTCACCCAGGTGACGGCCAGCACCGCCGGATCGATGAGCTTGAGCTCTTGACCGAAGCGCAGGCGAAGCCGCCCCATGGCGTCCGCCGCGGGCTTGGCCTTGTCCACGCAGAGGAGCAGCAGGTCCCCCTCCTCACCCCGCATCCGCTCGCGGAAGCGTCCCAGTGTTTCCTCCGTCAGGAACTTCGCGACCGGGGACTGGATGCCCTCCGGCCCGATCTTGAACCAGGCCAGGCCCTTGGCTCCGAAGGTCTTGGCGAACTCCTCGAGCTGGTCGAGCTGGCTCCGGGGATAGCCGCCGCAGCCCCTGGCGTTCAGGGCCATGGCCCGCCCCCCGGCCGCGAGCGGCTGCGCGAAGGCACGGAACGCACTCCCCGCGAAGAGATCCCCCACGTCCTGCAGTTCCAGGCCGAAGCGGAGGTCGGGGGCGTCCAGGCCATAGCGTCCGATGGCCTCGTCGTAGGTCAGGCGCGGAAACGGCCGCGGCAGCTCCAGCCCCCTGACCTCGCGGAAGATCTCCACGACCAGACCTTCCATGGTGGTGAGGACGTCCTCCCGATCCACGAAGGACATCTCCAGGTCGATCTGCGTGAACTCGGGCTGGCGGTCCGCCCGGAGATCCTCGTCCCGGAAGCACTTCACGATCTGGAAGTAGCGATCGAAGCCCGAGACCATCAGCAATTGCTTGAAGAGCTGGGGCGACTGCGGCAGGGCGAAGAACTGCCCCGGATTCACCCGGCTCGGGACCAGGTAGTCGCGAGCCCCCTCGGGGGTGCTCTTGGTGAGGACGGGCGTCTCCACCTCCAGGAAGCCCTGGCCGTCCAGGTACCGTCGGGTCGCCTGGTAGAACCGGTGTCGCAGGCGCAGGTTCCGCTGCAAGGGCCCCCGTCGCAGGTCCAGATAGCGATAGGTCAGGCGGATCTCCTCGGCCACGTCGGTCGTATCCTCGATGGGGAAGACCGGCGTCTTGGCCTCGTTGAGGATGATCGCCTCCTGGGCGACCACCTCCACCTCGCCGGTGGGAAGGTCCGGGTTCACCGCCCCCGCCGGGCGCACGCGCACCTCACCCCGGACGGCCACCACGAACTCGGACCGCATCCCCTTGGCGCAGTCGTAGGCATCAGCGAAGGGTTCGGGGTTGAAGACCACCTGGAGGATCCCCTCCCGATCGCGCAGGTGCACGAAGATCACGCCACCCAGGTCGCGCCGGCGGTCCACCCAGCCATTCAGGGTCACGACCCGTCCGGCGTCGGCGGATCGGACCTCCCCGCAGTAGAGGCTTCGCTCCCAGGCCCGCATCAGGCGATCTCCCGTTCGGGCAGCCGCGTCAACTGGTCCACCACCTCGGCCAGGGGAACCTCCCGCTGCTCTCCCGAGAGCATGTCCTTGAGCGTTGCCTGGCCTCGCACCAGCTCGTCGCTGCCGAGGATGACCGAATACCGGAACCGGTCCTTGTTCGCCTGCCGCATCTGCCCCTTGAGGCTCCGCGCCTCCAGGTCCACGGCCGAACGGAGACCCCGCCGCCGGAGTGTCTGGGCCAGATCCAGCGCGACACCCAGGGGGACGGGCCCGGCCGTCGCCACGTACACGCCGGTGCACTCCGCCGCCTCCTGCCGCCTCCCCTGGGCGACCAGCGAGGTGAGGATCCGCTCCTCGCCGATGGCGAAGCCGATGGCCGGCGTGGGGGGGCCGCCCAGCTCCTCGACCAGCCCGTCGTACCGGCCGCCCCCCGCCACGGCGTTCTGCGCGCCCAGGGCCGGGTTCAGGAACTCGAAGGTCGTCCGCGTGTAGTAATCCAGCCCCCGCACCAGTCGCTCATTCACGCTGTGGGCGATCTTCAGATCATCCAGGAGGCCCCGCACCGCCGCGAAGTGGTCGCGACAGGGCTCGCACAGGTACCCCGCGATCGTCGGGGCCCCGGCGGCGATCTGCTGGCAGCCCGGCTGCTTGCAGTCCAGGACCCGGAGGGGATTCTTCTCGAGCCGCACGTGGCAGTCGGCGCACAGGGCCTCGCGGTGTCCCTGAAGGTAGGCCACGAAGGCCTCTCGATACGCCGGGCGGCAGTTGCGGTCGCCGATGCTGTTGACGTGCAGCAGGATCCCCGTGAGCCCCCAGGCCTCCAGCAGGTGATGCAGCAGCGCCACCACCTCGCCGTCCACGGCGGGGCCGGGGGACCCCACGGCCTCCACGTCGATCTGGTGGAACTGCCGGAAGCGGCCAGACTGCGGCCGCTCGTGCCGGAACATGGGGCCGATCAGGTACAGCTTGACCAGGCTGCTCTTGGCGCCGAGGCCGTGCTCGGCGTAGGCTCGCATGAGCGACGCCGTCGCCTCCGGTCGAAGAGTCAGGCTTTCCCCGCCCCGGTCCTGGAAGGTGTACATCTCCTTTTCGACGATGTCCGTCCCCTCGCCGATGCCGCGGACGAACAACTCGGTGCGCTCGAAGACCGGGGTCCGGATCTCGGCATACCCGTACCGGTCGAGGACATCGCGCGCCACCGTTTCCAGCGCCTGCCAGCTCCCGGCGTCCTCGGGGAGGATATCGGGTGCGCCCCGCACGCCCTTCATCACGTGTGAATCCCTCGCTGGACCTCCCTCCCCCCATCCCTTTCCCCGCGGGGAGAGGGCCAGGGCGAGGGGTCAGTAAACGGGCCTGCGGTCGAATCGGTGGGTTGCCTCGATGAACCGCACCGTCCCCGAGCGGCGACGCATGACCACCGAATGCGTCCGGGCCCCGCCGCCGAAGAAGCGCACCCCGCGAAGCAGGTCGCCGTCGGTGACCCCCGTGGCCGCGAACATGATATCCTCGCCGAATGCCAGGTCGCCGATCCCGTAGATTCGCTCCATGTCCTTGAGGCCCATCCGGCGAGCCTGTTCCACCTCGTGGTCGTTGCGCGGCCGGAGCTGTCCCTGCATGTCGCCACCCAGACACTGGAGCGCGGCCGCCGCCAGGACCCCCTCGGGGGCGCCGCCGATCCCCATGAGGACGTCCACCCCGGACTCCGGAAAGGCAGTGGCGATCGCGGCGGAGACGTCGCCGTCCTGGATCAACTTGATCCGGGCCCCCACCTCGCGGACCGAACGGATCAGGTCGGCGTGGCGCGGGCGGTTCAGGATCACCACTGTGAGATCCTCGACGTAACACTTCATGGCATCGGCGATGGCTTGCAGGTTCTGCGCCGGACTCAGGGTGAGATCCACGGCCCCCTTCGCCCTGGGGCCCACGGCGATCTTCTCCATGGACGTGTCAGGCGCGCGGAGGAACCCCCCTTTCTCGGCGATCGCCACCACCGAGACGGCATTGGCGCGACCCTCGGCGACGATGCCGGTCCCCTCCAGCGGATCCACCGCCACCTCCAGCTCCCCCCCCTCACCGCTGCCGATCCGCTCGCCGACGAACAGCATGGGCGCCTCGTCGCGCTCCCCCTCGCCGATCACCACGGTCCCGCAGAAGCGCACGGCCTCGAAGGACCGGCGCATGGCGTCCACGGCCGCCTGGTTCGCCGCCTTCAGGTTGCCCAGTCCCATCCACCGGGCCGAGGATAGCGCCGCGGCCTCGGTCACGCGGACCACCTCCAGCGCCAGATTTCGTTCCACGGCTTCCCTCCGCCAGTCCGTCGAAAGGTCTTGTCGGGTCGGGCAGAAAACAGCGCGTCGCAGTATACTGCCCGGCGCGAAAGGGTGTCAACGCCAACGTGGGGCTTGACTGGGCGAACCAGGCGACGTTCCATGGCGGTGGGCGCTCCTCGCCTGGCTTGGGACTGCGAGGAGTTCGAGCGGATCCACCCGGGGAGTCCGAAGGGAGGCTATCGGGACCCTATGGACGCGACAAACCGCTTCTCGAAGGATTCCCGCTCCGGACAACGGCACGGGCGCACGGAGTTGTAGACCTTGGCGTGGCAGACCACGCCTTCGCGGATCGGGTAGCGGAGGTAGTCCTCCTCGTATACAGCGGGTTTCCCGTCTGTGTCGGAATCCAGGAAATGACATACGACCTGTTCCATCGCCCACCCCTCCTTGCCCCATTGAGGTTCATTCAGCTTTGCGCCTTCACACAACCGCTCACCACGACTTGAAAGCAAAGGCGATGCCATGCGACTCCGAGCACCGACTCCAGGGCCACCATCCGCACAAATCTCCGGAAAAGCTGCACATCAGGCTGAGTCGGATCGTGTCTCCCTGCCCGGAATCATGGCGGCCGAGCGAACCGCAACGCCGGGTTTTGCTCCGCCCGGGGATTTGCCCCTGCACGCCACCCTCTTCGATGGGGGCGTCAGCGCCAGCCGCGCAAACAACACGAGCGCCGGGGGACTCGGCGCTCGTGGGCTACCCGCAGACTTTCGTGAGGCGATCCGTGTGCCTCGATCGACTTCGTGGATTTACCGCCGCAGACCGGGAACCGGGGGGATCCTGGCCCGGATCTTGGCCACGGTGTGCCTGGTCACCTGCGCCGCCCACTGGGAATCCACGGCCTGGGGCAGGCCGAAGAGGCGCAGGTCCAGAGACAGGTTGGTCACGTAGAGGAATTCCCCGCTGAAGACCAGGCTGGCGGGGAACAGGAGTCCGTTGGGCGATCCATGCGGGTCGATCCCGTCGAAGTCCCCCAGCTTGGCGATGACCCGACCCGAGGGATTCACCACAACGATCTCGTCCGCCTGGTTGGCCGCCACCCAGAGGTTGTCCTCATGGTCGAGGATCAGCCCATCCGCCCCGTTGATGCTGTTCACGAAGACCACCGGATCTCCGGCCGTGCCGTTGCTCACGGGGATCTTCACCACCGTGTCGTTGCCGGTGTTGGTCACGAAGAGGGCGGTCCTGGCCTTGTTGAACCCCAGGCCGTTGGCGCCGAAGGGCGGAAACCCGGCTGTGGTGAGCAGCGGGCTGGTCACCCAGGCGACGGGGGTCCCGCCATTCGGGCCGATGCGCCAGATGATCCCCTGGAAGGAGTCGGAGACGTACACGTTTCCTGCGCCGTCAAAGGTGAGGGCGTTTGGCCCGGCCGCGGCGCCCCCCGGGATCGTCGCGAAGATCGTCGAGGCGCCCGTGACCGGATTGACCTTGAGGACCTGCGCCCCGCCGAGGTCGAGGACCAGCAGGGCACCGGTCTTGGGATGAAAGGCCAGGCCGAGGAGCAGGTTGCTCGAACCATCCACCTCGACCTGTCGCAGCAGGTGCCCGCTGTGATCGAAGACGACCAGATGGCCCGGAGGGGTCTGGCTCGGCGCAAACGTGGTCACGTACACGTTCCCCTTCGCGTCGACGGTGATGCCCTCCGGGTTGATGCTCCCGGCCGGCAAGGTCGCGAAGGTCGTCGCAGGACTTCGGATCCAGGCGCCTGCAGGCGCCACAAGCAACGTGAGGCTGAGCAGGGCAAGGGGTAGCACGCGGCTGGCTGGTCTCATGGGATGATCCTCCTCTGTGAGCGGACAGGTCAATCCGGCCGAAAACGCCCTTTCGCCACCACGCCACGTCTTGTCCGGGATCCTCTCCAGTGCCGCCGAGCCAAGCGGGAGCAACCGGCGCTTGAGGATATCCTGCTAAGCTTGAAAAGTGTAGCCTGCACCCCGTGCGACACTCCGTCTGGCGCCATGGCGACGAGGCTGCTAGAATCCCTCCCGCGGGCAGCGACTGGCCGGGAGACGAGCAGGCTTGGGGAATCCGGCCGGCCCGGCCTCAGGCATACGGATGGTGGAGGGGTGAGCGCCAGCATGGCCAGCATCGAAGACCGGGCGCGCAGCATCTTCGGGCAACGGGCGGCCCGCTACACGACCAGCCCCGCGCACGCCGACCCGCAGATCCTGGCCCGGGTGGTCGCGCTGGCCGTGCCGCAACCGGATTGGGTGGCCCTGGACATCGCGACCGGGACGGGACACACCGCCCTGGCGCTGGCCCCCCATGTCCGCGCAGTCATCGGCATCGATCTCACGCCGGAAATGCTGGCGGAATCGGCGCAGCTCCGGGCGGCGCGGGGGATCTCCAACGTGAGCTACGGGCTGGCGGACGTCCACCACCTGCCGTTTCCCGCGGAGACGTTCCACCTGGTCACGTGCCGGCGGGCGGCGCACCATTTCTCCCACATCCAGCGGGCCGTGAGCGAGATGCACCGGGTGCTCCGCGTGGGGGGCCGTCTCGTCATCGACGATCGGAGCGTCCCGGAGGACGACTTCGCGGATGCCTGCATGAACCACCTGGATCGCTATCACGACGCCTCCCACGTGCGCGAGTACCGCCCCGGCGAATGGCGACACGTCCTGGAAGGCTGTGGGTTTGCCGTGGAGACGGTCGAGTGCTACACCCGGCATCGCCCGCTCACGGCGCTGACCGCAGACGTCTCTCCCGAGAATGTGCGCGGCATCCAGGCCGTGCTCGGCCGCCTCACCCCCGCCCAGCAGGAGACCATGAATCTGCGGGAGGTGGGCGGCGAGTGGTGGCTGAACCATTGGTACGTGCTGCTCTGCTGCACCAAGGTCTCGACCGATCACGCTCAAGCCGGGGTCGGCTCCCGCCAGGACGAATAGCCCCCGCCCGTCACCTCCTTCCACCCCGGCATCCTCAGGCCCGCGCCGCCGGAATTCCGTCCGGGAGGCTCCGCCGGGCCCCCGGGCGGATTGCGGCAGCCTTCCGGCGCATAACGCACGCCACCCGCACATTCCCGGCTTTGGTCTTTACGGACCTTCGGGCGGTGTGATACAAAGGAGCGCGTCGGGACGTGGGTTCGTGAATCCGTGAGTCCATGGCCCGGCGGGGCGGTGCGCTCGCCACCGGAGGCCCGGCGTCCCGGCGGCAGCGCTCCCTGGGTTCCCGGGAGGTTCGCGTCGTTCCCGTTCATTCAGCGTCGGTCGCAGAGCGCACGCGAGGAGGAAGGCATGGCACTCGTGGGAAAGGTCGTGGTGGCCCAAGGCGGCGGCCCGACCGCCGTCATCAACCAGTCGCTCGTCGGGGTGGTCCTGGAGTCGCGGAAGTTCCCCCAGGTCACCAGCGTGTACGGGGCCGTGCAGGGGGTGCGAGGGATCATCCACGAGGATTTCCTCGACCTCACCCAGGAGACGACGCACAATCTCGAGCAGGTCGCCATCACCCCCTCCTCGGCGCTGCTCTCCACCAGGGACAAGCCGGATGAGAAGTACTGCCACGAGATCTTCCGGGTGCTGAAGGCGCATGACGTGCGGTACTTCTTCTACATCGGGGGGAACGACTCCGCGGACACGGTCCATATCGTGAACCAGCAGGCCGAGCAGGCCGGCTACGAGTTCCGCGCCATTCACATCCCCAAGACCATCGACAACGATCTCGTGGTGAACGACCACACGCCCGGCTACGGCTCTGCGGCGCGGTTCGTGGCGCAGGCCTTCATCGGCGCGAACCTGGACAACCGCGCCCTGCCCGGGGTGTACATCGCCGTGGTGATGGGACGGCACGCGGGCTTCCTCACGGCCGCGGCCTCCATCGCGCGGAAGTACCCCGACGACGGACCGCACCTGATCTACCTCCCGGAACGCCCCTTCAGCCTCGAGCGGTTCCTGGGGGACGTGAAGGCGGCCTACGACTCGCACGGGCGCTGCGTCGTCGCCGTGTCGGAGGGGATCCAGGATGAGAAGGGGACGCCCATCCTGACGAAGTCCCTGGAGACGAAAGAGCGGGACGCCCACGGAAACATCCAGCTCTCGGGGACGGGGGCGCTGGGGGATCTGCTCGCCGAGTACGTCAAGGGAAACCTCAGCATCAAGCGGGTCCGGGCCGATACCTTCGGGTACCTGCAGCGATCCTTCTTCGGGTGCGTCTCGGATGTGGATCAGCACGAGGCCCGGGAGGTCGGCGAGAAGGCGGCCCAGTTCGCCATCTGGCACAACCTGGACGGCTCCATCACCATCCAGCGGACGGGCGAGTACTCCGTGGACTACCGGCTCACCCCCCTGCCGGAGGTCGCGGGCAAGACTCGACACATGCCGGACCACTTCATCAACGAGGCGGGGAACAACGTGACCGACGCCTTCCGCTACTACGTCCGGCCCTTGCTCGGATCCGGGCTGCAGTCCGCCCAGAGGCTCCGGGCGCCCAAGGTGTCCAGGATTCTGAGCTGAGGGCGGGAGGTCTTCGAATCGCAGGGAGGGCTCATGGCCGGCGTGATCGCCGCCGTGGACGACCTGTTCTTCGGGGCGAAGATCCAGGAGACGGCGCAGCGCCTGTGTCTGCCGCTCAGCCTGGTCCGGTCGCCGGGGGAATTGATGGGGCTGGCCCGGGCCAGCCACCCGGCCCTGGTGATCTTCGACCTGAACGCCACGGGCTGTGAGCCCCTGGCCGCGATTCGCCAGCTGAAGGCAGACCCGGACTTGCGGGCCATTCCGACCCTGGGGTTCTTCTCCCACGTGCAGCGAGAGCTCCGGGCGGCCGCCACGGAGGCCGGCTGCGACCGGGTCGTCGCCCGCTCGGCCTTCACCGCGGAGCTTGCGGAGATCCTCCGGCAGCACGCGACCTGAGAGGTTTGTGCATGGGAAGACACGCCCGCCTCTTGGTTGTAGACCAGGATGTCGAATCCCGGCTCCTCTTCAAGGAGATCCTGGAGGCCGACGGCTTCACCGTGATCCCGGCCGAAAGCGGGGATGCCGCCCTGATCTGTCTGAAGCGGGAGCCCGTCGACCTCGTGTTCACGGACTACGTCCTGCCCGGCATGGATGGCCTGGCCCTGCTGGAGAGCATCCGGACCCTGCCGAATCCCCCCGGGGTCATCTTCGTCACCGCCTACGGGACGATCGACTCCGCCGTGGAGGCCATCAAGCGAGGCGCCTTCGGCTACATCACCAAGCCCCTCACCTCCGAGCGGCTCTTGCACCTGACCCGCAAGGCCGTGGAGGAGATCCGCCTGCGCCAGGAAAACGAGGCCTTGCGACGGGAGCTGGACCGGCGCTACACCTACCAGGATCTCATCGGGAAGAGCCCGCGCATGCAGGAGGTCTTCCAGCTCCTGGAGAGCCTGACGAGCACCGAGAGCAACGTGCTGGTGCACGGGAAGAGCGGGACCGGCAAGGAGCTGGTGGCGCGGGCCATTCATTCCCAGAGCCCGCGGCGCGAGCGCCGCTTCGTCGCCCTGAACTGCGGGGGGCTCACCGAGACCCTGCTGGAGAGTGAGCTGTTCGGCCACGTCAAGGGGGCCTTCACCGGTGCCCTGAGCCACAAGACTGGGGTGTTCCAGGAGGCGGACGGAGGGACCCTGTTCCTGGACGAGATCTCGAACATGCCTCCGCCCATGCAGGTGAAGCTCCTGCGGACGATCCAGGAGGGCGAGGTCAAGCCGGTGGGATCGACCCAGACGGCAAAGGTGAACGTCCGGTTCATCGCGGCGACCAACCGGGACCTCATGCAGGCCGTGGCGGAGGGGACATTCCGGGAGGACCTGTACTACCGCCTGAACGTGATCACCCTGTCGCTGCCGGACCTGGCGGACCGGGCGGAGGACATCCCCCTCCTGGTCACCCACTTCCTGGATCGATTTGTCAAGAAGCTGCGCAAACCCGTCGAGCGCCTCAGCGAAGAGGCCATGGCCCTCCTCATGGATTACCGGTGGCCGGGCAACGTGCGGGAGCTGGAGAACTGCATCGAGCGGGCCGTGGTGCTGGCCAAGGGGCCGATCATCACGGCGGCCGAACTGCCTCCCTCCATTCGCGCCATCTCCCCCAAGGAGGGCCTCCGCCTGCCGATAGGCATGACCTTGGCGGACCTGGAGCGGGAGGCCATCCTGCGCACGCTCTCCCACTGCCGGGGGAACCGCTCGGCGGCTGCCAGGACGCTCGGCCTCTCCGAGCGCACCCTCTACCGGAAGCTCCGCCTCTTCTCCACCGAGATGCCCGAGCTCGCCAGGACCACGGGACGCGACACCGCCCGCTGAGCCCGCCTCATCCTCAAGCCAGGCGCGAAAGGACTTCCGTCTTCAAGGTCTGGGGCAGTCGGACTGGTGCTGTGGGCCTACGTGTCGTGATGAGCCGCTCACTCCAGGGGGACGCGGACGATGACTCGCACGGACTCGCCACGATCGTCCACGCCGAGGAAGGTGAGCTCCTGGACCCCGCTCACGTTCCCCGGCTCGTCGGGGTTGGAGCTGGAGAGGATCGCGTGGATCTGGATCGGAGTCGTCCCCAGGGGCTCCACGCGGCTGGCCAACTGTGTCACGGTCGTCGCCGAGATACCGGTGAGGCTCCGTACGGTCGCCTCCACCACCATGAACTGAACCCCCGTCCCGGCGGTGTCCGTGAACTCCACGCTGTAGTCCCAGCGGAAGCCCCCATGCTCGAACGGCCGCAGCTCGGCGGCCGTGAGCGGCCGCCTGGTCGCTCGCACCACGGCCACCCGCATGTGGCCGGGGTTCTCGACCTGGACTCCCAGTGGAAGCTTCGCCGTCTCCGGAGGGAGGGACGCACAGCCCGCCCCGCCCAGCAGCCAGGCGGCGAGCAAGGCGGGCGGCACCCAGCGAGACCGGCCTCGGATCTTCACCGCCCCTCCGATCCTGTTTCAGACACCGGGGATGCCCGGCAGTCGTCTCAAGCCGTGGGGAGCGCCAGCCCGAATTCCCGTGCGACCTCCGCGATCTGTCCCCAGGTCTGCTCCTCGACGAAGATGCCGGCCGCACGCCGCTTCGCCTCGGTGATCGCCTCGGGCTCCCCGGGGGCGAGGATCTGGTCCACACCTGGCACCGTCGGGCTCGTCTTCAGGTAGCGGATCAGGTCGTCCACCTCCCTCCGGAAAGTTCCGGGCTCCACGAAGCGCTGCAGGTCCACGACGACCATGAACATCCCGTTCAGGATGGGACCCGGGTTCTCCCGGGAATACCCTCCGCGACCCACGATGCCAGCCAGGATCTCGATCATGAGCGCCAGCGAGTAGCCCTTGTGGCCGCCCATCGGCAGGATCGTCCCCGGCGGATTCCCATAGATGGCGTTGGGGTCGGTCGTGGGGTTGCCTTGCGCATCCAAGCACCAGCCGGATGGAATCGGCTCCTTCCGGTTCCGCTTCACCCGGACCTTTCCCTCCGCGGCCACGGTCGTGGCCACGTCGAAGCTGATGGGGACGTCCCGTCCCGTGGGGCAGGCGAAGGCGATGGGGTTCGTGCTGAGGCGCGCTGCCCGGCCACCCCAGGGGGCCATCCGCTGGCCCGCCCCCCCGGCGTTGACGGCCAGCAGGGCCAGCATGTTTCGCTCGCTCGCCATCTCGGTGTAGTCGGCGAGCCGGCCGATGTGGTTGCTGTTGAAGACCCCGACGGCGGAGATACCGATGGCCGCCGCCTTCTCCATCGCCACCTCCATTCCCCGCCGGGCGACGATCTGTCCGAACCCCCGCTTGCCGTCGATCAACGCCGTGGCCGGTCCCTCCTGGATCACCACCGGGTCGGCCGTGGGATTCGCCTCGCCTTTCTTCCAGGAGGCGACATACTGGGGGACGCGGATCACCCCGTGGGAGTCATGGCCGCGCAAGTTGGCGCGGACGAGTAGCTGGGCCATCCACGCCGCCCCCGCGAGCGGCACCGTGATAGCCTGGAAGATGTCTCGGGCGAGCGTCTCGAGTGGTTCCGGGCGAAGGGTGGGCATGTGCCGTCGGCTCCCCTGGTGGCCGCATGCGGCTCACAGCATGGGCGTGATGGTTTCCACGGTTTCCTTGGACGGGACGACGGGAACGATCTCGAACTCGACCAGGTCCTGCCACTGGAGCATCCACTGCTGGAGCAGGCGCGCGTCATCGCATTCCATGAGCTGGAAGCAGCGGTCGAAGTTCGCCTCGATCCAGCTCCCCACGTAGGTGAGCCCCTCGGGGGCCATGCGCCCCTTCTCCCGGAAGCGGCGGTACACCGCCAGCGCATCCCGGTTCTTGAAGCGCTCGATCAGCATGAAGAGCATGGGCCCTCCGTCGCAGTACCACGCCGCCACAAAAACGGCGCCGCGACGTTCTGCCGGGCGCCCCGAGACTGCCGCGGATGGGCGGCTACCCCTCCTCGAAGACTCCCATCCGGCGAAACTTCTGATACCGCTGCTCCAGCAACTCCTCCAGCGGAACCCGCCGCACCCGCGCGAAGGCCTTCAGCAGGGCCTCCTTCAGGTTGGCCGCCGTCTCCTGTTGGTTCCGGTGGGCACCCCCGATCGACTCGGGCACGATCTCGTCGATCACTCCGAGCCGCAGGAGCGAGTTGGGGGTGATCCCCATGGCGGCGGCGGCGTCCGGCGCCTTGCCTGGATCCCGCCAGAGGATCGAGGCGCAGCCCTCGGGAGAGATCACCGAGTAGATGGCGTACTCCAGCATCAGGACGACGTCCCCGACGGCGATGCCCAGCGCGCCGCCCGAGCCGCCTTCCCCCACCACCGCGACGACCATGGGAACCGCCAGCTCCGCCATCTCGCGGAGGTTCCGGGCGATGGCCTCGGCCTGGCCCCGCTCCTCCGCGCCGATCCCGGGATACGCCCCCGGTGTGTCCACCAGCGCGAGGACTGGCTTCCCGAACTTCTCCGCCAGCCGCATCAGCCGGAGGGCCTTGCGATACCCCTCCGGGTTGGCCATGGCGAAGTTCCGGGCGATCTTCTCCTTGGTGTCCCGTCCCTTCTGCTGCCCGATCACGACCAGCGGCATGCCCTCCAGCCGGGCAAAGCCCCCGACGATGGCGCGATCATCGGAAAAGCCTCGGTCCCCGTGCAGCTCCATGAAATCCGTCAGGATCAACCGGATGTAATCCGCGGCGTATGGGCGCTGAGGATGCCGTGCGATCTGGGTGCGCTGCCAGGCCGTGAGGTTCGCAAAGACCTCTTCCTGCAGCCGCGCGACCTTTCTCTCCAGTCTCGCGATCTCGCTGGAGAAGTCCACCTGACCCGCCTGGGCGACTTGCCGCAGCTCCTGGATCTTGGCCTGCAGCTCCAGGATCGGCCGCTCGAAATCCAGGGTGTAGGTCGGCATGCGAACTCCTGAACGACCGATAGCCATAGCGACATCCGATAGCGAAAGACCTCAGGCCACTTTCGCTATCCCTGTCGGATCTCGCTATCGGTTTCCTATCCCATCGAGAGGCAGGCGGCGCCGAACTCCGCCGTGAGGGCCTGGCGCAGCGCCTCGTCCGCCGCCACGGTCAGCGAGGGATCGGGCGCGATGGTGACCTGGCCCCCCTCCGGGAGCTGAAGGTGCAGCCGGAGCGGCGCGCCCCCCGGGTGCGCCTGGAGGATCGCCCGCAGGCGGCGCAACCCGTCGGGGCTGGCGACGGCGCGCCCCAGCGTCACCTCGACCAGGGGGATGCCTCCGTTGGCTTGCAGGGAGAGCGGACGGACCTCGCTCACCAGCAGCTTGACAGTCTCCTCTGCGATGTCCACCTGGCCCTTCACCAGGACCGCCGATTCCTTGGCCAGGTGGAGCATGCTGGACCGGTACACGTCCGGGAAGACCACGGCTTCCACCGAGCCCGCCAGATCCTCCAGCGTGATGAAGGCCATGCGTTCGCCGCTCTTGGTGCTGATCTCCTTCACCGCGCTGACGATGGCGCCCACCTTCACCGTGGACTTGTCCGGCAGGGACGCCAGCTCCTCGGTGGTGGTGGTCGCCTGCTGGGCAAGGTATCCCCGGTGCTCCGCCAGGGGATGCCCCGTGATGTAGAACCCCAGCGTCTCCTTCTCGGCGGCCAGCACGGCCAGCCGATCCCACTCGGGAGCGTCGGGCAGGGCCGGTGACTCGCGTCGTGTGGCCCCCCGGGAGGAGAGCACGTCCAGGAGCGACACCTGGCCGTGCGCCCGGTCGCGCTGCGTCGAGGCGGCCGCCTCCATGGCCTTGTCCACCACGGCCATGAGCTGGGCCCGCCGCGCCCCCAGGGAATCCAGCGCCCCGCACTTGATCAGGCTCTCCAGCACCCGCTTGTTCACCAGGCGCAGGTCCACCCGCTCGCAGAAGTCGTAGAGGTCCCGGAACCGCCCCTGGTCCCGGCGCGACGCCAGGATGGACTGGATGGCCGTCTCGCCCACGTTCTTGACCGCCACCAGGCCGAAGCGGATCTTGTCCCCCACCACGGTGAAGTCGCTGCTCGACTCGTTGACATCGGGGGGCAGGACCTCGATCCCCATGGCCCGACACTCCTCGATGTACTTCACGATCTTGTCCGTGTCGGAGGTCTCGGAGGTGAGCAGGGCCGCCATGAACTCCACCGGGTAGTTGGCCTTCAGGTAGGCCGTCTGGTAGGCGACGATGGCGTAGGCCGCGGCGTGGGACTTGTTGAACCCGTAGCCGGCGAACTGCTCCATCTGGCTGAAGATCTTGTCCGCCTTCCGCTCGGGCACCCCGCGCGCCTTGGCCCCGTCCACGAACCGCTTCCGCTGCTCCGCCATCAGCTCGGGGTTCTTCTTCCCCATGGCCCGGCGCAGGATGTCCGCGTCCCCCATGCTGAAGCCGGCCAGCTCCGAGGCAATCCGCATGACCTGCTCCTGGTAGACCATGATGCCGTAGGTCTCCTTCAGGATCGCCTCCATCAGGGGGTGGTCGTACTCCACCTTGGTCCGGCCGTGCCGGCGCTCGATGAATTTCGGGATGTTGTCCATGGGACCCGGGCGGTACATGGCCACCAGGGCGATGACCTCCTCGATCTGGGTCGGCCGCAGGTCCTGCAGCAGCCGCCGCATCCCCGCCGATTCGAGCTGGAATACGCCGTTGGTTCTGGCCTCGCCCAGGAGCTGGAACGACAGGGCATCGTCCTGGGGGATCTGCTCGATGTCCACCCGGACGCCGCGCGTCTTCTCGATGAGCTTCACGCTGTTGGCGATGACGGTCAGGGTCCTGAGGCCCAGGAAATCCATCTTCAGGAGGCCGATCTTCTCGATGGCCCCCATGGCGTACTGGGTCGTGACCTCGCCCTTGGCCCCCTTGTACAGGGGGACGTGCTCGATGAGCGGCTCGTTGCTGATGACCACCCCGGCCGCGTGGGTGGAGGCGTGGCGGGTCAGCCCCTCCAGCACCTTGGCCGACTCGATCAGCTCGGCCACCTCGGGCCGCTTCTCGATGGCCTCGCGGAGCGCCGGGGACTCCTTGATGGCGTCCTCCAGGCTGATGTTCAGGGTGTTGGGGACCATCTTGGCGATCTTGTCCCCGTCCGAATACGGCATCCCCATGCCGCGGGCCACGTCCCGGATGACCGCCTTGGCCCCCAGGGTCCCGAAGGTGATGATCTGGCTGACGTTGTCCGCCCCGTACTTGCGCGTGACGTACTCGATGACCTCGTCCCGCCGCTCGTCACAGAAGTCGATGTCCATGTCCGGCATGCTGATGCGCTCGGGATTCAGGAACCGCTCGAACAGCAGGCCGTAGCGCAAGGGGTCGATGTTCGTGATCCCGAGACAGTAGGCCACCAGGGAGCCGGCGGCGGAGCCCCGGCCCGGCCCCACCGGGATGCCCCGCGACCTGGCGTAGCTGATGAAGTCCCAGACCACCAGGAAGTAGCCGGCGAAGCCCATCTTCTCGATGACCGCCAGCTCCCGGTTCAGCCGCTCTACCGCCCCGGCCGGGGGGCTGGGGAAGCGCCGGGGCAGTCCCTCCTCGGCCAGCTTCCGCAGGTAGGAGTCCAGGGTGAACCCCTCGGGGACCGTGTACCTGGGCAGGCGGATCTTGCCGAAGGTCAGCTCCAGGTTGCAGCGCTCGGCAATGGCGACGGTGTTCCTGAGCGATTCCGGCAGCTCGGCGAAGAGGGTTTGCATCTCCTGCGGGGACTTGAAGTAGAACTGCTGCGAGCTGAACCGCCAGCGGTCCGCGTCCTTCATGGTCTTGCCGGTCTGGACGCACAGCAGGACCTCGTGCGCCTTGTGGTCCCCCGCGTTGAGGTAGTGGACGTCGTTGGTGGCGACCACGGGGATGCCCAGGCGCTTCGCCAGGGGCAGGACACCCCGGGTCATGGTGCGCTGGTCCTCCAGGCCGTGGTCCTGGATCTCCAGGAAGTAGTTACCCTTCCCCACCACCTCCAGGTACCAGTCTGCGATCTGCGCGGCCTTGGCCTCGTCCTTGTCAACCAGCGCGTGTCCCAGCTCGCTGTTCAGGCACCCCGACAGCACGATGAGCCCCTGGCCGTGCTGGGCGAACAACTCCCGGTCGATGCGCGGCTTGTAGTAGAAGCCCTCCAGGTAGCCGGCGGTGGCCAGCTTGATGAGGTTCTTGTAGCCGGTGAGGTCCCGGCACAGCAGCGTGATGTGGTTCGCCCCTTCGTACTGGCCGTCCTGCGGCGTCCGCTCGTAGCGGCTCCCGGGGGCCATGTACAGCTCGCAGCCCACGATGGGCTTGATGCCCTCCTTGGCCGCCAGGTTGTAGAAGTCGATGGCCCCGAACATGTTGCCGTGATCGGTCATGGCCAGGGCCGGCATCCGATACTCCTTGGCCTTGGCGATGAGCCGGTCGAGCTGGCAGGCCCCGTCCAGCAGGGAATACTGCGTGTGCAGGTGCAGATGAACGAAATCCGCGTGCGCCATGATTAGCCCTCAGGCACCCCTGAGAAATCCCAATGACCAAATCCCAATGACCAATTGGGAACCGATACCGGTCATCCGACATTGGTCATTTGTCATTGGTCATTTGTCATTGATTATGACGTTGTGCACGTCCGCACCGGTCAGGCGGATGATGTCGGCGGATCTGATCTTCACCAAGAGCTCCGGCCGGCCGCCGCCGGCGTAGCCCCATTCCTGCGCCGCCACGGCCGCATCCACGATGACGGGGAACTTCTCCCGGTGACCCACCGGCGGCGTCCCGCCCGCCGGGTATCCCGTCTTGGCGAGGACCACGTCCGGCTTGGCCAGCTTGAGTCCGAAGATGCCCGTGAGGTCCTGCACTCGCTTGACATCCACCCGGGCGTTGCCGCAGGCCACCACCATGACGCACCGGCCCGCCAGCGACTGGAACAGGATGGACTTGAAGATTTGCTCCGGCGCCACATTCATCGCCGCCGCGGCCGCATCCACCGTCGGCATGTGCGCCCCCGGCGCCACGATCTCCGCCTGCAGATCATGCTCCAGGATGAAGTGAGCAAGGTCCAGCAGATCCTCTTCGCCCTTGCTCCCATGCGCCTCGTCGCCTCTACCCACGTTCACTCCCACTCGATGGTGCTGGGGGGCTTGCTGCTCACGTCGTAGACCACGCGGTTGACACCCTTGACCTCGTTGGCGATGCGGCTGCTCATGCGCGCCAGGACGTCGTAGGGAAGGCGCACCCAGTCGGCCGTCATGCCGTCCTGGCTGTGGACGGCGCGAAGCGCGATCACGTGCTCGTAGGTCCGCTCGTCCCCCATGACCCCCACGGTCCGGACGGGGAGCAGCACGGCGAAGGCCTGCCAGATCTCCCGGTACAGGCCGGCCTCCCGGATCTCTTCCTCCACGATGGCGTCGGCCTTGCGGAGCAGGTCCAGACGCTCCCGCGTGACCTCGCCGATGCAGCGGACGGCCAGACCCGGCCCGGGGAACGGCTGGCGCCAGAGGATCGCGTCCGGCAGACCCAGCTCCCGCCCCACGGCCCGGACCTCGTCCTTGAACAGCTCGCGCAGGGGCTCGACCAGCGTGAAGCCCATCTTCTCGGGCAGGCCGCCCACGTTGTGGTGCGACTTGATCGTGACCGAGGGGCCCTTCACCGACACGCTCTCGATCACGTCGGGGTACAGGGTGCCCTGGGCCAGGTAGTCGGTCTTCCCGAGCCGCCTCGCCTGCTCCTCGAACACCGCGATGAACTCGGCCCCGATGATCTTCCGCTTCCGCTCCGGGTCGGTCACGCCCGCCAATCCTTCCAGGAAGCGGCCGCTGGCGTCCACGGCGATGAGGTTCAGTCCCAGGTGGGTGCCGAAGGTCTCCACCACCTGCCACGCCTCGTTCAGCCGCAGCAGCCCGTTATCCACGAAGATGCACGTGAGGCGATCGCCGATGGCCCGGTGGACCAAGAGCGCCGCCACCGCGGAATCCACACCGCCGCTCAACCCGCAGACCACCTGACCGTCCCCCACCTGCTCGCGGATCCGCTCCACGCTCGCCGACACGAAGGACTTCATGTCCCACGACGGCTCGCACTTGGCGATCCGGAACAGGAAGTTGGCCAGGATATCCTTCCCCTGGGGGGTGTGCGCGACCTCGGGATGGAACTGCACCCCGAAGAGCGGGCGCTCGCGGTGGCGGAAGGCGGCGTAGGGCGAGTTGCCGCTGTGGGCCAGGACGGAGAACGCGGGGGGCAGCGCATCCAGCTTGTCCCCGTGGCTCATCCAGACCTTGAGGCCTCCCGGCAGGCCCGCGAACAGGTCCTCCGCCTGATCCACCAGGAGGTCCGCCGGTCCGTATTCGCGTCGAGCGGCACGCGAAATCTCCCCCCCGCAGAAGTCCGCCAGGACGCAGAGCCCGTAGCAGATGCCGAGGATCGGCACCCCCAGGTCCAGGATCCCCGGATCGGGGCGCGGCGCCTGCGGGTCGTAGATGCTGGCCGGGCTCCCCGAGAGGATCAGCGCGCTTGGCCGGAAGGCCCGCATCTCGGCGAGGGGCATGCGAAACGGATGGATCTCGGAGTAGACTCCCTGCTCGCGCACCCGCCGCGCGATCAACTGCGTGTACTGTCCGCCGAAGTCGAGGATCAGAACTTTATCCATAGGTCGAGCCTCGATCCTAGAGCCGCGAGCCGCGACGAATTATCGAAGGCTGAACCGGGGAGCCGCGACATGACACGAGCGGGGATTAGTCCGTCTGTTGGACGCGTTTGAGGCCGCTCAGCATCTTCGCGATGTCCTCCACGCGTCCGTACATGTCGCGGTAGTGTTCAGTCGAAATGAGTCCACGGCGATGGCAAACCGTGGCGATGCTGACCACCTCGAAGGCAGAGCCCTTCGCAATTGTATAGAAGTGCTGAGCGTCCTTTGTGGTTTCTCGCCCAGAACCTTCCGCAATATTCGAAGAGATGGAAAGGGTTGCGCGCCTCAGTTGGTCCGAAAGAAAGAACTCTGGCTTTCCGGGAAACCTGCGGCTGACCTCGTCCACCGCTTCATAAAGTTCGATCGCTTTGTGCCACACCCTGAGACGCTCGAACCGAAACATGGTGTACCCTCCTTTCACCGGCGCGGTTATTGGAGTCTCCACCCCTGACGGTTCGTGACCTCCCTCCCCCCAAGTCCATTCGCGGCTCGCAGCTCACGGCTCGCCCCCCGTGGCTCGCGGCTCGAGGCTCGCCTAGCTGTCCAGCCGGTAATTCGGCGCCTCCTTCGTGACGATGACGTCGTGGACGTGGCTCTCGCGCAGGCCGGCGAAGGTCAGCCGGACGAACTTGGCCTTGGTCCGCAGCTCCTCGATGCTCCGGCAGCCGCAGTACCCCATCCCGGCCCGGAGCCCTCCCACCAACTGGTACACCAGGGCCGACAGGGTCCCCTTGTACGGGACGCGCCCCTCGATCCCCTCGGGCACCAGCTTCTCCATGTCCGCCTCGAGATCCTGATAGTAGCGCTCCCGCGCCCCCCGGTACTGCATGGCCCCGAGGGAGCCCATCCCGCGATAGACCTTGTAGGTCCGCCCCTGGAACAGGACCGTCTCTCCCGGGCTCTCCTCGGTCCCCGCAAAGAGGCCGCCCAGCATCACCGCGTGCGCCCCGGCGGCGAGGGCCTTGGTGATATCCCCGGAGTACTTGATGCCGCCGTCCGAGATCACGGGCACGTCGAGCCGATCCGCCACGGCCGCGCACTGGCGGATGGCGCTGATCTGCGGCACGCCGGCGCCCGCGACGACGCGGGTGGTGCAGATGGAGCCGGGCCCGATCCCGACCTTGATGGCGTCGGCCCCCGCCTGGATGAGATCCTCGGCCGCCTCCGCCGTGACAATGTTCCCCGCCACCACCTCCGCGCCGGGGTACCGCCGCTTGATGGTCTTGACCATGTCAATGACGGCGGCGGAGTGGCCGTGGGCCGTATCCACCACCAGGACGTCCGCCCCCACCCGCATGAGCTGCGGGACGCGCTCCAGGGCCTCCGGCCCCACCCCCACGGCCGCGCCGACCCGCAGCCGACCCAGGATGTCCTTGCAGGCATGGGGATACTTGATCCGCTTTTCGATGTCCTTGATGGTGATGAGCCCCTTCAGATTGAACTCCTCATCCACCACCGGCAGCTTCTCGATCCGGTGGCGATGCAGGATCTCCTTCGCCTCTTCGAGGCTCGTCCCGACCGGCACCGTCACCAGGTTCTCCTTGGTCATGACGTCGGCGATCTTCAGGTCCAGCTTCGTCTCGAAGCGCAGGTCCCGGTTGGTCAGGATCCCCACCAGCTTCCCGTTCTTGGTCACCGGCACCCCGGAGATCCGGTACTTCTCCATGACCTCCAGCACCTCGTAGAGACGCTGCTCCGGCGCCATGGTGATGGGATCCACGACCATCCCGTATTCCGACTTCTTGACCTTGTCGATCTCCGCCACCTGGCGGTCGGTGTCCAGCGCGCGATGGATCACACCGATCCCGCCTTCCCGGGCCAAGGCAATGGCCAGGCGGGCCTCGGTCACCGTATCCATGGCGGCGCTGACGATCGGGATGTTGATCCGGATGTTCCGGGTCAAGCGCGTGGAGACGTTCACATCCTTCGGCAGGACATCTGATCGCTGTGGACACAGGGACACGTCGTCAAAGGTGAGGGCCTCCTCGATCGGGCCGTTCTGCCTCTCCATCCCGCACCCCCATCGCTCCCCCGCCCCAGCGGGGCAGCCCGTTGGCAACCGAGTCAGAGGGGGATCAGATCCCCATCGCCGCCTTGACCTCATTCAGCGTCTCGCCCGCCACTTTCTTGGCTCGCGCCGTCCCATCCTCCAGGATGTCCAGGACCTTGGCCGGGTCGCGGGCCAGCTCTGCCCGGCGCAGGGAGATCGGCGTGAGGACCGGGAGCATGTGCTTCAGGAGGACGGCCTTGCAGTCCAGGCATCCAATGCCGGCGGTCGTGCACCCGGGGACGACGTAGCCCTCCCGCTCTGCCGTCGGGGTGAACACCTTGTGCAGGTCGTAGACCGGGCACACCTCGGGGTTGCCGGGATCGCTCCGGCGCTTCCTCGCCGGATCGGTGACCATGGGCTTCACCTTGGCCGTGATCTCCTCCGGCGCGTCGGAGAGGAAGATGGCGTTGTCGTAGCTCTTGCTCATCTTCCGGCCGTCGGTCCCGGGGATCTTGGGGAACTCCGTGAGCAGGGCCTCGGGCTCCACCAGGACCTGCGTGTACAAGAAGTTGAACCGCCGGGCCACCTCCCGCGTCAGCTCGACGTGGGGCACCTGATCCACGCCCACCGGGACGTACTGCGCCTTGTAGATCAGGATGTCGGCCGCCTGCAGCAGCGGGTAGCCCAGGAACCCGTAGGTCCCCAGATCCTTGTCGCTGATCTGCTCCCGCTGCTCCTTGTACGTGGGCACGCGCTCCAGCCAGGCCAGGGGCGTGAACATGGAGAACAGGACGTGCAGCTCCGCATGCTCGGGCAGGCGCGACTGGACGAAGAACGTGGCCTGCCGGGGGTCCAGGCCGGCCGCCAGCCAGTCCAGCACCACCTCGATGGTATACTCCTTGATCTGGGAGGGGTTGGCGTAATCCGTGGTCAGCGCGTGCCAGTCGGCGATGAAGAAGAAGCAGTCGTATTGCTCTTGCAGGGTCTTCCAGTTATCCAGGGCGCCGAAGAGATGGCCCAGATGCAGGCGCCCGGTCGGGCGCATCCCGCTCAATACGCGCTTTCTCGTCATACCGTCTCCATGAGAAGGTCCGATCGCAGCTCGTGGCTCGTGGCTCGTGGCTCGCCGCTACCCCCACATGTGCAACAGGGCGCGCGTT
Organism: Methylomirabilis sp. (SeqCode); assembly: GCA_035455275.1. GTDB lineage: Bacteria > Methylomirabilota > Methylomirabilia > Methylomirabilales > 2-02-FULL-66-22 > 2-02-FULL-66-22. Next base: position 32,834 of record DATIFO010000045.1, on the reverse strand, counting down.
ATCGTGTGCTGCGCCAGCCCGAATATAGGATTCATGATCCCCGTGATGAACAGCAGGAAAATGATGATGCCCCCGTAGGGCTCCAGGCGGTTGAAGCTGATGGCTTGCCGCAGAGGCAGGAGTCCGGACAGGACGCGACTCCCGTCGAGGGGTGGGATGGGAAGCAGGTTGAACACGGCCAGGATAACATTGGCGCCCACGGATGTGTAGAGCATCAACAGTACCGGCTTGACGAGCCACACCCATTCTGGACTCGACCCCGACCAGGGGATCATGCGGACACAGAAGGCGGAAGCGACACCCAGCAGCAGGTTGCTCACGGGCCCGGCCGCGGCGATCAGCATCATGTCCCGCTGCGGTCGCTTGAGATGCCGGGAATCCACCGGGACCGGCCTGGCCCAGCCGAAGCCGATGAAGACGATGGCCAGAGTTCCGATGGGGTCGAGATGCGCGAGGGGGTTCAGCGTGAGACGACCCTGAAGCCGCGCCGTGGGATCACCCAGCCAGTTGGCCACCCAACCGTGCGCAAACTCGTGGATCGTGAGAGCCAGCAGGAAGACGGGAATGGTTATGACGAGCGTTGAAACCGAGGGCAGACCGAACATAGGACCCCTTCTCGTGGCGCCGAAATTATCGAACCGTACCCGATCCGCCCCGGTTTGTCAATCGCCGAGCGGGGCTGTCGCTGGCGCCTGCGGCGAGGGCGCGGGCGAACCGCTGGCGGACGAAGCGCAGCTCGTCGTCCCGGTTCTGCACGTGGCCGTCGAGCCTCGCGTACAGGACCGAGTTCAGGATTTCCCGGTAGATCGGCCCCGGCCGGATGCCCAGGGCCCGGAGGTCGTCGCCCCGCAGGTGCGGGCGGATGCGCCGCGTGGTGGCGAGGAAGTCGCCAACCGACTTGCGAAGCTCCGGTCGTTCCATCCGGGCCATCAGGGCCAGGACGACCTCCAGCGGCGCATCCGCCAGCCAGCGGAAGACCCGGCTGGGTGGCAGCTCCTGTGCCTGGTGGATCTGCCGCGCCAGCCCGCGGAGCCGGGTGAGGTCTCTGGCGAGCATGGCGGCCGGTCGGGGCGGCGGTCCCAGGCGCCGCAGGATGGCGCGGGCCTCGGTCCCGACCCGCTCCCCCAGGAGGGTCAGCAGGTACACGATCCAGGGGGTGGGCTGGTCCTCCTGGTACAGCAGGCTGTACCAGGTCAGGACCTCCCCGACCCGCTGGAAGCGACGCTCCGTGGTCGCGCTCACGTCCAGGGACGGGTGGATGGCCGCCAGGACGGCCAGCTCCTGCAGGCGCTGCAGGACCGCCAGGGGCCGGGCCTCCTGCAGGATCAGTTGCAGCTCGGTGTAGAGTCTGGCCCCCGACAGCTTTGCCAGCAGGCCCATCTGGACGGCATTGGCGATGAGCTGCTCGGCGTGCCGGCTGAGGTGGAAGCCGAAGCGCACCTCGAAGCGGACCGCGCGCAGGATCCGGGTGGGGTCCTCGACGAAGCTCAGGTTGTGGATGATCCGGAGCGTCTTGTCGCGCAGGTCCTGCTGCCCGCCGAAGAAATCCAGCAGCTCCCCGTACCGGTCGGCGTTCAGGCAGACGGCGAGCGTGTTGATGGTGAAGTCCCGGCGGTACAGATCCATCTTGATGGAGCTGTGCTCCACCGTGGGCAGGGCCGCCGGGTACTCGTAGTACTCGGTGCGCGCCGTGGCCACGTCGATCTTGAAGCCGTCCGGCAGGCTCACCACCGCCGTGCCGAAGCGCGGATGGCCGGTCACCTTGCCCGCCAGGCGGCGGGCCAGGGCCTCGGCGAAGGCGATGCCGTCCCCTTCCACCACCAGATCCACGTCCAGGTTCTCGTGGCGGAGCAGCAGGTCCCGCACGAAGCCGCCGACGGCGTACACCTTGGCGCCCAGCTCGTCGGCCACCGTGCCGCCGAGGCGCAGCAGGGACTGGAGCCGCGGGGGCAGGCGGTTGGCCAGTAGCCCCGCCATCTGTCGCGCCACGGGCCCGCCCAGCTCCCGCTCCTCCGCGGCCGGGAAGGTCGGTCGCTTCAAGAGGTCCTCGTAGGTATGGCGCAGGATGTCCGCCCGCGTCACCGCCCCCTTGAGTCGGGATCCCTCCATCACCGGCAGAAAGCCCAGGCTCCGCTCGACCATGAGCCGCTGCACCTGCGGGAGGGGCGCGTCGGGCGCCACCCGGGGGAACTCCCCGGACATGTAGTCGCGGACGGCGGCCTCGCCCAGCCCGTGGAAGATGGCCTTGTCCACCACCTCGCGGGTGATGAGGCCCACCATTTCCCCGCGGCGCACCACCGGCAGGTGGGCCAGGTTGAACCGGTTCATGATCTCCGCCGCGCCCCGGATCGTGAACCGCTCGGGGATGGCCTTCACCGGCGCCGTCATGATGTCCCGCGCCTGCTTGAGGGGCCGCACCCGCTCCTTCAGGAGCTGGAGCAGCCGCTCCTTCACCTGGAACAGGGTGAGGTCCTTCACCGTGGCCGAGGCCGCCGTGGCGTGGCCGCCGCCCCCGAAAGCGTCGGCCAGCTCCCCGGCATCCACCGCCTCGAGTCGGCTGCGCGCGACCATGTGCACGCGGTTGTCCATGCGGACCAGCGTGAACAGCACGTTGATGTTCTCCATGTCCCGCAGCTTGTGGGTGAGCATGGCCATGTCGCCCACGTACCGATCCAGGGAGGCCGTGCTGATCACCACCCGGACCCCGTTGATGGTGTACGTTTCGGCCGACCGGATGAGGTCGTTGAGCAGCCCGACCTGCTCGGCCGTGAGCTCCCGCCGGATGAAGTCCGAGACCATGCTCAGGTTGGCCCCCCGCGAGAGGCAGTAGGCCGCCGCCTGCAAGTCGGCCTCGGTGGTGTTGGTGAACGTGAGGAAGCCCGTCTCCTCGTAGATGCCCAGGGCGAGCAGCGTGGCCTCCTGCGGGCTGAGGGGCAACTCCTGCTCCCGCAGGAGATCCAGCAGGATCGTCGTGGTGGCCCCCACCTCGCGCAGGACCTCCAGGCTCCCCTGGACGTCCTTGGGATGGGCCGGATGGTGGTCGTAGATGTGCACGTCCAGCCCCGGTCGTCCCAAGAGGTCCCGGAGCGGCCCGATCCGGGTGCCGCGCTTCACATCCACCAGGATGAGGCGGGTGACGCGCTCCAGGGGAAATCCCTTCAAGCGATCCGCCTGGAGGGGGAAGCGGGATTCCCGCAGGAACTCGCGGACGTTCCGCTCCTGGGACCCGGGGAAGAGCAGGCGGGCCTTCCTGTAGAGCTTCGACGCCGCCACCATGGAGGCCAGGGCGTCGAAGTCGGCGCTCACGTGCGTGCTGATGAGGTCCATGGAGGAAGGCATCCTCAGGTGCCGCGCTTCGGCGGGCGACCGCCCCGATCCAGGATATCGGCCAGCATGCCGCCCACCAGCAAGATAATGGCGGTGTAGAAGGTCCACAGGACCAGGATGACGAAGCCGGCCAGGACGCCGTAGAAGATGTTCAGGCGGGAGTAGTGCGTCACGTACCAGTTGAAGAATACCTTGGCCTGATGCCAGAGCAGCGCGGCGACGGTGGCCCCGGTCATGGCGGCGGGCCACGGGATACCCCGGGCCGGAGCCACATGGTACACGATGGTCAGCGCCACCCCTATCAGGATCGAGGCGAGGTAGCGCGGAAAGCCGGGGTCGAGCAGAAAGGCGGGGAGCTTCAAACGCATTCCCAAGAGATCCTCGATATTCGGCCATGCGGCGAGGAACCACCCGCCCATCAATGCCGCGATCAACAGCAGGCCGACGGTGCACATCAGGATCAAGGCCACAAGCTTCCGCCGGAGATACGAGCGGGTCTCCTTGCCCCCGGTGAGCGCCGTGAGCGAGATGCCGATGATCTCGAATACACCCATGGCCACCCAGACCATGAACCCGATTCCGAGGACCCCGGTGACGCGCCGGCTCTGGATCAGGCTCCGCAGGAACTCCTCCAGATCGGTGCCGGCGGCCCGGGGGATCAGACGTCGCCCGGCCGCCAGCACCTCGTCCACCGCCCGGTCGGACGACCCCAAGAAGTACCCGACGGCCGACGTCCCGAGGAGCAGGAGCGGGATGAGGCCCAGCAGCCAGTAGAAGGCAATCGCCGCCGCCATCGTCATGAGGTCGTGCTCCTTGAGGCGTCGGACGATCTCCCCCCCGATCCGCATCACCCACCACCGCTGCGATCCCATCTCGCCTTGCGATCCCTCCGTGGTCAGACGACGCCACGACCTGCGCAGGTCCCCTGCCCGTCTTTCTTCCCCGGGTAGCCATAGATCAGGAGCCAGGCCAGCCAGTAGGCGTTGGAGCCCAGGGCCAACACCCACAGGAACCAGATGGGCCGACCCAGGAGCACCGCGGCCCAGAGCGCCAGGCAGAAGCCGTCGCGGTTGGCCATGGAGGCCAGCCCGCGCCGGCCGCCCACCCCGGCAGGCGCAGTCCTTCCCTCCCTCGCGACTGTCCACCAGAAGACCACCAGGAACGATCCGGTCACGCCCACGGCCGCCAGGATGCCGAGGAGCGCCACGCGACCGGCCCCCCCCTCGGCAGCCACCCGCCACGCCACGCAGGCGATCACGGCCAGACCCACCGCGTGGTCGCTGAAGTTGTCCAGCCATTTTCCCAGCCGGGAGAACCGGAAGGTGAGGCGGGCCAGCTCGCCATCCGAGTGGTCCAGCACCACCGACAGTTGGAACAGGAGGAGCCCGGCCAGCGAGGCCAGCGCGCCTTCCCGCCCCAGGAGCCATGCACCCAGGAGGCCCGTGAACAGGCTGGCAGCGGTGATCTGGTTCGGGCTCACCCGGCAGCGAACCAGACGCCGTGTGAGCCACCCCGAGAGTCTCCGGTTCACGAAGCGGTCCAGGATCGGCCCGTCATCCGGTGACCCGAGCGCCTCGAGCATGGCGCCTTCCACGCCGGGGACATCCCCCGCCGAGCGGATGGGGCGTTGCGGGGCGCCGTCCCAGGGGATGTGGATAACCTCTCCGCGACCCCCCAGCTTGGCGAGGAGCCCCGCCAGCCCCGACAACCCCTCCTGGGCTGCCTTGATGCATGCGGGGAGGTGCGGCGCAGGCACGATGAGGGGCCCGGTCGCCCCCTCCGTGGCGACGAGCCACCCACCGCCCGCGTCCCGCTCCAGCCACCGCCGCAAGGCCCCCGCCTCCAGCACGACGCTGGGTAGCAGCAGCAGGCTGTCGGCTGAGGTCGGCGGCGGCTCGCAGGCATCTATCCATCGGACGCGGCCCTGGAGCCGGTGATCCTCCTCGATCTGGGGGCGCAGCACCCCCTGCTGAGGACCTGAGGCCACGACGACGAATCGACCCACCCCCGCCTGCTGAGCGGTCAGGAGGACCCGCGTAACCAGGGGCAGGCCGGCCACACGCACTCCCAGCAGGCCCGCCTCCGGCGTCTCGGCCCCGGGGCAGACGACAATGGCGGTCTTGATCAAGGGCGCGGCTCCTTCGGGTCAACGACAAACCCGACCACCGACAATGACAAACCTCAGCGTTCAGCAGTCAGCGTTCAGCCTTCAGCTCCGGAGAGTGTACCCGACTTGGCTCGTGCCGAACACCGCCGTCCCCCATCCGAAGCTGACCGCCGATTGCTGAGAGCTGAACGCTCACATCGGTTTTTCATTGATTTCCGGTCTATCCTAAACCACACTCCCGTCCAGGCGCAAGGCTCCCACGCTGAGTCCCGGCCTTTCCCGTCAGGTTACGGCCATCGGTCATTGGGATTTTGTCATTGGTCATTCTTCGTTGGAGCGTGATCCATGCCCCAGGCAACGTTCTGGTTCGCCAGCCCCTTCCGCGAGTGGATCGGACAGCGTCTCCTGACGCTCTCCTGGGAGGGACAGGCCACGCTTCGCGACATCTTCCTGCGTCTCCTGGACGACTATCCCACCCTCCGCGCGCACGTGCCCCGCGAGGGGCTCCAGGACGAGGTCATGAACGAGATCGTGGCCGTGATCCTGGACGGCGACTTTCTGTCCCTGGACTCGGTGATTCCCGACGGCGCGAAGGTGGACGTCCTGACCCCCCTCGCCGGCGGCGCCACGTGCTGATCACCCGCCAGGCAGGAAGCGAGGCAGCCTGGGGTCAACCCGTGCGGGTGAAGCCCGCCGAGGCCCAAGCGTGGTCACCACCCGTGCACCGCTTGACGATGCATCCGGTGTAGTGCTAGGAATATGGCTCCGAACACGGCCGGGAGATCAGCCACCTTCACACAGGACCGGGGCACGGCGAAGCACCACAGGGTATGCCGTTTCTTTCGCCGTAGCCCCCCTCAGCATCCAACGGAGAGGAATGGAGATGCCGCGGACATCGAGTGGTCGGATTCGGTTGCTGAGTGGACCATCCATCGGGTTGCTCGCGCTCGCACTGCTCCTCGCCGCCGGGATCTCCCCCGCCCGGGCCGCTCAGGAGATTCGCGTCTACACCTACATGCTTGTCGTCCAGGACGAGCTGGCGCGGATTCTGTCCGAGAATACCGAGACTCAGGTGAAGATCCTGGGGTTGTCCGGCGGGGAGTTGTGGGCCCGCGTCCAGGCCGAGAAGCCGAACATCGGGGCGGACGTCCTCTTCGGATTCGGGCCGGGCCCGGCCATCCTGGGAAAGCGGGAAGGGCTGTGGGCGCCGTATCCTGACGCCCCGGCCTGGCGTGACATCCACACGCGTTACAAGGACAAGGACGGGACGTGGTACGATGTGGGCACCTCGTCCTTCGTCCTGGTCGGAAACAAAGATCTCCTGAACAAGAAGGGCTACAAGCTGCCCGAGTCCTGGTTCGATCTCCTCGACCCCAAGTGGAAAGGGGAGGTCGTGATGCCGTCCCCGGTGACCTCGGGGACGGCCTTCATGATCAACGCCACCTTCCTGCAGCTTCTCGGGTGGGAGAAGGGCTGGGAATTCCTGGAGAAGCTGGACAAGAACGTGGCCCAGTACACCAAGAGCGGGAACACGCCCCTGGAGAGCGTCGGGCGGGGTGAGTACATGCTGGGAATCACCTCGGACGAGAAGGTCCCGCAGCGGCTGCAGCAGGGATTCCCCATTTACTGGTCTGCCCCCAAGGAGGGGATCGGCTACGAGGGAAACATCCTCACCATCGTCAAGGGCACGAAGCAGCTCGAGGCGGCCAAGCGGGTCGTGAACTTTGCCGGGACCGAGAAGTTCCAGCGCTGGCTCGCCCAGTACGGCTATCTCTCCGCCCGCGATGCCCCCAATCCCATGTACCCGACGAAGCCCAAGTTCATCGACTATTCCTACGAGTGGGCGGCCGACAACCACGCCCGCGTGATCGAGACCTGGAAGTCCAAGTTCCTCAGAAAATAGGCGCGGTCGGTCCGGCCGGGTCGCCCCGGCCGGCCCCATCCCCATGCCCACAGAACTCTTCCTCGACCGACTCACCACCCGGCGCGAGCTACGCGGGCACGCCCTGGCGCGATTCCTGCCGGCCGGCCTGGTGGTCCTGCTCGCGGCCTGGCTGCTCGTCTTCATCGCCTACCCGGTGGCGGTGATGCTGGCTCGGAGCCTGGCCGCCAAAGGGGGTGGCCTTACCCTGAGCCACTTCCAGACCTTCTTCGGGAAGGCCTACTTTCTGCGATCCCTCGCGAATACCCTGATCCTGGGCACCACGGTCACGGCCCTGGTCACGGCGCTGGGCTTCGCCCTGGCGTACCTGGTGACGCGGGGCCCCCGGCCCCTCCGCGGGCCGCTGCGGGCCACGACCCTGGCCCCCCTGATCGCGCCCCCGTACATCTTCGGGCTGGCGCTGATCATCGTCGCCGGTCGCCGGGGATTCCTGGCCCAGCTCCTGGACACCCAGATTCCCATCTACGGCTGGCTGGGTGTCGTCCTCGCCCAGGTCCTGTCCTTGCTCCCCGTGGCCTTCCTGATGATCGAGAACGTGCTGCAGTCGCTCGACCCGACCCTGGAGGACTCCGCCTGCGACCTGGGGGCCGGGGAGCCGACACTGCTCTGGACCATCATCCTCCCCCTGGCCAGCCCGGGGCTCCTCAAGGCGGCCCTGCTGACGTTCGGCCTGGCCATCGCCGACTTCGGCAATCCGGCCCTTCTCGGCGGCGGGCTCTCCTTCCTGGCGCCGGACGCCTTCCTGATGATCACGGGCGAATGGAACACGGAGATGGCCAGCGTGATCTCCGTGGTGCTCCTGGTCCCCAGCCTGGCCATCTTCCTGGCACAGCACTACTGGCTCAAGGGGAAGACATATACCACGGTGAGCGGCGCCCCCACCGCGGCCGAGGAGCGGAGGATCGGCCGGCCGCTGCAGGCCGTCCTGCTCATCCCCGCCCTCCTGTATGCGGCGGTGATCCTGGTCTGCTACGGGGTGATCCTCCTCGGCGCGGTGACCAAGCTGGTGGGGATCGACAACACCCTCACGCTGGAACACCTGCTCAGGGACGCGGGGCTGGATACGGTATGGACCAGCCTGAAGGTCTCGCTCCTGGCGGGGGCCGCCGCTGCCCTGGTCGGGACGGGGCTGGCGTACCTGTGCATGCGCGGAGAGCACCGCTGGCGCGGCCTGCTGGAGGCGATCACCCTGATCGGCTTCGCCCTGCCCGGCACGATCATGGGCATCGGGTACCTCCTGGCCTTCAACCATCCGCCGCTGCTGCTTACCGGGACGCTGGCGATCCTGGTCCTGAACATGATCGCCCGGTTCCTGGCGGTGGGGCTGGAGGCGGGCGTGAGCAAGCTCCACCAGATCGACCGGGGCCTGGAGGAAGCCTCGGCGGACCTGGGGGCGGGGGCCCTGACCACCTTTCGCCGGATCGTCCTGCCCCTGATGTCCTCCGCCTTCGCCGCCGGGTTCCTCTTCACCTTCATGCAGTCCATGATCAGCCTGAGCGCCGCCATCTTCCTGGTGGCCCCGGGGCGGCTGCTGGCCTCGGTATACATCTTCAACCGAGCCCGCGAGGGGGACATGGGGATCGCCTGCGCCGTCTCGGTCATCCTGATCGGGACCGTGGCGATCTGCCTGGCGGGCTTGGGCAGCCTGGCGAGGCGAACCGGAATCCGGGTCTTCGCCGCCCATGCCTGACGCGTCCCCGGGAGTCCGCGTGACCACCCAGCCGCTGCTTTGCCTCGACGGCCTGACCAAGCGCTACGGCGCCGTCACGGCCGTGCAGGACGTGAGCGCCGCCATCCGGCGGGGCGAGTTGGTCTCCTTCGTGGGGCCGAGCGGGTGCGGCAAGACGACCCTGCTCAGGCTGATCGGAGGCTTTCTCCGTCCCGACGCCGGCGGGATCGTCCTCGACGGGGAGACCATCACCACGCTCCCGCCGAACCGCCGGCCCACCGCCATGGTGTTCCAGAATTACGCCCTGTTCCCCCACATGACCGTGGCCCAGAACATCGGCTACGCCCTGGCCATCCGGAGGCGGTCCCGCGTGGAAATCCTCCGACGCGTGGATGAGCTGCTCGACCTGGTGCAGCTCCAGGAGGTGCGTCACCGCCGCCCGGCGCAGCTCTCGGGCGGCCAGCAGCAGCGCGTGGCGCTGGCGCGGGCGCTGAGCCTCCAGCCCAAGGTCCTCCTCCTGGACGAGCCGCTTTCAAACCTGGACGCCAACCTCCGGGTGCAGATGCGGGCAGAGATCCAGCGCCTCCACCGGGACCTCCAGCAGACGGTGGTCTTCGTCACCCACGACCAGGAAGAGGCCATGAGCATCTCCGACCGGATCATGGTGATGGACCGGGGGCGGATCCTCCAGGGAGGGACACCCACCGAGATCTACGAGCGACCCGCCACGGAGTTCGTGGCGCGATTCGTCGGCCTGGTCAACTTCCTGGGTGGCGTCTTCTCGGCCGGTCCCCCGGCGGGCTCGACCGTCGCAACCCCGCTCGGCTCCCTCTCGATCCGCACGGCGAACGGCCGCTTCGGCCCGGGGGAGCGGGTCAACCTCGTCGTACGCCCCGAGGCCATCCGCCTCCGACCCCCCGAGTCCGTGGCGGGGCCCAACCGGCTCCCGGGCACCATCGAGAACGCCATGTACACCGGGGCCTTGATCCGGTACACCGTGAACGTCGGAGACGTCCGGCTGACCGTGGATCTCTCCGATCCCCGCCACACCCCCGCCTTTCAGCCCGGAGATCGGGTGACCGTGATCCTCCCGGATGACCCCCACCTGCTCCCCGAGCCGACACACGCCTGACGGCGGCCGGAGGTCCTCACCTCGGCCAGATCCTCGCTCGCCCTGTGGGGATGCGGCCCCGTCGCCACGGGGCGAGCCCTCTTTGCGAAATCCCCCCTCCGCCCCCCTTTGACAAAGGGGGGAACGGGGGGATTTGGTCGACCCCGACGCCATCCTCGAACCTTATGTCAACGGTATTGAACCCGAGCGGGGTGGGTGTTGCAGCGAGGGCGGTGTTGAGCGGAGCGTCTGCCGGACTTACTGTGAGGGGATGGTCTGGCCGCGATCCAGGCACTCCACCTGGGGAAGGATCTTGTCGCGTGCCCGGCTGAGATCTTCTTCGAAGTCGATCTCGATCCAGGGCAGGTCGCCCACCTCGACCACCCCGATCGGCACCTCCACGGCCAACTCCCGGAACGCGTCCTCGTACTCCAGCGTGTCCTTGCCGGTCTCGATGAACTCCTCCAGGATGCCGCGCAGGACCTCGGCGGCATCGGCGCACAGCCGCAGGAATCCCACGGCCTCGCCGCGGATGCGTGGGTCGCCGCCAACCTTCTTGGTGACCTCCACCACCCAGCCGTCCTCGCAGAGGACCTTCTGCTCCTCGCCGCTGTCCTGGAATCGCTCATCCACGGCGATGGCGTTGGGATCGGTGGAGGCCAGCAGACGCGCCAGCAACTCCTGCGGATAGAGCACGTCGCCGTCCATGATGAGGACGTCGTCGTCGAACTCGTGCCGGGCGTGCCAGAGGGACAGGATGTTGCCCCGGCTGAACCGGTCGTTCTGCACGATGCGGACATGCACCTCGGCCGGACCCCGGGCCGCCTCGGCCACCACCTGCTCCTGCATGAAGCCCACCACCAGGACGGCCTCGCGGATTCCCAGCGCGGCGAAAGCCTCCAGGTTGCGCAGGAGGAGGGACTTTCCCCCCATGTCCAGGAGGCACTTGGGAGTTGCCTGGGTGTAGGGCTTCAGCCGCCAGCCGGCACCCGCGACCAAGAGGATGGCGCGCATACACAGTCCCCGGGAAGTCGAGGATCCAACGAGCCGAAAACTCGCCGATGCTACGCGAGGGTAAACCAGGGTGTCAAGCAGAATCCCGGCCAAGGGTTTTGGCCACACGGAAAGGCACTCCGATGCGCTGAGACGCAACCCGCGCGCAACTGAAAGGACGGTGTTGAATTGAGCAGCGAACACCTCGACGCAACGAGACGCGATCATGACACCATCCAGCGCGAGGGGGTGTCTTTCATCCTGCGGGGACTGAGAGGCCACCCGAAGGCCTTCCTGACGTGGTGGGCGACCCACGGCGAGGATATCTCGGACTCTGCGTCGGTATTCACCGGCCAGCGCGGACCACTCACCAGCAGTCAGGGCGACGACTGACGCCCGGGTAGCGAAGGATGACAAACTGCGGGCGAGCCCTTGGCCGAGGCCTTCGCGAGTACGGGCGGGAAGGAGGAACGAAACCGAACAGGGGCAAGCCCTCCCACGGCTACCCTGGGACCGAGAGGAGGGGATTCTGTCGACCCCACTTCGCGCGCGATCGGACGCGGTCGCCTGACCCAAAACTCGCCATCACGCCTCGTGATGGTCGGGTCGGGTTCTTCCCGATGAGGCGAGCGATCTTGTGAGGTGTTCGCACGCCCAAGCTGGATCAGCCACTCCCCGGTATGTTCGAGTCCTCAATGGGGAGCCAAGCAGGACTCGAACCGGCCTCCTCATCAACCACGCCCGACAAGCTCCCGCCCCCGTCGCTGCGTTCCGCCAAAGGCATGAACGCGCTTTCACAGCAAGGGAACCTGCAGCGGAATCGAGAGACCGGTGCGAGTTGGCCCCGGCGGCGCCCGCTCGGTGGCCGAACTCCGGAGCAAAGTGTTGCGAGTTCCTGAACGGCTCCTCCCTCGGCGACTTGCTGCCCCGCCATCCGATGATGCGCTACGCTCCCGGACAAGCCATGGGGTGGATGGCCCGCACCGACCCACCGGGTCACGAGTTCGGAGCAACACCTGCGATCTTGCCAGGTGTCAGCAGATCATCCGTGGTTATCGCCACGGAGACGGACCTCCTACTCTCCATCCGCGGTCTCGCCGGCAGTGTACTTCAGGGTGCCCGAGTGATCTCGACCTTGGCGAGAGCCCTTCCAGCAAGCTCTGCCGGAAGCGTTACACCTCCTGCCATCGTTGGAGGACTGTATCCGACGGGCACGAGGTAGGCGGCGATCATCGTCGCCTGCTCATCGATGCCGCCAGTCGTGATGTCGCACATCCATGTGCCGTCAGGCCGTATCCGCGTGAGCGGCTCGGCGAACGTCGGCTTCGTCCACCACCGTCCGCCGACCTTGATGTACACCGCCACCCGATGATCCGCGGGCCTGACGTGTCGTACCTCGCCGCCGAGATTCTCGGAGCCGCCGTAAGGTGGCACGCGGGTGAAGCTGATGGAAGCAATCCCCGGTCCGCCAACCACCTCGGTGCCGCTCCAGTTGTCGGGCATGGTCTTCCCGTCGAAGACGTCCTGCATGCCCGCCTTCAACGTGCCATCCTTGTCCCAGAGGCCCCAGCAGGCGCCCTGCGGACCCTCCTGCCTGACCTTCCAGCTCTCATCAAACGCCTCGAAGTAGTGGTATTCAACCTGAGTGGCTTGCGCCCACGAGGCAAAGTTGAGGAAGTAAAGGCTCGCATTCTCGGGCGAGGGGATCGCTTCTCCTCGCGGGGACCCGCAACTCGGCCAGCCGCTCTCCGACACGATGACGGCCTTGTCTCCGGCCAGCGCCAACACTTGCTGATGGCGATCATGGAGTGCGGCCAGCGCCTGACTCACGCTGACCTCTTCCCAGTACGGGTAGTAGTTGACGAAGAGCACATCCACCGCAGCGCGGAGCGACTGGTGCTCGAGATAGATGGGGTAGATCTCTGCAGTGGTGACTTGAATCTCGGGTAACTCCTTCTTCACGCGAGCGATGTAGGCAATGAGTTGATCCGCCGAGAGGTCGTTTCGCCGCAAGACTTCGCTCCCGACGATCGCCAGGTCCACCCATCCGGCCTTCCCGGCGGCGATGAGATTCGCGATCTCCCGCTCGTTCGCCAAGGCATCTCGGCCGAGCCAGGCCCCGATGGCCGTATTGAGACCCATGTCATGGGCGATCTGTCCCGCCCTCTCCAAGCCATTGCCGCTTCCAAACGTTCGGATCCACCGCGTGTATGACCGGATGACCCGCATCCGCGCCCGTAGCTGCCCTTCGCCAATCTGGGAGCCCACGTCAGGGTCCTGCCCCTCCACGTATGGCCCGAAATTAAGACCGTGAAGCCTGTAGACAGGGATGTAAGGGCTCACGACCTGAAACTTCCCCGGCAGGGCATTGGACTCATTGCCTTTCGCGTCGACGGCCGTCACCGTAAAGGGCATGTCACCCAGTGTGGCCGTGTCCACCCCGAGCGGCCACGTGAGAACGCCTGTCGTGGCCCCAGGCGTGACCGGGATCTCGATGACCTGCGGGCCGCCAGAAAGGAGGATCCGCACGCGAACGACATTGGCGTCGGGATCGCTGAAGTCCACGCTCCCGCTCACCTCGACCGGGCCAACTCCTTGTTCTGCGATCGCAGGATTGATCTTGAGGTTGGAAATCGCCGGCGGCCAGCCCAGGGGGCGGGAGAAGGTAACTGTCACCTCCGTAGCGGTCTTCACGTTCAGCTTGCAGGGGTTGGTCATGCCGCAACGGGAGTCGCCCCAGCCCTCGAATGTGGTGCCGGTGTCGGCCTGTGCCTGTAGAGTGACCTCATTGCCCGCGACGACGCGTTCCGTGCAGGTCAGGTGGCACGTGCTGCCTGGCCGGTCGAAAGCTACGGTGCCGCTGCCGCTTCCCAGAAATTTCACCGTGAGGGGCACGAGGAGCTGCTCAAGGGTGTGGACCGCCGCGCGCAGCTCGCTCAGGTGGGTCGCCTCGACGATGCTCTGCCGGACCACGGGGCTGGGGTCGGTGTAGCTCGGCGGCACCTTCTTGGCCCCTTGATAGACCGCGGCGAGGGCGGTGCGGAGGTCGGTGAGATGAACCAGCCGAATCAGCGTGCTTCTCGGGGTGAGCACGGGGTCGGTAAACAGGAAAGGCTTGAGGCCAAATCGGGCTCGGAGGTCGTCAATGGCCGTCCGCAGTTCCATGAAATGCGCCGCCTTGATTGCGCTGAGCCGCGGCACAAGCGGGTCGTCGGTGAACGCTGACTGTGCGTGCGCCGCGCTCCCGGCGGGTGACCAGGCCCACAGGCAGCCCACGACCAGCCCGAGCCGCAGGGTTCTTGTCGCTATCCGGCCTCGCATGATGCGGCTCCTATTGGCAGTACGATTACCCCCATGACGCCAGGATCCAGGCTTGGTGATTCGCTCGGGAGGGCGATCCAGGTTTGGCTATCCACCTGCTGGTGCCCCCTGTGATTGTGGATGGCGCAGCCGGAGCGCAATCGCCGGTACCCAGGCGAGGGAGACGGGCAGTGCAACGTGCAGTCGCCCGCTCCAGCCCAATCGGCTAGCGGCGCTTGTGCTTCGCTTAGGAGTCGGGAGAGTGTCTCGATGGAAGCTCTCTGCCAGAACTCGGCAGGAAAACGTGGAAGGTAAGACGTGGCCGGTGTGGCCACGCATGCCCAGGGGCTCCCCCCGAGGACCCTCGGGACGCCGGGGTGGCGCATGCGGACACCCTCAGCCAGACGGGGTGAGATGGTGGGGGTCGAGATATCGAACAGGGCACAAGGCCCGAAAAACGCGGCCGGGCGAAAACAGGGGGAAGTGTAACGATTGTCAACTCTCTACTACCCACGTGGGATCTGAGTCAAGAACGAACTTCGGCTTGTCCTATCGGCAATGCAGTACCAGGCGGAACACCATCATCATGGTGAAGTGCAACCCGGGCAAGCCCCTGCGATAGCGCGGCGGCAGTCGGTGACCGATGAGCAGAGAGGCTGGCAGAGCGGGAGGTGGCTTTATCCGCTGGATTGGCAATCCAACGTGCCCTCATAGTTTCAGGTCAATGTCGGGCAGTTTGAGCTTTGTACGTGGACTGTCCGAGTCTCAGAGATGTCTGGCGTCCGTGTCGGGGCAAATCCGGCCACGGCATTTCCGTGAGGGGCGACGGAAAGTGTGACGCCGTAGCGCGGAGGGAAGCGGCGTGAAGAGTCGAGGGGCGCGCCGGAACACGACGGCGGATCCGAGACGACGCGTGCACGCATCCGGGGGGGAAGCAGGAGACGGCTCGACGAGGCGAGACCCCACCGCGGCCCTCGGATCAGGATCGCTACGCACCCCGGAGCCCGTGGAAATGCCTTGACAGGACTAGACTGGTCCGGTATAAGGGCCCATCGAGACCGGGGGGGATGGGAGTATCAAGGAGGAGAAGGAGACAGCGATGCGAAAGCTACTGAGTCTGGTATTCGCCCTTGGCCTGCTGCTCGGAATCGCCGGAACTGCATTGGCCGAGTGTGGAGGGTCTCACACCGACACCGCCACACCCGCCCCGACGAAGCCCATGCCCCAGAGTTGATTGCTGGATCACAGAAAAGTCTTGCGAGACGGCGGCCCCTGATCGTGGGGCCGTCGTTTTCGTTTTCCGGTCCCGGGGTCAACCTGCCGGGACCCAGGATTCACTTCCCTTCTTCCGCTTCCGGCGGCGACAACCGGCTACATGCCACGCCGGGTGAAAACGTCCGGATTGACCGGGTACTTCGGACGCTCGCCCCGCAGGACGCGCACGACGTCCTCGGCGGCGTTCTGGGCCATCCGCATCATGGCCTCTTCCGTCACGCCCGCCATGTGGGGGGTGAGGATCACATTGGGGAGCCCGGCCAGGGGATGATTTGCCTGGAGCGGCTCGTCCACGATCACGTCCAACCCCGCCCCGCCGATGCGCCCCCCCTTGATCGCCTCGGCCAGCGCCGCCTCATCCACGATGCCGCCCCGGGCCGTGTTCACCAGGACGCTCGTCGGCTTCATCCGCGACATGGCCGCCGGCCCGATGACGTTCCTCGTCTCGGCGGTGAGGGGAACGTGGATGGAAAGGTAGTCCGCTTCCGCCAGCAGGGGGTTCAGATCCTGGAATCGCTCGACCCCCTCGGGCCACGGCTGCCTGTACGGGTCGTACCCGATCACGCGCATGCCCAGGCCGTTCCCCGTCATGCGCGCCAGCCGGAGCCCGGCCCCGCCCAGCCCGATGATGCCCATGACCTTCCCGCCGAGCTCGAACCCCTGATAGGCCTTCTGGGACTGGATGTGCTTGAGGGCCAGGTCGCGGCTGACATCGCCGACCCGGCGCGCCACGGCGAGGAGCAGGGCCAGGGCGTGCTCCGCCACCGACTGCGAGTTGGCGGTGGGCGTGTTGGTCACGAGGATGCCGCATTCCGTGGCCGCCTTCACATCGATGTTGTCGTAGCCCACGCCGTGCTTGGCGATGATCTTCAGTCCCTTCGCCCCGCGGATGACATCCGCCGGAAGCTTGGCCACCCGCACGATGACCGCCTGGACGCCCTCCAGCGCCCTGGCCAGCGGCTCGGCCTGCTCCCCGGTCCACGCCACCCCCACCGTCTCCCCAGCCAGCAGATCCCATCCCGCTTGATGGATCGCCTCCGTCACCAGCACTCTTGGCTTCATGGGTTCCTTCGCCTCACGTGTTAGGAAGTCCTGTTCCCCGTTCCTCGACGCCCGGCGCCCCCGGCCCGCCCGGTCCCGGCTGTGGCTCTTTGCTCACTCCGGTGGCCCTTGCGCTCGGCGACGCATCTGCCCCCCGCTCACCCTTCGACGGGCTCAGGGCGAGCGGGGGGCAAGGCCGATCCCCTGGTCACGAGACATGTCATCGAACCTACGAAACAGTGTACTTACCCCTGCGGGGTTCCCAGATCAAGGAGAATGTCCCGGACCAACAGGAAAGGGGTGGGAGGACGAACCTTCCCGGTCGACCCTCCGCGTGAGGCACCACCGGACCAGCGGGTAGGCCAGGACGAGGATGGCCAGCGTGAGGAGGGTCGCCGAGATGGGCCGCGAGAATAGGAACAGCGGGTTCCCCGTCCGGGATAGAATGAGGGCCTTGCTCAGGTTGTTCTCGAGCATGGGTCCCAGGACGAAGGCCAGCACCAAGGGGGCCGGCTCGAGCCCGTACCGCTTCATGAGGTAGCCCACGATCCCGAAGAGGATGGTCATGCACACATCGGCGACGCTGTGGTTGAGGGCGTACGCCCCCACCAAGACAAACATGATGATCAGGGGCGACAGGATTCCGTAGGGCACCTTGAGCAGTTGCACGAAGAGCCCGATCATCGGCAGGTTGAGGATGAGGAGCATGAGGTTGCCGATGTACATGCTGGCGATCACGCCCCAGAACACGTCCGGCCACTTGAGGAGCAGGAGCGGCCCCGGCGTCACCCCGTGCAGCATGAGCGCCGCCAGCATCAGGGCGAGGACGCTGTTGGTGGGGATCCCGAGCGTGAGCAACGGCACGAAGCCGCCCGCGGTGGCGGCGTTGTTGGCCGTCTCGGGACCCGCCACTCCCGCGATGGCCCCTTTCCCGAACTCCTCCGGCCGCCTGGCGACGCGCCTCTCCACGGCATAGCTCAGGAGCGACGCCACCGCCGGCATGCCGCCCGGGAGGACGCCGATGCCGAAGCCGAGGAGGCTTCCCCGCAGGATCGGCCAGGTCGAATCCTTCCAGTCCCGGAGCGTCGGCAGGAGGTTCCTGGGCGTCTCCATGACCGCGCCGGTCCCTTCCCGCTGCTCGATGTTGTACAGGATCTCCCCCAGCCCAAAGAGTCCCATGGCGAGCGGCACGAGCCCGATGCCGTCCCGGAGGTACAGGCTCCCGAAGGTGAACCGGTCCACCCCGTGGATATCGTCGGTGCCGATCGAGCCGAGGAGCAGGCCGACGCTGGCCATGA
Source organism: Methylomirabilis sp. (SeqCode) (assembly GCA_035455275.1). GTDB lineage: Bacteria > Methylomirabilota > Methylomirabilia > Methylomirabilales > 2-02-FULL-66-22 > 2-02-FULL-66-22. The sequence continues at coordinate 14,771 of DATIFO010000045.1, read as the reverse complement.
GGAGGCCCCGGCCCTTGGACGTTCCGGTCAGGCCGCCGATGCAGGTGAAGGCGAAAAACAGCAGGGCGAACATCTCGGCCGGCCCGAACTTGAGCGCGGCCTCGGCCAGGACGGGAGAGATGAGCATCACGGCGACCACGCCCACGCTGCCGCCGATGAACGATCCGAAGGCCGACATTCCCAGCGCCGGGCCCGCCCGCCCCTGGCGCGCCATCTGATAGCCGTCGATGCAGGTGACGACGGAGGCGGCCTCGCCCGGGATGTTCACCAGGATGGACGTGGTCGAGCCCCCGTACATCGCCCCGTAGTAGATCCCCGCCAGCATGATCAGGGCCGGCAGCATGTCCATGCCGATGGTGATGGGCAAGAGCAGGGCGATGGAGGCCGTGGGACCCAGTCCGGGCAAGACCCCGATCACGGTCCCGACGAGGGTCCCCAGGAGCACCACGAGCAGGTTCCCGGGCGTCAGGGCAACGGCAAAGCCGTGGAACAGGGAGCCCAGCGTATCCAATCTCGCTCCCGCGCGATCGATCTCACCAGCCCCGGGGCAGTGGGATCACGCCCACGGGCAAGGGGACCTTGAGCAGCGTGCGAAAGAGGAGCAGGGTGACGAGGGCCGTCAAGACCGCGGTCCACGCGCTCATCCGCCAGGAACGGCTCTCCACCCATCGGAACTGGACGAACAGCAGGAGAGCGGTGGCGAGAAGGTACCCGAGCGGCTCCAGGGCGACCGCATAGAATGCCAGCGTGCCCAGGGCGATGCCGAACCTCCCCCAGCGGGACACCGGGGACATTCCGGCGGAGGGGGCGTGGGCCGGCCGCAGGAAGAGCCATAGGCCCAGACCGGCCATCGTCGCGGCGATGAGCAGCGGCCAGAACCCGGCGCCGGGGGATCGAGGGCTCCCCACCCCATATCCCCACGAGGCCACGCTGACCGGAACGGCCAGCAGAACGGCCCCCGCGCCGAGAGCCCGATCCAGGGTCATCGGCATGCCTCGCGTGTCCCGGGGTCACTTCTTCACGGAATCACCGATCTGATCGTACATGGCCTTCAGGGCCTTCCGAAACTCCTCCCCGTTGAGGTACGCCAACTCGAGCTTCAGCTTGTCCGCGTTGGCCCTGAACTGGGGATCATCCCAGGCCTTCCGCAGACCATCATGGAGTCTCTGGAGGATCGGCTGCGGGACGCCCTTGGGGAACACGAACCCTTTCTGGTTCTCGATGTACACGTCGTAGCCCAGCTCCCGCAGGGTGGGCGTGTTCGGCTCCGTCGGAGAGCGCGTCAGCGAGGCGTTGGCCAGCGCCCGGATGCGGCCCCCCTGCACCAGGGCGTACGCCTCGTTGGGCGAGGCCATGGCCACGTCGACATGGCCCCCCGCCACGGCGGCCAGGGTCTCCGCTCCGCCCTTGTGCGGGACGTGGCTCAGACGCATCCCCGTCCGCTTCTCCAGCACCAGCACCGTGGCGTGATGGATGCCGCCGACGCCCGAGGTGGCATACGTGAACCTGTCGGGATTTCGCCTGGCATCCGCCACGAACTCCTGCATGGTCTTCCAGGGGTTCTCGCCCTTCACATAGAACGCCACCCGCTCGATCATCAGGCGGATGATGGGATCGAAATCGCTGATGGGGTTGAACGGCAGGCTCTTGAAGTGCGGGACGGACACGGTCTCGCTCCCGCCCGCCACGAGCAGCGTATAGCCATCGGGCTTCGAACTGGCCACGTACTGTGACCCGATGATCCCCGTGGCCCCCGGCTTGTTGTTGATGACCAGCGGCTGCCCGACGTACTTCTGGGCCACGTCGGCGATGGCGCGGGCAATCATGTCCGTGCCGCCTCCCGGCGGATAGCCGACGACCACCTCGACTGGTTTGGTCGGATACTCCTGCGCCCCCGCCGGCACCGCCGCGCAGAGCACCGCAGACACCGCCAGCAGGAACCCTGGATAATTCAGTCCGCTCCGCATGTGCCACCTCCTCGCGCCGGGCCCCGCTGTGCCGGCCGGGGCCTCTTGGCATCCCACTGATGGAGGCTCATGTCGACCCGGCCGTCCAGGCGGAAGGTCACGCCCTCCCGCTCCAGCAGGCGGCGCTGGCGGTCGGGGTCGCCGACGCAGTAGTTCGGGCTCAAGGACCCGCCCCGCTGCACCACCCGGTGGCAGGGAACCTTGGACCCGTGGGGATTCCCGTGCATGGCCCACCCGACGACCCGGGCAGAACGAGAGGCTCCCAGGAGGCGGGCGATCTGACCGTACGTGGCCACCTTGCCCCGCGGGATCCGGGCCACCAGGACGTAGACCCGATCGAAGAAACCGAGCCCCGCCCGGGCAACGGCCCGGCCCCGCCCCTTCGCCACAGCAGGCGCCTGCATATCCGTACCAGGCTACTTGGCCAGGACACCGGCCAGCGCCACGAGCCAGGGGTCCAGCGTTTTCTGCTTTCCAACAACCTCCTCCAGCGGCGTGGTCACGACCTCGCCCTTGATGAGGCCGACCAGCACCCCGCGCTCCCCCTTCGCCAGGGCCTCCGTGGCCCCGCCCCCCAGCCGCGTCGCCAGGATCCGGTCGAAGGCCCCGGGCGCCCCTCCCCGCTGGACATGGCCGAGGGTGGTGACGCGGAGATCGAAGCCGAGTCGCTCCTGGTTTTTCCGGAAGTAGGCTGCCAGCGCCTCGGCGTTGTACTTGGCTCCCTCGGCCACGACCACGATGGCGTGCGGCTTTCCGCGGAGGTACACCGCGTGGAGGTCGGCGGCCAACTCTTCCGGGTCGGTCTCGAACTCCGGCAGCAGGACCGCCTCCGACCCGCCGGCGATGGCGGCCATCAGGGCCAGATACCCGCAGCGTCGACCCATCACCTCGACGAGGAAGGCCCGCTGGTGGGAGGAGGCCGTCGTCTTCAGCCGGTCTATGGCTTCCAGGGCGATGTTCAGGGCCGTGTCCACTCCGATGGTGATATCGGAGCCGACCAGGTCGTTGTCGATCGTGGACGCCACCCCCATCACCGGGAAACCCATCCGGAACAGGCACGCGGCCCCCGTTTGCGATCCGTTCCCGCCGATGACGATCAAGTCCTCGACGCCCCGCGCATTCAGATTACGGATGGCCTTCTCGCGTCCGGCCTCCGTCTCGAATTCCGCGCTCCGGGCGCTTCCCAGCACCGTGCCGCCGCGCTGCAGGATGCCGCCCACATCCCGGGCGTTCAGCGCGGCCATATCGTTCGCGATCAGGCCGGCATAGCCATGTCGGACACCCAAGACCTCCCACCCCCGGTCGATGCCCGTTCGCACGACCGCCCGGATGGCCGCGTTCATCCCCGGCGCATCCCCCCCGCTCGTCAAGACCGCGATCCGTTTCATGTGCCTGCTCCTCGCCTCGATCGCACCACAGAACGGAAGGAACCAGAATCCGAGTTATCCGCAGATTTCGCAGATCACGCAGATTTTCCGCTAGGACAGAATTCCGGACCACGGAGTGTGAAACTCAATCGTCCCAGATTCCCTGGGCGGTCGCGGACCCTCCGGGCGGCACACTCCCCCCCTGGAACCACACCTGGCCCTCCACATCCATGGTCCAATCCGCCGGCGTGCCGGCCTCCCACTCCTCCCGGGTGAACAGGGCATACCTGCCGGGACCGGGATGATCGCATCCGAGGTCAAACGCCATCACCTCGAATGTCTCGGGCCCCTCGCGCCTGGCCGTGGCGATGATGCGATGCGTCGGTGTCCAGCGCATGGCGAATCCTCCTTCCCTCGAAGGCGTGTGGGCGCAGAGTAGCCCTAACGCGCGCGCCGCGTCAAGCGTTCCTGGGCTGATGTCCGCCGTTCGGCACCGCCGGGGTCGAAGGCCGCCGCGGGCCGGGCCGGCTGCCCCGTCGGCCGTGGCGAAAAACCTGACACCCCCCGAAGACATCATGACTCCCACCCACCGGCGAAGGATCAACATCCGGCGGGGCGGCGAAGCCTTGACACGCCTGTGGCACAATGGTACAAATTCCCAGCATGAGCAATTCGGGGAAGATCATCGGCGTCCTGGGGGGAATGGGGCCCGCGGCCACCGCGGACTTCTACCAGAAGATCATCCGGGCCACCCCCGCCAAGGCGGACCAGGATCATCTCAAGGTCCTCATCTACAGCAATCCCCAGATTCCCGATCGTACCGCGGCCATCCGGGGCGAGGGACCCGACCCGCTCCCCAGCCTGGTGGAGAGCGCTCAGGCCCTGATCCGCGGCGGCGCCGCCTTTCTCACCATCCCATGTGTCACCGCCCATCATTTCTTCGCGCCGCTCCAGCGGGCCGTGCGGGTTCCCATCCTGCATCTGATCGGTGAAACTGTCTCGGCGGTGGCGAGCGGGTATCCGGGTCTTCGCCGTCTGGGCCTCCTGGCCACGTCCGGCACCCTGCAGAGCCATCTCTTCGAGTCGTTCTTCGAGCCGCGGGGCTTCACCATCCTGACGCCGGACCCGGCGATCCAGACCGCAGCCGTCATGGAGGCGATCTACGCGGTCAAGCACGGCGAACCGGAGGGGCGGCCCCGCCGCCTGATCCGCGAGGCGGCAGAACACTTGTGCGGGCGCGGCGCCGAGGCGGTCCTCGCCGGCTGCACCGAGATCCCGCTCGTCCTCCAGGACGGCGACCTCTCCGTGCCCGTGATCGACCCCACCTGGATCCTCGCCCGGGCCGCGGTCTGCCGGGCACTGGCGGAAACGTCACCGCCACTCCTGCCCAGCCAGCGATGCTACAAGGACCGGGGGTAGGGCTGGGACCCCCGCGTGCCACGACCCGAGGAGGCCCCCCCTCGTGATAGCGTTCCGCGGCGTCAACAAGTGGTTCGGGCCCCTCCACGTCCTGAACGACATCGATCTCCTGGTGAAGGCCGGAGAGGTGGTCGTGGTCTGCGGCCCGAGCGGGTCCGGCAAGAGCACCCTGATCCGCTGCATCAACAAGCTGGAGCCGATCCAGAAGGGCGAGATCGTGGTGGACGGCATGTCGCTCAGTGATTCCGCCACGGACATCACCAAGCTGCGGGCCGAGGTCGGGATGGTGTTCCAGCAGTTCAACCTCTATCCTCACATGACGGCGCTCCAGAACATCACCCTCGCCCCCGTCAAGGTCCGGAAGCAGTCCCGGCAGGAGGCGGAGAGGAGTGCGCGGGCCCTCCTGGCCAAGGTCGGCATCCCCGAGAAGGCCGATCACTACCCGGCCCAGCTTTCCGGCGGCCAGCAGCAGCGGGTGGCCATCGCCCGGGCCCTGGCCATGCAGCCCAAGATCATGCTGTTCGACGAGCCCACCTCCGCCCTGGATCCGGAGATGATCAACGAGGTGCTGGACGTCATGGTCAACCTTGCCAAGGAGGGCATGACCATGATCGTCGTCACCCACGAGATGGGCTTCGCCAAGAAGGTCGCCCACCGGATCATCTTCATGGACGAGGGGCGGATCGTCGAAGAGGGGGACCCCCAGGCGTTCTTCGCCAATCCCACGGAAGAGCGGACGCGCACGTTCCTCAGCAAGATCCTGGTGCACTGAGATTCCATCCGTGCCGGGCGATTGCCGATGGCTGATCCGCGACCTTCGGAGGCGGTCACCCCGGCGCGAGACCACGGCTGCCTGAGCCCCGCCGCAGGACGGGGCGCCGCGGAAGGGCGGTCGCCGCTTCCAGAACGCATCCGCAGGATCCATCCAGGGGGAGGGGGAACGATGCACAGCGTGCGAGGGTTCATACGACGCATGGGGCTCATCCTGGTGACCGGACTCGTGGCCTCCGCCCTGGCCGGGCAGGCGGCGGCCGGCACCCTGGACGAGGTGAAGAAGCGGGGACGGCTCATCGCCGGCGTCAAGACCGACTTCCCGCCGTTCGGGTACGTGGACAGCGCCGGCAAGAACCTGGGGTTCGACGTGGACATCGCCCACCTCTTCGCCAAGGCGCTCTTCGACGACGAGACCAAGGTCGAGCTGGTGGCGGTGACCTCGGGGAATCGCATCCCGTTTCTGCAGAGCGGCAAGATCGACATCATCATCGCCTCGGTCACGGTGACCGATGAGCGCCGGCAGGTGGTCGAGTTCTCGGAGCCATACTTCATGTCCGGCGGCCTGCTCCTCGTCCCCAAGAACAGCAGCATCAAGGGGGTCGAGGACCTGGCGGGCAAGACGGTCGCCGTCATCCAGGGCGCCATCCAGGACAAGGATATCGAGCAGCTCGCCCCCAAGGCCGCCCGCGTGAAGTTCGGGAAGGTCTCGGAGGCGGTCCTGGCGGTGAAGGGCGGGCGGGCCGACGCCTTTTCCCAGGACGACATCCTGATCTTGACGCTGGCCAAGGAGAACCCGGACCTGAAGCCCGTCGGCAAGCCGTTCACCCCGCGCCCGTACGGCATCGCCGTGCGGAAAGGCGAGGGTGAATTTGTCAAGTGGGTGGACGGGCAGCTCCTCAAGCTGAAGAAGGACGGGACGTACGACAAGCTCTGGAAGAAATACTTCGGCGAGGTCGAGGCGAACCTCTTCAAGCCCTGATCCGTCCCGGGCCGTTTCCCCCGCCCCGCCGGGAGACCGCGTGGCATCCGGTGGGGCGGGCACCGACCCGCCACGGCAATCCACGCACCCATGACGTTCTCCTGGCCGGCCGTCTGGCAGGGGCTGCCCTACCTGCTGCAGGGAGCGGGGCTCACAGTCCTGATCTCGGCCGCGGCCATGCTGCTGGCCCTGGCGCTGGGGACGATCGCGGCGCTCCTGTCCCAGCTCCCGTGGCGTCCGGCCCGCTGGCTCACCCGCGCCTACGTCGAGGTCTTCCGCAACACGCCGCTCCTCATCCAGATCTTCATCGTGTATTTCGGCCTGCCCCAGCTCGGCTTGAGGCTCTCGGCCTTCCTCTCCGGCCTGTCGGCCCTCACCCTGTACACGGCGGCCTACAACACGGAGATCTTCCGGGCCGGGCTGGAGGCCGTGCCCAAGGGCCAGCACGAGGCCGCGCGCTCCACCGGCCTCAGCCCCCTTCAGGAGGCGCTCCACGTCGTCATTCCCCAGGCCGTGCGGATCTCCTTCCCCGCCCTGGGCAACAACCTCGTCTCCCTGGTGAAGAACTCGTCGCTGGTCTCCACGATCGGCATGGTGGAGCTGATGTTCGTGGCCAACGACATCTCCTTCAACAACTTCCGCTCCTTCGAGATCTACGGCGCCGCCGCCGTCCTGTACGTGATCCTGGTCCTCACCCTGACACGCCTCCTCAACCTGACGGAGGCACGGATCCTGCGCAGGGGTGCGGTCCCGCCGAGCCATTCGGCGGCCTGACCCCGGGATGTCCGGAATGCACTGGGCGGTCATCCTCGAGAACATCGGCTATCTGCTGCGAGGCACCGTGAGCACGGTGGAGATCTCCGCCGCGGTCATCGTCCTGGGCAGCTCGGCCGGCGTCCTGGCCGGACTCTTGCGCTTCGCCCCCTGGGCGGCCGTCCGGACCGGCGTCGAGTGGACGGTGGAGTTCGTCCGCGCCGTCCCCCTGCTCCTCCAGATCTTCTTCATTTTTTTCGGCCTGCCGGCGGTGGGGGTGAGGATCCCCACCTTCCCGGCGGCCGTCCTCGCCATGTCGCTGTGGATGATGGCCAACACGGCCGAGGTGGTCCGCGGCGGGATTCAATCCATTCCCCGGGGTCAGACAGAGGCGGCGCGCTCCACCGGCCTCACCGGGCTCCAGACCATGCGCCACGTGATCTTCCCCCAAGCCGTCCGCCGCATGCTCCCCCCCTTCGTGGGTCTGTGCACGATCCTGATCAAGGACACGTCCCTGGCCGCCATCATCGGTGTCTTCGAGCTCACCCGGGCCGCCCAGGAGACCATCGAGCGCACCTTCCGCTCCTTCGAGATCTACCTGCTGGCCGCGGCCATCTATTTCTGCATCAGCTATCCCCTGTCCCTCCTGGCCCAGCGGGCCGAGGCGCGGCTGCGACACTCGTAGGGACGCCTCCAGGCCCTCTCGGCTCGGACCCTTCCGCCCACTGGATAGGCAGCGGGGACTGCTCCTGCCGAAACGGAAGGCAGGACCCAGAGCGCGAGGACCGCGGCTCTCCCCCCACGCCCCTCGGATTCCCGTGGATTGTCCGGACGTTGCGCCATTCGTGAAGCGACCGATCCAGCCCCGTTCGTGTAGGCACGCAGCATGCTGTATCGGGGAGAGGTCTGCGCCCTTACAAGGAGGGAATTGTTATGGGAGGGTATCGTTTGCTTCGGCTGCTCGTGACCTTCGGGCTCCTCACAGCCCTCTGCTTGCTGGCCGTTCCCCTGGCGGCGCAGCAGCCCGCTCCCGCGCCGGCGGCACCGCCCGCCACGGCACCCGCGGCGACGACGCAGGCTGCGCCTCCACCCAAGATCGACAGCGGCGACACCGCCTGGATGCTTGTCTCCTCGGCCCTGGTCCTCATGATGACGGCCCCCGGGCTCGCCCTGTTCTATGGGGGCATGGTCCGGCGCCAGAACGCGCTGGGCACCATCATGCACAGCTTCATCATCATGGCCGTGGTCAGCCTCCAGTGGGTGCTCTGGGGCTACAGCCTTTCCTTCGGGCCGGACGTCCACGGTCTGGTCGGCAACCTGTCCTGGATCGGCCTCAACGGCGTCGACCTGACCCCGAACCCCGACTACGCTGCGACCATCCCCCATCAGGCGTTCATGATCTACCAGCTCATGTTCGCCATCATCACACCTGCGCTCATCACCGGGGCCTTCGCGGAGCGCATGAAGTTCAGCGCCTTCCTGGTCTTCACGCTGCTCTGGACCACCTTCATCTACGATCCCCTGGCCCACTGGGTGTGGGGGACGGGCGGGTGGCTGCGAAACCTCGGCGCCCTGGATTTTGCGGGCGGGACCGTGGTCCACGTGAGCTCAGGCATCTCGGCGCTGGCAGCCGCCCTCCTCATCGGGAAGCGACGCGGCTTCGGCTCCGAGCCCATGCCGCCGCACAACCTCCCCTTGACGGTCACGGGGGCGGCCATGCTGTGGGTGGGATGGTTCGGCTTCAACGCCGGCAGCGCCCTGAGCTCGGGTGCCCTGGCCACCAGCGCCTTCGTGGTCACCCACGTGGCGACGGCGGCGGCGGCGGTCTCCTGGATGCTCGTCGAGTGGCTGAGCCGGGGCAGGCCCACCGTCCTGGGGGCGGCCTCGGGCGCGGTGGCGGGGCTCGTGGCGATCACGCCCGCCTCCGGATTCGTGGGGCCCCTCTCGGCCATCATCATCGGCGCGGTGGCTGGCTATCTCTGCTACAGCGCATGTAACCTCAAGACCCGCCTTGGCTACGACGATTCCCTCGACGTGGTGGGCGTGCACGGGGTCGGCGGGACCTGGGGGGCCCTGGCCACCGGCCTGTTCGCCAGCAAGGCCATCAACGACGCCGGCAACAACGGGCTCTTCTTCGGCAATCCGGGGCAGCTCTGGGTGCAGGTCGTCGGCGTCCTGGCCACGTGGATCTTTGCCTTCATCGGCTCGCTGATCCTCCTCAAGATCGTGGACGTGCTGATCGGACTCCGCGTCGACGAAGAGGACGAGGTCATGGGCCTGGATCTCAGCCAGCACAACGAGAACGCGTACTCGCTCGGGCTGATCGGCACGGCCGGACAGGGAACGGGCTTCGGGACCGCGGAATACCGGTCGGTTCTGGGACACGGAGCGGCCTCGCCGACCTCGTCCAAGGCGGCCACCCACTGATCCCCATGGCCACGCCTGCGCTGTGACGGGCACCCCGGCTCCCCTCTTGACCCCGGGGTACCCGTCCCGCTTCATTTCTATCGCTGCTCCCCCGTCATGCCCACCGGATGACCGTCCCAGCAATCTCCCCGCAGACCCCGGTTGACTTTGGGATTCGCATGGGCTACACCTGGAGCGCCGCAAGAGGGGAGAGGCGCGGTCCGCAGGAACCCATGCCAGGATCCGGGAAGCCGGAAGGAGGGAGGAGCAGATGCTGCAGGCAGGCGGGACCGAGCTTACGTCGGAGGAGAAGCAGCGCTACGCCCGACAGATGATCATTCCCAACTGGGGGGAAGAGAGCCAGCGAAGGCTCAAGGCCTCCAAGGTATTCATCGCGGGGGCCGGCGGCCTCGGAAGCCCGGTGTCGTTCAACCTCGCCGTCGCGGGGATCGGTCTCCTCCGCATCTGCGACTTCGATTCGCCCGAGCTTTCCAACCTCAACCGGCAGTTCCTGCACGACGACTCGCGCATCGGGACGAACAAGGCCGAGTCGGCCAAGCGGACCCTGGCCAGACTCAACCCCCACGTCCAGATCGAGCCCCTCACGGAGAAGATCGACGAGGGGAGCGTGGATCGCCTGGTCTCCGACTCGGACCTCATCCTCGACTGCATGGACAACTATCCCACCCGGTTTCTCTTGAACGCCGCGGCCGTCCGGAAGGGAATCCCTCTGGTTCACGGGAGCATCTGGGGATTCGAGGGGCGTGTGACCTTCATCCATTCTCCCGAGACCGCCTGCCTGGCGTGCCTCTTCAAGGAATCGCCCCCCCGAGAGGTCTTCCCCGTCCTTGGGGCCACCCCGGGAATCACGGGCACCATCCAGGCCATGGAGGCCATCAAGTACCTGGCAGGGGTGGGCAGCCTGCTGAAGGGGAGGCTCTTGTGCTGTGACTTCCTGGAGATGCGGTTCTTCGAGGTGAAGGTGCGGAAGGACCCGAGGTGCGGCGTCTGCGGGAGGCTCTGAGGTGGGAGCGGAGGCTCCGGAGGCCGGGGGACACCCGATCGAAGAATGGACCGAGGCCTCACCGGTCCGGATCCCACGGATTGCGGTGGACCTCATCATTCTGCTCCCGGGGGATCGGATCGTCCTCATCCGCCGCAAGAATCCCCCTCACGGATGGGCCCTCCCGGGTGGCTTCCTGGAATACGGGGAGAGCCTGGAACAGGCGGCCGTGCGCGAGGGCAGGGAGGAGACGGGGCTGGAGGTCGAGCTGATCCGGCAAGTGCATACCTACTCGGACCCGGCCCGGGACCCGCGGGGACACACGGTGAGCACGGTATTCCTCGCCCGGGCGGACGGAGCGCCGCGCGCCGGCGATGACGCGGGCGACGCCCGCTCGGTCCCCCTCGCAGACCTCCCCGCTCCCCTGGCCTTTGACCATGACCAGATCCTGGCAGACTACCGTCGGTCCCGGGCGGAGGCTCCCCCGCACGGGGACCCCCTGTGAGCCTGCAACCCTCCGGCCCCGGTCCCGGAGTCCTGACGCGCTCCCCTCCGCCCGGTCTTCGGCGCCAATCCCTCCTCCCCTCCTTCTCCCGGTCGCCCGCCTTGACCAGCGCAGGGCCGACCGCTATAGTGCGTGAGAGAGGCGAGGGGCCTCTGGAGGCGACATGGCGGATGCTGTTCGCTCCCTGACGAGACTCTTCCGCTGGTCCGCACCTGCGCCGGCCGTGGGGACAACCTACGGTCCCGAGACGGAGCTGTCCCGGCGATTCCGGACGCTCCTGGAAGACCATCTCCCCGGCGTCCCCGCAGGTGACGGGGAAGCCCTGCGCGCGGCGCTGCTCCCGGCGGTGAAGGGCTTCATCCTGAAGGAGCGCGCCACCATCGAGGCGTCCCATCGCCAGGGAGCCAGCGGCCTGGAGGTGGTGGCCCGCCACGCCGACCTGGTGGACGCGGTGGTGTGCCAGCTCTTCCGCCTGGCCGACGAGGGGGCAGGCCGCGCGGCCCGCGAGCGGACGGAGGGCTGCGCGCTGGTGGCCCTGGGGGGTTACGGCCGGCGCGAGCTGAACCCCGCCTCGGACGTGGACGTGATGTTCTTGTACCCCAGGCGCGTGGACGGCTACGTCACCACCTTGCTGGACCACGTCCTCTACTTCCTGTGGGATCTGGGCTTCGAGGTGGGACACAGTTGCCGCTCGCTCAGCGACACCGTGCAGATGCTGGAGGCGGACCTCACGGTGCGGACGGCCCTCCTGGAGGCCCGCTTCCTGGCGGGAAGCTTCACGGTGTTCGCCGACCTCCAGGAGCGGATGTGGCGGGCGTTTCAGGGGCGGCGGGCCCAGCAGTACGTCCAGCACAAGATCAACGAGCAGGAGCGCCGTCATGCCAAGTACGGTGGGTCCGTGTACGTGCAGGAACCCAACGTCAAGGAGGGGCCGGGAGGGCTGCGGGATTTTCACACCGGCCTCTGGGCGGCGCGCGCCCGCCATCGCCTGGAGGATCTCAAGGCCCTGCCGGGCCTGGGCCTGCTCACCCCCGTGGAGCTGGCCCAGTGCCTCCAGGCGCTGGATTTCCTGCTGCGGGTCCGGAGCGAGCTGCACTACCTTCACGCGGGCAAGACCGACATCCTCAGCCTCTCGCTCCAGGTCCCGGTGGCGGCCAACCTCGGATTCCGGGACGGCGCGAGCTTCGGGGTCGAGCGGTTCATGCAGCAGTACTTCCTGCGGGCCGGCACGCTCCACCAGGTCTCCCGGCGGCTCATCGAGCGCTGCGTCGCCCGGCCCGCCTCCCAGGTGGAGGCCGTGATGAAGAGACTGCGGGCTCGAGACATCGGCGACGCCTTCACGGAGCTCCACCGCCAGATCCACATCCTCCCCGCCAACCTGCACTGCTTCCGGGAGGATCCGGTGCGGCTGCTCAAGATCTTCTGGTACCGCCAGGAGATGGGCTACGAGCTTTCCCCAGAGGCCAAGGAGGCGGTGCGGGGCAACCTGGAGCTGATCACCGACGAGTTCCGCCGCAGCAACCGCGCCCTGGGGTTCTTCCTGGCCATCCTGCGGGCCCCACGCGGCGTGGCGGACACGCTGCGCCTGATGCACCAGCTCGGGGTCCTCACCGCCTACATCCCGGAGTTCGCTCGGGTCCACTGCCTGGTCCAGTTCGACTACTATCACCGCTACACCGTCGACGAGCACACCTTCGTCCTGCTGGACCACCTGGAGGCCCTGGAGAAGACGGACGACCCCCGCCTGCAGGAGTTCCGGCGGATCGCCGGCGATCTCCGGAAGCCCGAGATCCTGAAGCTGGCCATCCTGCTGCACGACATCGGGAAGGGGGAGGGCCAGGGGCACGTGGAGCGGGGGGTGGCCTTGGCCGAGGACATCCTCACCCGCATGGGGCTCCACCAGGGCGACATCGCGGCCGTGAAGTTCCTGGTGGCGCAGCACCTCAGCATGGCCCACATCGCGGAGCGCCGCGACCTGGACGACGAGCGGCTGATCATCGAGTTCGCCAGACTGGTGGGGAGCGAGGACCTCCTGAGGATGCTCTACCTCCTCACCTATCTGGACATCAACGCCGTGGGGCCCCAGATCTGGAACGACTGGAAGGGCACGCTCCTGTGGGAGCTGTTCATCAAGACCCACACCATCCTGACCCGGGGGGTGCCCGAGGGGGAGGAGGAGCAGCGGCGGGCGCGGACGCTGGGCGCAGCCCTGGTGGCCGAGCTGGCGGCGGACTTCGGCGCCGAGGTGGTCCGCCAGCACCTGGACCTCATGCCCACCCGGTACGTGCTCACCACCAGCAGCGCCAAGGTCGCCCAGCATCTCCAGCTCATCGAGCGCGTCCGGCGCGGCGAGCCGGTGGCGGTCCGCTGGTCCGCCTATCCCCCGGCGGGCTACTCCGAGGTCCTGGTGTGCGCCCCCGGCTCCCCCGGGCGCTTCGCCAAGGTGGTGGGGGCCCTCACGGCCAACGGGATCAACATCCTGTCGGCGCAGCTCTTCAGCCGGGCGGACGGCGTGATGCTCCGCGCCTTCCAGGTGAGCGACGGCCGGGGCGCCGCGCCGGAGGATGAGGCGATCTGGGGGCGGTTCACGCGCGACCTCAAGGCGGTCATCCTGGGCCAGGTGGATGTCAGGGAGCTGCTCACGACGCGCCGCCGGGATCTCCTGGCCAAGCCCATGCCACGGGGCGGGGAGATTCACACGCGGGTGGAATTCGACAACGTGGTCTCGGATCGGTACACGGTCATCGATGTCCGGGCCCAGGACCGCCTGGGTCTGCTCTACGTGATCAGCAGCACCCTCTCGGAGCTGGACCTGGACGTGGCCCTGGCCAAGATCGCCACCGAGCTGGACCAGGCCATGGATGTCTTCTACGTCACCGAGAAGGATGGGGGCAAGGTGCCGGAGGGAGGGCGCATGGAGGCCATCCGCCAGGCGCTGGCGCACGCCATCGCCGAGGGGATCGCATCCGTCGGCCTCGGATCGGCCTGAGCCCGCCGCCCCGCCAAGGGGCTCGTCCCGCTCGGCGGCGGGCGGAGGGAGCCGCGGCGCCGGCGGCGATGCAGGAGGTCCTGCCAAGCTGACGGGGGGGATATTTCCCTTGACAAGCAGGGCGGAGAAACGCGGGGTTACGCGGGGAGGTTGCAGGGGGCTTGCGCCGGCTTGCCCGTGAGGATGCTCTCCATGACATCAGCCGCCGCCCGGTTCCCCCCCGGCACCGCATGTGTGTACACGTCCGCCGTCACGGCAATGGACGCATGCCCGAGCTGTCGGGAAACCGTGAGCAGGGGCACCCCAGCCTGAATCGCCAAGGTCGCGTAAGTGTGCCGAAGGTCATGGGGGCGAATTCGGCGAACGCCGGCCGCCGTGAGCGCCTTTCGCAGCGCATCCCTTACCGCCGTCTCGGTCACGGGCATGTCACCGAACTTACCCGGGAAGAGCCACCGGGGCTCGGTCCCCTTGACGGCCGCTTCCGCCTGTTGGATCTCTCGGACCCGGGCCAGGACGGCGATGGTCTGCGCCGGCACGTCCACCACCCGGCCCTTGCCGTTCTTCGGGCTACTGATGTACGCCCGCCGCACCGTCCGGCGGACATGGACT
>DATIFO010000044.1:0-19667 GCA_035455275.1 Methylomirabilis sp. (SeqCode) | reverse complement strand
GGCCTGGCTGGGATCCACGCTGTGGCGGACCTCCGACCGGGTGAGGACGAAGGTCTCGACGATGGAGACCTCCTTCTCCTTCGGATCGCTCGCCTCCAGGTACAGGACCTTGCTGCCTTCCGAATCGTGTTCCACACGGGTGGGGTAGGGAGCCTCGATCCGCATCTGGCTCACCTGTTGAGCCGGATCGTCCTGCGGGACGGCCATCCACACCCGGAGCCGCTTCGCCCCCTCGGGCACCTTGATCTTGACCTCGTCCCGCAACTCGAACGTGGCGTGCCGAAGCTGTGGCGGGCCATCCTTCGAACTGTCGGCGGCGAGGATCGAGGGCGGGTTCATGTGGAAAAGCGCTATGGTCAAGAGGGCGACCAAGAGCGCACGCGACCGAACAGGCTGTCTCGGCATCATGGTGTTCTCTCCCTTGACTGGTTGTGGCACGATCGACTGGCAGGCACAGAGGTAACGTGGAGAGATTCTGGCCTGCTAAGTTCCATATGGAAAATAGGAAATGCCGATGGAAAGCCCTGAAGGCATTCGAATTCCAGGGATCAGGAGGTCCACGCAAAGGGGTGGGTCAGAGAGGCGGCCCGGCTGCCGTCGCCTAGCGAAGCATGCCGAGCTCGCGGAGGTAGCGCTGGACGCCGGGGTGGATCAGGTCGAGGCGGGGAGCCGCCCCGATCGTGTTGGCGGCGGCGGTCTCCCTGGCCTGGGGGAGCCGCCGACTCAGGACCTCCTGCGCCTGGTGGAGGGCCTTGGCCAGTCGATAGGCCAGGTTGTCGGGAAGTGTGCGTCGCGTGAGGATGAAGCTCCAGGACCCCACGGTGTGGAGGGGGACCACCTGCCCCGGGAAAGAGCCCGCCTGAACGGTGATCGGCTTGAGGAAGGGATGTGTTGAGAGAATGCGCTGAACTCCTGCCGCGTCCGGGATGATGAATCGGCCGCCCGCCGGTCCCTGAGCCACGGCCAGAAACGGAGGCCATCCGACGCTGCCCCCCCACAGGGCCGCCGCTCGCCCCTCCAGCACCAGTGGCGGACCGTCTCCTGCATGCTCCAGGAAGATCGGCTGGAAGTCGCGATCCCGGTCGAGACCGAGACCATCCAGCACGTACCGGGCGAGAATCCCCAGCCCCGAGCCTGCCGCCCCGAAGACCACGGGCTTACCCTTCAGGTCGTCGATGCTCCGGTAAGGGGAGTCGGCGCGAACGATGAACATCCCGGGGCTGGCGTACATCGCCGCCAGAATCCACAAATCCGCGCGTGGCCGGCCGATCCCATTGAGCGCCTCGTACGCGCTCTCGCCTTGCACCAGCGCCAGGTCGAGCTGCCCGGCTTCGAGCAGCGGCACGTTCTCCGCGCTCCCCCTGGTGTTGCGAGGCTCGACGGACAGCGAGGGATCGGTCTGGTTGATGGTCTCGGCGACCGCCTGCCCATACACCGGAAAGCCCCCGCCCGGCGTCGCCGTCCCCAGGCTGACCTTCATCCTGTCCGCCGCCGAACCCGTGAGCATGTCCGTCTCTCCAAAAAACAAGGCAAGGATCGCCGTCGCCAGGGTCAAGCAGGACCATCTCGCTTTCGAGCCTGTGATTCCCACAGACCCCCTCGCGCGCGTTATCCTGATAGTACTGGCCGGTGGATTCGCTCCAAAGGAAGTGTACCCAGGAGGCCATGAATGGAGAAGCCACCCGGAGGGGTGGCTTCCTGATTGGCGGGGTCGACGGGACTCGAACCCGCGACCTCCGGCGTGACAGGCCGGCGTTCTAACCAACTGAACTACGACCCCGTATTCTGGTCCGGTTTCCGGCGGCTCCGCCCCGCCTCAAGAACGAGCCGGGCGAAGGGGCCAACATACTTGGTATAGTTACCACGTCCACCGGCTCTTTGCAAGCGCGATGTCGGCCACGAGTTCGCAAGCTTACACGGCCAATTTGGCTGGTGTTGCCAGATCTCGGGAAATCTGCCAAGTAGATGGGCCCAGAGCTGCTTGCCTTGTCGCGATCAAGGCGCAGGCTTCGATCGCCCCCGCCTCATGCAAGAGCTCTCTTGAGAATCGCCTCGACAACGAGGGCGGGGTTCTCGCGCTGGATGAAATGACCGAGCCCCGGGATGACCTCCCGCTCATACCCGGCGGCAAAGAACCGTTCCTTTTCGGCGCTCGTCTCGGGCAGCGTGGCCCCATCCTCTTCCCCGTGGAGCATGGTCGTGGGCACCCGGATCACCGGGAATTGCGCCAACTCGGCCTCCAGGTGCCGGTAGCGCGGGTCCCCCGGTGCGTTGCCCCAGCGGTGACGGTAGGAGTGGAGGGTGACCGCTGCCCAGTCCGGGTTGTCCCAGGACCGGGCGGTGGCCTCGAATTCCTCCGGAGTGAAGTGCCAGGTGGGGGACCACGTCTTCCACAGGAAGCGGCAGAGCGCCCGCCGGTCCGTCTCCAGCGCCACCCGACCTCGTTCCGTGGCGAAGAACCACTGGTACCAGTAGAGCCGCGTCTGCGAGTAGGAGAGGGGCTGTCTCGGGTCGTTGGTCCCGTAGCCGACTGAGAGGGTGACGAGCCCGCGCAGCCGGTCCGGGCGCAGGACCGCAGCGATGTAGGCAGCCCGGGCACCCCAGTCATGCCCGACCAGCACAACGTCCTTCAGGGCCAAAGCATCCAGAAGCTCCACGACATCTTGCCCGAGCGCCACCAGTTCCCCGCTTCGCATGGTCCCGTCATCCCGAAAACGGGTCGGCCCCATTCCGCGCAGATACGGCGCGAGGGTGCGATAGCCCGCCTGCACGAGGCCCTCGGCCACCCGGTCCCAGGTGTGCGCATCATCCGGCCAGCCGTGCAGGAGGAGGATCGGCGGGCTTTCCGCCTCGCCCCGATCCTCGTACGCCATGTTGAGAGAGGAAGTCAGGACCGTACGGTGCTCGGTTGACATGACTCTCGCCTCCGGTTGCACCTCATGGTACGCCAGGAAGCGATTCCAATCCACCCTCGCCTGGGAGCGCCTCCTCCGCCCAGGGCGAGATGAGCCATCGGCGAAAGAAACGAGCCTGCCTCCTCACGGCCTCGACAGGCGGCCTCGGCCCAGGACAGCAGGCTCGAGTGCCGCTTCTTTCGTTGACGCAGTGTCCCCTTCAGAAACATCTGCAGTGCGAGTGGATGCCATTGACAAGCAGCGGGGGGTCGACTAGATTCCTGCCTACTGCAAGACAATGGGCTCCGAGGGGGGGTCCTTCGCACACGCATCTGGCTGACCTGAACGGCGCGACGACCAGACAGATACGATGGGGGAAGAAGTCTGCCGACGCCCCTGCTGTCTGGCGAGCGTCACCCACGAACCAGCGCACGTCCGAAGCCGATGCATCCGTGGTTTTTCCCGCAGCATCAACGACAGCGGTCTCGTCTTGCTCGCGGGAATCCAGGGAGAAGCTTCGTAGGACAAGGGGAGGCGGGGCGATGTTCTCATGGGTCACACTGCTCGTCGCGATCCTGTGCGGGGTGCCGGTGCTGGCTCCCCTTGGCACTCCGGCGGCGGCTCTCGAGCTGCAACCGGTCATTGCGGGGCTCGCCAACCCGCTCTACCTGACCAGCGCCAGGGACGGGACCAACCGGCTTTTCATCCTCGAACAACCCGGCCGCATCGACGTGGTCCAGCCTGGAGGGACGACGCCGGCCGTGTTCCTCGATATCACCGCGAAAGTACTCTCAGGTGGAGAGCAGGGGCTGCTGGGTCTGGCCTTTCACCCACGCTACGCAATCAATCGCCGATTCTTCGTCAACTACACCCGTCGGCCAGACGGCGCGACCGTCGTTGCCGAATACCGAGCGTCTCCCTCCGATCCCAACGTAGCCGAGCCTCTGGAGACCGTGCTGCTTGTCATCCCGCAGCCCTTCGCCAATCACAATGGAGGGATGATCGAGTTCGGCCCAGACGGGTTTCTGTACATCGGGATGGGCGATGGTGGCTCCGGCAATGACCCGGGCAATCGCGCCCAGGACATCGATGAGTTGCTCGGGAAGATCTTGCGGATCGACATCGACCACTCGAGCGGACCCCGGCCTTACTCTTCTCCGCCGGGTAATCCATTCTCCGGGGAGGCGGCAGGACGCGACGAAATTTACGCACTGGGGCTGCGAAATCCGTTTCGCTTCTCGTTCGATCGCGCGACAGGGCACCTCTTCGTCGGTGACGTTGGACAGACCGCTCGGGAAGAGATCGACCTCGTCACCCGGGGCGGGAACTACGGCTGGCGGGTTTTCGAGGGCACGCTCTGCACGAACCTCGATCCCCCGTTGTGCAGCGCACCCGGCTTTCTCGGCCCGATAGCCGAGTATGATCACTCGGGCGGACGCTGCGCGATCATTGGAGGCTACGTGTATCGCGGGGCACGATCCACCCTGCCCAAAGGGGCGTACGTGTACGGCGACCTCTGCACGGGCGAGATCCTCCGGCTCTTCCCGGCCAAGAAGGGAGGCACCCAAAGCGTGCTGCTCGACACCCCCCTGAGCGTCTCGTCGTTCGGGGAGGACGAGGCAGGTGAGATCTATGTCCTGGGGCTGGGAGGGACCATTGATCGAATCACCAGCACCCCTCCGCCTCCACCCTGCTCGTATGAGATCACTCCCACCGGTCAGGATTTCAGAGTGCGGGGGGGACGGGGACGTTTCACCATTTTCGCCCCGAGCGACTGCAACTGGCTTGCAGCCAGCCACGATGCCTGGATCAGAATCACCACGAAGAAGACCGGCACCGGCAACGGGATCGTGGCGTTCCGGGTAAAGTCCAATTCCGAGACGGACGCGCGCGTGGGAAGCATCAGCGTCGCAGGACAGACATTTCTAATCAGCCAGGCCGGGTGCGAGGCGCGTGACCACGAGACGAGGCGCCCCGGTCATGCGCTTCGGGGAGAAGCCAGGGGGAAGCGCGGGGATGGATGGGATTCGCATGGAGATCGCCGGGAGGAAGAAGGGGGGGATGAGGCCGGAACGTGCCCGCGGAGGGGATCCCACCTGCACGAGGATGGTCCCGAGGGAGAATAAGGGGTGTTCGCTTTGAAGCGGCGTCCCGGCGCAGGCCGGGACGCCGTCGTTCCTCTCTCTTTCCGCCAGGGCACCCAGACCAACTGGGTCATGTAATCCGGGACGCGGCTTCTTCTTTCGCCTTGTGCCAGGTTTCTTGTTCTGGCGCCAGTTGAATTCCCTAGACTGTCACCCTCTCCTGGGACTGGGGCCTCCGGCCGGGACCGGGGAGGCCGGCCAGGAGGACGGCGAGGATGCCGATCATGAAGATGCCGTCGAAGGTGCCCGCGCCGCCAACGGAGGCCACCGGGGCGCCCAGGTCCTGAATGCGTCCCAGGTTCAACAGGTCCGCCCCGATCAGGGTCCCCAGGGTGCCGGCGATGAAGGCCGTGCGGGGCGCCTCGCGCCGGTCCACCAGGATGGCCGCCACCGCGGTGACGAGCGAGGGAAGCAGCGGGGGAAGCGCGATCCCCACACCCGGCAGTGGCTGCGCCAGCAGGTGGGTGGCGAGCGTCGAGACGCCGAGGGTCAAGAGCATGCGTCGCCGGACCCCCATCTGGCCCACGAGGTGGAGACACAGCAGCACGGGGATGACGGCCCCTCCCACGTTGACCGCGACCACGCTGCTCCCCCGTTCCACCACCTGGGGCACGATGTACTGCATGCCGAAGAACTCCACGATGCTGGGCTCGACCACGCGCTGCGCCGGGAACCGGTACAGCGGAATGTTGATCCCGCTTCCCAGGAGGGCGGCAAACAGGATGAGGACCGCGGCTCGCCGGCTCAGACCGAGGCGCTCGTAGACGTACCGGATCAGCCCGAGCCGCAGCAGGGCGATGAGACCCCCGAGGATCAGCAGCAGGGCCAGGAAATAGAGCGGGGGGTACGGATAAAAGTGCAGCTCGTAGGGTTGCATGTTTCCCCCGGAAAGGACCAGCGGCGGGACATACTTGATGCCGGTGAATAGGCTCAGGCGCAGGACCGACGGTGGGCCAGCCCGGCGTCGGTCACCCGGTCAGATCCTCGCAGCCATCCACGCCGATGACATTCCCGGAGATCCAGTGGGTGCCCTCCACGCACAGCGCGGCGATGGCGGATGCCACGTCGCCAGGTGCGGTGAGCCTCCCGTGCGGATTCTTGGCCAGGGCCCCCCGGATCAGGTTCTCGTTGCCGGGGATCTTTCGCAGGGCGGGCGTGTCGGTGACGCCCGCGCGAATGGCGTTGGCGGTGACCCCGAGGGGGGCGAGCTCGTAAGCGAGCTGGCGGACGTGAGCCTCCAGGGCCGCCTTGGCCGCGGACACGGCCCCGTAGGTGGGCCAGACATGATTCCCGCCAGAGCTGGTCATGGCGAAGATCCGGCCCCCGGCGCCCATCAGCCCCCGCCGGATCACATCCTGGACCCAGTACACCAGGCTGTTGGCCATGACGTCCAGCGTCATTTCCATCTGGGATTGGGTGAGGGCCTCCCTGGGATCGTCCGTGATGAAGGGCTTCAACGCGCCGAAGGCGAGCGAATGCAGGAGCACCGTCACCGCCCCCGGTTCGCCGCGCTCCGCCAGGGTCTTCGCCACCTGGTCCAGGACCTCCAGGCGCCTCTCCGGGTCGGCGGCATTCACATTGAAAAACACCGCCTCCCGGCCGGCCGCCCTGATCTCGTGGAGGATCCGGTCCACGTTGCCCAGGGTGGCCTTGCGGTCCAGGTGCACGCCGAAGATGTGCAGCCCGTGATGCGCCAGGGTCAGGGCCGTGGCCTCGCCGAACCCGCTGGAGGCGCCGAGGATCAGCCCCCATCCATGGAGCGTCGCCGGCTGCTCGCCCAATTCAGGTCTCCTTCCAAGTGAGCCGGGGCCCGCACGGCCCTGCGATTCGCAAGATTCTACTTGGCCAGGCCGCCGGGAGCAACCGGAATGCGAGTTCCCCAAACCGACCTTTGCGCTTCGGGAATTGCTCCCGTATAATATCGTGCGGCTTGCGGCGAGTTCTCCTTGACGACAACGGGTAGGTTGCAGCCACGGGGAAGGAGATGCTGTCCCCACGCACCACCGCGGCATTGAAGGAATGGGCCATCGTCTGCCGGGCCCTGGCTGACGGACGGCAAACCCTGCTCGTCCGGAAGGGGGGCATCGAGGAGATCAAGCCGGGTTTTCAGGTGACGCACCGGGATTTCTGGCTGTTCCCGACCTACGTGCACCAGAAGGCGGCCGATCTCGTCCCGTCTGTGCATGCGGAATTCGCGGAGGTCCAGGCGGCCCAGCCGGCCGCCGGCCGCTTGCAGATCCAGCTCTACGCCACCGTGGAGGACGTGGTCCAGGTGATGAAGCTCGATCCGCTTCGAGCCCTGGAGGGCCAGCACATCCTCTCGTGGGAGTGCCTCGAGTCGCGGTTCAACTACCGGCGGCCCGGGGTTCACGTCATGACGCTGCGGGTCTACCGGCGTCCCGAGATGGTCCCGCTGGAGAACACGCCGGAGTACGACGGCTGCGTCTCCTGGGTGGACCTCGACCAGCCCCTCGGGACCGAGGGGTGCCTCCCGGTCCTGCCGGATGCCGATTTCAGCGCCAGGCTTGCGGCCATCCGGCACCGCCTGGCCGGGGCGGGCGTCGTTGCCTGACGCGTGGGTGGCAGGACAGGAGCACGCCACCGCAGCGCGGGGGAGGGATTCCGTGCCGAGCACCGAGAAAAAGATCGGGCTCCTGCTGGTGGATCACGGGAGCCGATTTCAAGAGGCCAACGACATGCTGATCGAGGTCGCCGCCATGGTCAAGCGGCTGGGCGCGATCGATTGCGTGCACCACGCCCACATGGAGCTGGCGGAGCCGACCATCGCGCAGGGCTTCGCCGCCTGCGTGCGTGAGGGCGCCACGGCCGTGGTCGTCCACCCGTACTTCCTCTCGCCCGGGCGCCATTCGACGAGCGACATCCCGCGGATGGTGGCGGAGGTCGCCAAGAACTTCCCGGGCATCGCGTTCTGCGTGACCGAGCCCCTCGGCGTCCACCCCAAGATCGGCGAGGTGGTGCTGGAGCGCGCCGGCGTCCCCCTCCCTGCGGGAGTCCGCGGGTAGACGGAGGTTGATTCCCATGGAGAAACCTACCCAAGCCCGAGGGCAGCGCGTCTGGGAGTGGGTGAAGAGCATCGGTCTGGCCCTGCTCCTGGCGTTCGTGATCCGTACGGCCGTTGTGGAGGCGTTCGTCATCCCCTCCGGCTCCATGGAGCCGACGCTGCAGGTCGGCGACCGGCTCCTGGGCAACAAGTTCTGGTTCTGGTTCGCGGATCCACACCGCCAGGACATCGTGATCTTTTCACCGCCCACCAGCGCTCATCTGGCGGCGGGGGCGCTGATCAAGCGGGTGATCGCCGTGGAGGGCGACGTGGTGGAGGTCCGGGAGGGCCAAGTGTTCGTCAACGGGCAGCCCGTCGTCGAGCCCTACCTCAAGGAGCAACCGCAGTACATCCTCCCTCCGACACGGGTTCCCCAGGGCATGCTGTTCGTCCTCGGGGATAATCGAAACGCCAGCTATGATTCCCATGCGTGGGGATTCGTGCCCCGCAACCACCTGAAGGCCAAGGCCTTCGTTCGCTACTGGCCCCTGAATCGCATCGGCTTGCTGCAATAGGCGCGGATCGGCCCGCTGTCCCGAGGGTTCGATGGGGACGGCCTGGGGGGCTGGAGCGTGCGGGCGGGGAAGAGGATCTCCCCTGCCGGGCTTCCCGTGCCCACTCCTCGACCCCCACTTGCTTTCCGGAAGGGGCGGGCTACACCGGAGGAGGAGCGGATCCTGTGGAATGGATCGGCGTGGTGTACAACGACGTGAAGGAGCCGACCGACGAGGGCTGGGGTGCGGTCGAATCCGAGGTCGTCCTGGACGAGACGCTGGCAGACGGGCTGGACGGCATCGAGGCCTTCTCCCATGTCCTCATCCTGTACTGGATGCACCGAGCGGCCGAGGCGGAGCCGGTGCGGATGCGCCGCCACCCGCAGGGACGGCAGGACATGCCCGAGGTCGGCATCTTCGCGCAGCGGGCCCGCCATCGCCCCAATCCCATCGGGGTGGCTGCCGTTCAGCTCCTCCGCCGGGAGAAGAACCGGCTCTTCGTCCGGGGGCTGGATGCGATCAACGGGACCCCGGTGGTGGACGTGAAGCCCTACGTCCCGCGGTTCGATGCGGTGGACTCTCCTCGGGTGCCCGAGTGGATCGATCGGCTGATGGAGCGGTATTTCTGATGCCGCCGTTGGTTGTCAGCCCTCGGCCGTCAGCGGCGGATCGGAAGACGGAACCGGCTGCGGCGCGAGGCGAGGGACGACGGGGACATGGCCAAGACCGCCGGCATCCTGATCATCGGGAGTGAGGTCCTGAGCGGGAAGGTGACGGACCAGAACTCCCCGTATCTGGTCCGGGAGCTCCGCGAGCTGGGTGTCGAGGTCCAGCGGATCAGCACCGTTCCGGATGACGTACGGGTCATTGCCCACGATGTGCGCGAGTACGCGGGACAGTTCGACCTCCTGTTCACCACGGGGGGGATCGGCCCGACCCACGACGATGTGACCATCGACGCCGTCGCGGCCGCCTTCGATCGGCGCGTGGTGAGGCACCCGGTGCTGGAGAGGGCCCTGCGCCGTCACTACGGGCCGGACCTCACGTCCGCGCAGCTCAAGATGGCCGAGATCCCGGAGGGGGGGCGATTGGCGGGGGAGGACAACCTGTCGTTTCCGGTCCTGGTCTTCCGAAATGTCTACATCTTCCCCGGCATTCCGGAGGTCCTGCGAAAGAAGTTCGAGTGCATTCGCGAGCAGTTTCGAGAGCTTCCCTATATCCTGCGACGAGTCTTCCTCCACGGCGACGAGGGGCGGATCGCCGGGGATCTGCATGCCGTGCTGGATCGCTATCCGGCGTTGCAGCTCGGCTCGTATCCCATCCTCCACAACCCCGACCACAATGTGATGCTGACGCTGGAATCCAAGGACGCGTCGTACGTCGAACAGGCCCTCCGCTATCTCCTGGAACGCCTTCCCCCGCAGATTGTCATCAGGGTTGAATGACCTCCCACGCCGAACCGGCCAGACCCCCCTCCCCTCTCGGCCCGTTCAGGGGTCACTCGGGTGCGCTGAGGTCCAGGCTCTGGCCCTCGTAGAACCGGGTGATCTGCTCCACGACTTCGGTCGGGCTGTCCGTGATCGTCAGGAAATCCAGGTCCGACGCGTCGAGGAAGCCGTGTCCGACCGTCTGATCGTGCAGCCAATCGATGAGACCGCGCCAATAATCCCACCCCACCAGGATCATCGGGAAGGGGCGGATCTTGTGCGTCTGGATGAGGGTGACCGTCTCGAACAGCTCGTTCAGCGTCCCGAAACCTCCCGGGAGCAGGACGAAGGCGGTGGCGTACTTCACCAGCATCACCTTGCGCACGAAGAAGTGATGGAAATTCAGCGAGAGGCTGAGATAGGGGTTGGGCCTCTGCTCCATCGGCAACTCGATGTTCAGGCCGACCGCCTTGCCGCCCCCCTCCACCGCCCCCTTGGACGCCGCCTCCATCACGCCGGGACCCCCGCCGGTGACCAGCGTGAAGTTGGCCCTGGCAATCTCGCGTCCGATGGTCTCCGCCGTGTCGTAGGCGAAGTCTCCCGGCCGCGCCCGGGCGCTGCCGAAGACCGTCACGGCCGGCGTGATGCGTGAGAGGGTATCGAAACCCTCGACGAACTCGCCGATGATCCGGAACATCCGCCAGGACTCTTCCTTCTCCAGCTGGTTGATCTCGAAGCGGTTGCGCATCTCCTTCTCCTCGTGGACGGCCACCGGCAGGCGAACGCGGCATGGCAGCTTCGGAGGCCGGCGGGCCGTTCCGCCCTCTTCCGCTGCGCCGGGGCGGCGGCCGCCCCGGGTACGGGAAGGGTAGCGCAGGCGGGAGGGCCCTGCAAGCGGTTCCGCGCTCCCCAAACGGGGCGGATTGATCTCACGAACCCGAGCGAGGGCGTCCCTCGACGGATGACCGGCAGTCGTGCTATAGATCATCCGTGTCCTCGGCGACTGGACGGCGTGAACCTGGGACCTTCAGATGGAGAGGACGATCATGGCATCGGGTGGCAGGCGCGAGGAGATGGACGCACGGATCAAGCAGTGGGAGCACGACCTGGAGCGGGTGCGGCTCAGTCTGGCTCGCGCCCCGGAGGAAGTGCACGCCAGGTGGAACGCGGACTTCATCACCCTGTACCGGCAGAAGGAGGTGGTGAAGTCCGCCTGGGAGGCAATCCGCGGCGTGTATCAAGTGGAGCCGGCAGCCGCGAAGCGGTTCGAGGAGGCGCTGGCGGCCATGGAGGGCGCCTGGTCCGCCGCCCAGACCATGCTGGCGGAGGTCTTCGCACGGGAGGCGGCATGATGGATCTTCGCCTCACGGACAAGGTGGCCATCGTGACCGGTTCCAGCCGGGGCATCGGCAGGGCCATCGCGGCCGGTCTCGGCGCCGAGGGATGCCAGGTGACGCTCTGCGCCCGGGACCCCGCAGTCCTGGAGCAGACCGCAAGCGAGTTGCGGGCCGCCGGGGTCAGGGCATTGGCGATCGCCGCGGATCTCGCACAGGCTGACGCGCCGGCCCGGGTGGTGGAAGACACGATCCGGGCCTACGGCCGCATCGACATCCTGGTGAACAACGTCGGCGGCGCTCGCGCCGCCGGGCCCTTCCTGGAGACCGCCGATCCGACCTGGCAGACCGCGCTGGATCTGAATCTGCTGGCGACCGTGCGGCTCAGCCGGCTGGTTGTCCCGGAGATGCAGAAGATGGGCGGCGGCGCCATCGTCAACATCTCGTCCATCTGGGGACGAGAGGCGGGAGGAACCGCCACCTACAACGCGGTGAAGGCTGCCGAGATCAGCTTGGCCAAATCCTTGGCAACGGAGCTGGCGCCACTCCACATCCGGGTCAACAGCGTGGCTCCCGGCTCCATCTTCTTCGCCGGCGGCTCCTGGGACCGGCGCCTGCAGGCCGATCCTGAGGGGATCACGCGCTTCATGCAGCAGGCGATTCCGTCGGGCCGTTTCGGTCGGCCGGAGGAGGTTGCCGACGTCGTGGTGTTTCTCTGCTCCGGGCGGGCCAGTTGGGTGACGGGGGCGTGCCTGCCCGTGGACGGGGGGCAGTCGCGGTCCAACATCTGACCCTGGGCAACCGGGCCGCCAGGGCGCCCATGTCGCCAGGGGGTCCGAGCGAAACTTCGTGCGTGCCGCGGGCGTATTCTGGTGGTAAAATCACTCAGAATGCCGATTGGACTCGAGGTGGCGAGATGCATCGATCCACAGCCCGCCGGTGGGTGGGGGCCGGCCTGATGGCCTTGCTGGTGGCGGCCGCTCTCGGGACATTCGCGGTCCGGGTGCGGGCCGAGGAGGTCATCTTCCTCCAGGACGGGCGCACCATCCGGGCGGATAAGACCACGGTGATCGGCGATCGGCTCCGCATCGAGAAGCCCAGCGAGATCATCGAGATTCCCCGATCGGACGTCCTGACGATCCACGAGGTGTCGAGGCCCGCGGCCTCGCCTCCATCACCTCCTCCCACCGAGGTGTACCGGGATGTGACGCAGCAGATGAACGAGAAGGTCCGCCAAGAGACCCAGCAGATCCTCGCCCCTCCCCGGGTGCACCGGCCCTGAATCGGGAAGAGCGATCAGCCCTCAGCGCAGGCGGTCGCGCCCCGTCAAGGATCATCGACCCCGCCCTACCTGAAACAGGAATGCCGGAGTCCAGGGACCCCGGCATTCGCGCGCGGATCACCTCCTTGCTCATGACCCGGCCAGCACGAGTCCCTCGCGCGCGTCCTTGAAGCCGGGCTTCAGTTCCAGGGCACGCCGGAAGCAGGACGTCGCCTCGGCGCGATCCCCCAGCTTGAGGGCGGCCCATCCCAGGCCGTTGTGGAGACCGTACCAGTCGGGCCGGGCGGCGATCCCCTGCCGGAACTCTTCCCGAGCCGTGGCGTAGTCCCCGAGATAGAAGAGGGTCCAGGCAAACCGGCTCCGGATGTGTTCCAGGTCAGGCGCAGGGCTTCGCAGCATGTTGCCCTCCCCCTCGCGCGTCAGGCGCCGGAGATGCGGCAAGGCCTCCTCGTACCGGCCCAGCTCGAACAGGCAATAGGCCAAACCCATGTCTGCGTCCCGGTACCGCGGATCGAGATCCCGTGCTCTCTGGAAGGATTCCAGCGCCAGATGGTATCGGCCCATCCGGTACCGAGTCCACCCCAGCCCGTTGTGCAATCCCTCCCATTGCGGCTGCCGGGCGATGGCCTGACGGAAGTGCCGCGTGGCCTGGGCGTACTCGCCCAGATGGTAGTGACTCCAGGCCAGATAGGCCCGGGCTTCCTCGAGCGAGGGCTGCAGGGCCAGGGCCTGCCGGAACAGCGGGACCGCTCCGGCATAATCCCGCGCCTTGTACCGGGTCAGACCCTCGCCGTAGTGCTGCTGGGCCCGGTACCCTTCCTGAATCTCCGTGGAGAGCTGCGAGACTGTGCCGCCGCAGCCGAGGAGGAGCAGGCTCAGCGAGACACTGAGCCAGGTCGTCCGGCCGATCCACGGGTTGCAGGTTCTGCCCACGGCCAGACTCTGCGTCATCGCCGCGTCGCGCCCGACGTCGTGCCCGAACCGGTGCGGCTGCCGGTGCCGCCTGTGCCTGTGGGGGTCCCGTCCGTGGCTCCGACGTCACGATCTTCGTCCGCGGCCTCCCGATCCCTGGCGGCCTGCTGCGCCGCGTGGACCGCCGCGCTCACCGCCGGTCCGACCTTGGTGCCGTCTTCGCGCGCAGTGGCCTTGGCTGTATGGGCGGCGGTGGAGACCGCCTGTCCCATGTTCTTGGGTGACTGGGCCGGGGTCGCCGAGGTGGTCTGCGTCGTGGTCCTGCTCGTGGTGGTCGAGCCGGCGGTCCCTGCCGCTCGTCCGCTGGAGGGCTGGCCCGACTCCTTCCCTTGGGCCTCGTGGACCGCCGTGCTCACGGCCTGACCGAGATTGCCGAATCCGGCCGCCTGGGCCGCGCTCTTGCCCGCATGTGCGGTCGAGGTTGCCGCCTGGGAGACCGCGTTTCCGACGTCCCGGCCGGCATGCCCATGCCCCTGCCCCGCGTCCTGTCCACGGCCCCCACGAGCACTGTCCGATCCGGAGTGGCTGCTCCCCTCTCCCCGACCGCCGTGGTCGGACCCTCGCCCGGCGCTGTCGGAGTCGCGACCGCCCCGATCCGAACCGCGCCCGGAGTCCGAGCCCCCCCGCCCACCTCCTTCCCCCCCGCCACCTCCGCCGCCACCTCCTTTTGCGTATGCCACTCCAAGACCGGAGTCGCCGAATGGCCCTTGGATGTCGGCGAGGAACGGGATCATTGCGACGCCGAGAATCGAGATCATGATCAGCCGGAGAACTGTTCTCATGGCTTGCTCCTCCTCCGTCCTCAAACGTCAAGCTCATCCCAGGTGTGCAATCACGAGACCCATGCAGATAGAGAGCAAATTATGTTCCATCCTGTCCGAGGAAGGGGCGAAACGCGATTCGGATGGAGTCATTTGCAGAATCGAGAATACAGGATTCTTGGACGATACGTCAATGGGCTGGATTCCTTGCACTCCAAGCTACGAGCCGGCGTCTTTCCGTGGAGCTCATCAGGCACGTCGTGGGGAGGCGTGGCGGGGTGCGTCCTCACGGATTTCGGATCGATGTCAATTCTTGGTCGGCGCTATGTCAATTTTACACTCTGCAGCCCATCGCGGCACCGGGCACCCGGGGCCCCGCGCCGGGGCGGGTCGAGATCCGCGGTGAAGATTTCTTGGCATCCCTGGGCAGGGATGGGAAAGCCCTGCGTTGCTAGTATGGTATCATGCTGTCCCACGGTGACAGGAGATGATCCGATTGGGTGGCTGTTGGTCAGGCCTTCCATCAACCTGCTTCGCTGGGACGGGAGCCTGCCGACCTCGCCGTGGTCGGGGGACACTCTTCCACACCGGGAGACAGCCGACATGACCAGCCACACAGGGGAATCCTACCGATTGCCGCGGACCGTCGTGCCGGTCCGGTACGAGATCCGGCTCGAGCCGGACCTGGACACGTTCAGCTTCTCGGGGGCGGAGACGGTCGAGGTGACGGTCCGCGAACCCGTGACAGAGATTGTCCTGAACGCGGTGGAGCTGGAGATTCTTTCCGTCAGTGTCCAGGACAGGCGGGGAAACGCGCTCGGCGGGGCCGCGACGCTCGACCAGACAGCAGAGCGGGCCACGCTTCGCTTCCCCGAACGGCTCGATCCCGGCCCCTGCCGACTCTTCCTGGAGTTCACCGGAATCCTGAACGACAAGCTCCACGGGTTTTACCGGAGCACCATCGGGTTCTCCGCGTCCCTGCCCGCGTCCGGGCAAACGGCTCAGGGGAATGCCGGAGGCAGCGTGTTGGCGGTCACCCAGTTCGAGGCCACGGAGGCACGCCGGGCCTTCCCCTGCTGGGACGAGCCGGATTTCAAGGCCGTGTTCGACGTGACCCTGGTTGTCGCGGACGGGCTGTGCGCAATCTCGAACACGGGCATCCAGAGCGAGACCCCCCTCCCGGGGACCGGCAAGAAGGCGGTGCGCTTCGCCCCCACGATCAGGATGTCTACCTATCTCTTGGCCTTCGTGGTCGGGACGCTCACGGCCACCCAGGGGAGGAAGGTGGGCGCGACCCCGATCCGGATCTGGGCCGTGTCGGGAAGAGCCCATCTCACCGGGTTCGCGCAGGAGATCGCCGCCTTCTCCCTGCGCTTCTTCGAGGATTACTATGCGATCCCCTATCCCGGGGACAAGCTGGATCTGATCGCGATCCCGGATTTCGCCTTCGGGGCGATGGAGAACCTGGGGGCCATCACGTTTCGCGAGACCGCGCTCCTCGTGGATCCGAACACCGCGACCCATGCCGAGCAGGAGCGGGTGGCGGACGTGGTGGCCCACGAGATCGCCCACATGTGGTTCGGCGACCTGGTCACCATGGCCTGGTGGAACGGCCTGTGGCTCAACGAGGCCTTTGCCACGTTCATGGAGATGCTGGCCGTGGATGCCTGGAGGCCGGACTGGGGGCGGTGGGTCACCTTCGGCCTCTCGCGCGCCGCGGCCCTTGTGGTGGACGGGCTCCGGTCGAGCCGGCCGATCGAGTTTCCGGTGATCGCTCCCAAGGATGCGGAGGCGATGTTCGACGTCCTCACGTACGAGAAGGGCGGGGCGGTGCTCCGGATGCTGGAGCAGTATCTCGGTCCGGAGACCTTCCGGGATGGGGTTCGGAAGTATCTCGCAGACCATCAATACGGCAACGCGGAAACGACCGACCTGTGGAAGGCGCTGGAGGAAGTTTCCGGTCAGGCCATCCCCGCCATCATGGACGGGTGGATCTTCCGCCCCGGGTATCCACTGGTGACGGTCGGCCTGGAGGACGGGGGCAGGACGCTCCGCTTCTCGCAGCGTCGGTTCACCTACCTCGGCGGCGCGCCGGATACCTCCGATCTCTGGCAGGTCCCGCTCAACTGCAGGGTCCGTGTGCATGGCGAGGCCAGGAACCTGCGCGTCCTCCTCTCGGCGGAGGATGCGCGAGTGCGGTTGCCCGGCCGGCCAGACTGGGTGGTCGTGAACGAGGGTGGGCATGGCTTCTACCGGGCGCGCTACGCCACACACCTCCTCGCGACGCTGGCCGAAAATCCTTTCGGAATCCTGGCGCCGATCGAGCGGTTCAACCTGATCAACGACGTCTGGGCCCTGGTCCTTGCCGGACTCTGCCCCGTCGGCGAGTACCTGGACCTGACAGCGCGTTTCCGGGAAGAGGAGGACCGGAAGGTGTGGACGGCCCTCCTGGCCTCCCTGGCCTACTTGCAGCGGGTCATCGCCCCGGGTAGCCGCCCCGCGCTGGAGGCGCTCGTGCGAGACCGCCTCGGACCGGCCGTGAGGCGCCTCGGGTGGACGCCGGCGGCGGGCGAGGGGGAACTGACGCGGCAGCTTCGCGGGGACCTGCTGCGCGCCCTGGGGACGTTGGGGAATGACGGGACGACCCATGCGACGGCCAGGGAGGTGTACGCCCGGTACATGAACGATCCGTCCGCGGTGGACCCGAACGTGGCGGCCGCCCTGATTGCCATCCTCGCCCACGCCGGCAGCGCCGCGGACTACGAAGCGTTCCTGGGCCGTTTCAAGGCGGCACAGACGCCCCAGGAGGAGCAGCGTTACCTGTACTCCCTGGCCGGTTTCCGGGATCTGGACCTGGTGCGCCGCACGCTCGATCTCACGCTCAGCGGAGACGTCCGCACCCAGGATGCGCCGTTCCTGGTGCGCAGTCTTCTGATGAGCGTTCATGCCCGGGAGATGGCATGGGCCTTCGTGAAGGAGCACTGGGCGGTCATGGAGCGACGGTACCCGTCGCTGAGCGGGCTCCGGCGCATGTGCGAGGGAATCATGGGCCTCGCCACGCGGGAGCTGGAGACCGAGGTGCGGGAGTTCTTCGCGACGAGGAACATCTCGCTGGGGGGTAAGACCCTGGAGCAATACTTGGAACAGCTTCACATCGCCGTGGTGTTCGCGGAGCGTGACGGAGCAGACCTTTCGAGGTGCTTGGCGGAAGAGCGGTGAGGCCGTCGCATGGCCGGCGAGTCAACTTTCCATTGGGAGCCCTCATCCCTTTGCCTCGATGACGGTGCTCCCTCGAAGCACGAGGACCGATATTGTCGTCGGCCAACATCCTCCAGGGGGAGCGGAGATAGTCCTATGCACGACGCGCTCGTTGAATTATATTTGCGGAATAGCTGCAGGCGAGGGGGAAATACCAGGAGCACAGCGCGGGCGTGTCCTCGTCCATCCCTCCATCCACGCTTCGCCTCCTGCCACCCGCCCTTGCCAGACTCGAAGCCGGGCATATGCCCGAGGGAGGGCAATTCCCCTCGAATCCCGGGTAGGTGGACGCGAAGGCTTCGGGGGGTGGCCCGGTCGGTCTACCAGACTGGAACCCAGTGGAATCTTTGAGGACGCAGCGGATCCGCACACAGCCTATCGGACATTCCATTGTCTTGGCACCTGCCTTGCTACTAGGTATGGCCTGAAGCCGGCTGGAGCTTGAACGGCGTCTGGCCAAGCCTGGAATGAAGCAGCAAGGATTGAAAGGCTGAGAGGAGGATGAAGTCGTGCGAAAGCTAGGAAAGTGGCTAATAGTCCTGATCATAGCGCTCGGGATTGTACCGTACCTGGCCGAGTTGCAGCGACCGTTCACCAACACCGACGCCGGTATCGCCTTTGCGAAGGGTGATGGTGGGGACAGCGGCGGTGGGAGCGGCAGCGGCGGTGGGAGCGGCAGCGGGGGGAGCGGGAGCGGCAGTGGTGGCGGTGGAAGCAGTGACAGCGGCGGTCGGGGCGGTGATAGCGCCGGTGGCGGCCGCGGCAGTGACAGCGGCGGCCGCGGTGGTGAGGGCGGCGGCCGCGGTGGTGAGGGCGGCGGCCGGGCTGGCGAGAGCGCAGGGCGCGGGAGCCATGACGGCGGGATGTCCGGCACTCACGATGGCGCGGCGGCGGGTGGGCGAGCAGCCTCGAGCCGCGGTCGCGAGGGCGAGACCCGCGGGCGCGAAAGTGAGACCCGGGGTCGGGAATCCGAGACCCGCGGACGGGAGTCGGAGACCCGCGGGCGCGAGGCCGAAGCTCACGCTCGGGAAGCGGAAGCACGAGACCGAGAGCAGCAGGCAGAGGACCGGGATATTGGAGTGGTGGGCAGCGCCACCACGGCCCGCTAGGCGGGAGGAGATCCGGTGATGAAAAAACGATATCCGACAGGGATGGGATACATCACGGTCGCTCTCATCCTGGGGATGGGGCTCCTGATTGGGGGCTGTGCCGGCGCGATGACCAGCTTACAGCGCAGCTTTCAAGCGCAGCGGGCCTATGAGGCCGGTCTCAGCCAGTACAAGGCAAAGGATTTTGCTGCGGCGGCCCAGGAGTTCCGGCGTGCCGTGGAACTGGACCCACGATTGGACGATGCCGAGGCTCACCTGGCCTGGAGCCACTACCACGCTGGGGAGTACGCCATGGCCACCAAGCATTTTCGGCAGACCATCGCCCGGCAGCCGGAATGGCCAGGGCTGTATGACGGCCTCGGCTGGAGTCGCTACCGGCTGGAGCGCTACCAACTGGCCCTGGAGGCCTTCCAAAAGGCCGTGGCGATGGATCCGACCTATCGGGATGCCGGCGTCGGGTTGGCGTACAGTCTTTTCATGTTGAAGCGATACCGGGAAGCCCTTCCGCACCTGGAGCGGTTGACCCGCGAGGGGGAGGGGAATGGCTTGCGTAGCGCCTCAACCGACTTGGAAGAGGTCCGGAGTCGGTACGCCTGGACCCTCTAC
The DNA here is from genome assembly GCA_035455275.1 of Methylomirabilis sp. (SeqCode). Taxonomy (GTDB): domain Bacteria; phylum Methylomirabilota; class Methylomirabilia; order Methylomirabilales; family 2-02-FULL-66-22; genus 2-02-FULL-66-22. The sequence continues at coordinate 325 of DATIFO010000044.1, read as the reverse complement.
TATCTCGGGGATGCCGCGAAGGCGCGGGAACAGTTCGCAAAGGGCATCTCGGCCCAGCCCAACTGGGCAGGCCTGCACAACGGCCTCGGATGGACGCTGCTCAAGCTGGGCGACCGGCAGTCGGCGAAGCAGCACTTCCAGCACGCCCTGAACCTCCAGCCGGAGCTCGCGGATGCCGAGGAAGGACTGATGCAGGCCGAGCAAGCGAAGCTATGAAGGGTTGTGGGGACGCGCCCTTCGAATGCCGGGACCCGGCATCGCGGGACCCGGCATTCGTGTTCTTGGCTTCCAGATTCGCTTAAAGGCAAGTACGTCTCCCGAGCGC
>DATIFO010000043.1:0-42863 GCA_035455275.1 Methylomirabilis sp. (SeqCode) | reverse complement strand
GGCAGGCCAAGCAGGCTGTGGAGGCAATGTCCGTCACCTGGGACGAGGGCCCGAACGCAAAGGTAAGCAGCCAAGACATCCTGTCGTTCCTGCGGGGCGGGCTCACGGCCAAGGACGTGGAGGTCGCGCGCAACGACGGGGACGCCCAGGCTGCGCTGGCGTCGGCCAGCAAGGTCATCGAGGCGGAATACTTTGCGCCCTTCCTCAGCCATGCGACGATGGAACCGATGAACTGCACCGCCCATGTCACCGCCGACCGGGTCGAGGTCTGGGTCCCGACTCAGAACGCGGAGGCGGCACTGGCCACCGCCGCGGAGGCGGCCGGCGTGCCGCCGAACAAGGTGGAAGTGCATGTCACCTTCCTCGGTGGCGGCTTCGGACGGCGCGGGGCCGTCCAGGACTACACGCGTCAGGCCGTGACGATCGCCAAGGCGGTCGGGAAGCCGGTGAATCTCCTGTGGACCCGGGAGGAGGACATCCAGCACGACTTCTACCGCCCGGTCAGCCTGGCGAAGTTCACGGCCGGGCTGGACGCCTCGGGCGCGCCGATCGCATGGCGCAATCGGGTCTCCGGGAACTCGATCATCGCGACCCTCTTCCCGGAGCGGGCTCCCCGGGGAGCCGACCTGCATTTCCTCGAAGGCCTGCACGACATGCCCTACGCCGTCCCGAACGTCCTCGTGGACTACGCGATGCGCAACACCCACGTCCCGGTGGGCTTCTGGCGGTCCGTCAACCACACGCAGAATGCCTTCTTCAAGGAGTGCTTCCTGGACGAGCTGGCGCACGCGGCGGGCCAGGACCCCTACCAGTACCGCCGGCGTCTGCTCACGGGAAAGCCCAAGGAGCTGAACGTCCTGGACACCGCGGCCCAGAAGGCGGGCTGGGGACAGCCGCCGCCCGCGGGGGTGTTTCGCGGCATCGCCCTCAACGAATCCTACGGGAGCCACTGCGCCGAGGTCGCCGAGGTCTCGGTGAGCCAGAAGGGCGCGGTGCGCGTGCACCGCGTGGTGTGCGCCATCGATCCGGGATACGTCGTGAATCCCGACACGGTCCAGGCCCAGGCCGAGAGCTCCATCGTGTACGGGCTGACGGCGGCCCTCTACGGCGAGATCACCATCAAGAACGGGCGGGTGGAGCAGGGCAACTTCGACGACTACGAGATGCTCCGCATCGACCAGATGCCCAAGGTGGAAGCGTATGCCGTGCCGACTGGCGGGTTCTGGGGAGGCATCGGCGAGCCCTTCACCCCCCCGGTGGCGCCTGCGGTGTGCAATGCGATCTTCGCCGCCACGGGAAAGCGCGTCCGCACGCTGCCGCTCAAGAACCACGACCTGAAGAGGGCCTGACCGGGCGGCGGACGGCGAAAGCGAGTGCCTGACTGCGCAGGAGATGTTCACTCATGGGATGGCTGCGATCACTTGTCTCCGTCTCCTTCGGTGGGCTGATGATCGTGGCGGGGGCCGCAGTCTCGGGGGTGCCGGCGTCCGCGGCCGATCCTCCGGTCCTGGCCAGCTCCTGTTCCGGCTGTCACACCAGCGACGACAAGCTGACCACGGCGATTCCGAAGATCCGGGGGCTTCCGGAAGCGGCCATCGTCCAGGCGATGCAGGCGTTCCGGGCGGGGCAGCGCCCGGCGACGGTGATGGACCGGATCGCCAAGGGGTTCACGGAGGATGAGATCAAACAGTTGGCTGCACAGCTCAGTGCCCGCAAGTGATCGGCTGACCGTGGGAAGCACGCGGCGCCGATTCCTGGGTCTGGCGGCCGCGGGGTTCGCCGCGCCGTTCTTGCCCAGGCGGGCGGGCGCGGAGGCCGCGGCCCGCGTCATCGTCGTGGGCGGCGGTTTTGCCGGCGCCACCTGCGCCCGCTTCCTGCGCCGGCATCCCCCGGGGCTCGACGTGACCCTGATCGAGCCCAACCCCACCTTCACGGCCTGCCCTTTCAGCAACGCCGTGCTCGCCGGCCTCCGCGACATCCGGGACCAGCGCTTCGGGTATCAGTCGCTGCGCGCCGAGGGTATCAAGCTGATCGAGGCGGCGGCGACCGCCATCGATCCGCAGGCCCGGCAGGTGCGCCTGGCCGACGGCACGAAGCTGCCTTACGATCGCCTGGTGGTCGCGCCCGGCATCGACTTCCGCTGGAATGCCATTCCCGGCTACAGCGAGGCCGCGGCAGAACGGATGCCCCACGCCTGGAAGGCCGGCGAACAGACGCTCCTCCTGCGACGCCAGCTCGAGGGCATGGCGGACGGCGGGGTGGTGGTCATCGCCGTGCCGGCCAACCCCTACCGCTGCCCCCCCGGTCCCTACGAGCGCGCCAGCCTGATCGCGCATTATCTCAAGACGCGGAAGCCACGTTCGAAGGTGCTCGTGCTGGATGCCAAGGACAGCTTCTCCAAGCAGGGCCTCTTCACCGCCGCGTGGGCGCAGCTCTATCCCGGCCTGCTGGAATGGGTGCCGCTCTCGAAGGGGGGCAAGGTGACGGCGGTCGATCCGGGCGCCGGCAGCGTGTCCACGGACTTCGAACAGTACAAGCCCGCCGTCGCCAACGTCATCCCGCCCCAGCAGGCCGGCCGGGTCGCGGAGCTGGCGGGCGTGGCGGATCGCACGGGGTGGTGCCCGATCGATCCGGTGAGCTTCGAGTCGAGGCTGCAGAAGAATATCCACGTCATCGGCGATGCCGCCATCGCGGGGGCGATGCCGAAGTCCGCCTTCGCCGCGAACGCCCAGGCCAAGGTCTGCGCCGCGGCGGTCGCCACGCTCCTGCGTGGAAGTGCGCCGTCGGACCCGGTTCTGGTGAACACCTGCTACAGCCTGGTCGCACCGGATTACGGGATCTCCGTGGCGGGGGTCTACCGCCCGAAGGAGGGGCAGCTCGCCGATGTCGAGGGAGCCGGCGGCACGAGTCCGCTCCAGGCGCCACGCGAGAACCGCGCGCTGGAGGCCCAGTACGCCGACGCCTGGTTCAAGACCATCACCCATGAGGTGTTCGGGTGACCCCGTCATCCTGCACACGAGTTTCTGGAATGGAGTCGGGTCCGAGCAAATCCCCCCTCCGCCTCCCTTTGGCAAAGGGGGGGGCGGGGGGATTTGGCCGGACCGAGAACTGAGTGGACAGCATCGCGATTGGCCGGGGGCGAACGGAACGAGCGGCGGCCTGGCGGCGGCAAGCGGCGCTGGCGGTTGTCGTGATGGTCTGCAGCCCCGCCATTGTTCGCGCAGAGGCGGTGCGATCCTTCGTGGTGGTCGGGGATGCGATCCCGCAGTCCTTGACCGGTCGGCACGGGGATCCGGGGCGCGGGCGCGAGGTCGTGGTGAGCCGGCAACTCGGCAACTGCCTGCTCTGCCACCGGATGCCAATCATCGAAGAACGATTTCAGGGGAACCTCGGACCCGACCTCTCCGGGGTCGGGGCACGGCTGTCGGAGGGACAGATCCGCCTCCGGGTCGTGGATGCGACGCGACTGAATCCCGCGACGATCATGCCGCCCTATTACCGGGTGGAGGGCCTGCAACGGGTCATGGCCGTCTACCGCGACAAGCCCGTCCTCACGGCCGAGCAGGTCGAGGACGTGGTGGCCTTTCTCTCGGCGCTTCGCTGACCACGTGACTGGAAGGAGTCGAGAAGACATGTCCCGGGGTCCCGGACGGACGATGCTCCTCACGCGCCGGCAGTTCATCGGCGCAACCACCCTGGGGATGGCGCTGCCGCTCAGCCGGCGGCGCGCCGCGCACGCGAGCCCCGAGACCGCCTCGGCGGCGATGAAGGCGGTCCTGGGCGATGCCACGTCCCGCGTCGGGAGGGTTGAGCTGGAAATTCCACCGCTTGCGGAGAACGGGAACTCGGTGCCGCTGACGGTGAGGGTGGACAGCCCGATGACGGCGGCGGAGCACGTCCGGAGCATCCACGTCTTTGCCGAGGAGAACCCGCTCCCCAACGTCGCCCATTTCCACCTGGGTCCCCGCGCGGGGAAGGCGCAGGTCTCCACGCGCATCCGGCTGTTCAGGTCGCAAAAGATCGTCGCCGTCGCCGCGCTGAGCGACGGGTCCTTCTGGTCGGGCAGCGCGGAGATCGTGGTCACGCTGGCCGCCTGCATCGAGGACTGAGGAGCGGTTCATGGCGAAGGCGCTCATCCGCGTTCCCGCCCAGGCGAGGAAGGGGGAGGTGATCGAGATCAAGACCCTGGTCTCGCACCCCATGGAGTCCGGTCAGCGCCGAGACAACATGGGCAAGGCCATCCCGCGCCACATCCTCAACCGGTTCGTCTGCACGTACAACGGCGAGGAGGTGTTCCGGGCCGACCTCTTCCCGGCCATCGCCGCCAACCCCTTCCTGGCCTTCTTCACCGTCGCCACCGAGTCAGGGGAATTCGTGTTCCAATGGACCGACGACGACGGCACCACCCAGACCGAAACCGCCAGGATCACCGTCCTCGGATGACTGCGCTGCGCCTGTCATCCCTCCGTCCGGCGGCCCTTTTCTTCATGGCGCTCATGGCCGTGCCCGCGTCCGGGCAGAATGCCGACCCGGGGAGCGGCATCCGGCCGGAGGAAAAGCGGTCCGGATATTCCTTCATGTCGCGGGAGACGCGGGCCATGCAAGACGATGACCTCGCCAATCCCGGCACCCTCTGGGCCCTGGAGGGAGAGGCATTGTGGCGGACGGCGACAGGGGCGAGCGGCAAATCCTGCGCGACCTGTCATCAGGATGCGGCCGTCAGCATGAAGGGGGTGGCGGCCCGCCATCCTGCCTTCGAGCCCCGGTCGGGCGTGGTCATCAATCTGGAGCAGCGGATCAATCTGTGCCGCGTGGATCGGCAGCAGGCGCCTCCGCTGGCGTACGAGTCCAAGGAATTGCTGGCCCTGACGACCCACGTGGCGAATCAATCCCGCGGGATGCCGGTCCAGGTCGTCATCGACGGCCCCACACGGCCATTCTTTCAGGCAGGTCGAGATCTCTACTTTCAGCGGCAGGGGCAGTTGAACCTGGCCTGCAACCAGTGTCATGACGAGCATTGGGACGGCCAGTTGCGTGGGGATCGGGTCACGCAAGGGCACGGCAACGCCTACCCGGAGTACCGCCTGGAATGGCAGACCGTGGGGTCGCTGCAGCGCCGGTTGCGGGGCTGCAACACCGGCGTGCGGGCCGAGCCGTTTCCGTACGGGGCCCAGGAGTACGTGAACCTGGAGTTGTACCTGGCGTGGCGGGCGCAGGGTCTCCCGATCGAGACGCCGGGAGTGCGGCCGTGACTGTGCAAAGGGCGAAGAGCTGAAACGTAAAGCGTGAAACGTAAGGCATGAAGCGAGAGCGGGGAGAATGAGCCGACCATGACGGAAGCCATACAGCCACCCGAGAAGTTCTTCCTGGAAAAATTCGGGCTGACCGAGCAGACCCTGGAGCGCACCCTGGGCGCGGTCCTGGGGAAGCGGATCGACTATGCCGACCTGTACTTCGAGTACCGCGTGAACGAGGAGATCGGTCTGGAGGAGGGAATCGTCAAGCAGGCCGCGCGGGGCATCAACCAGGGGGTCGGCGTCCGGGCCACGGCCGCGGAGAAGACCGGGTTCGCCTACTCCGACGAGATCACGGTCGAGGACCTGCAGCTCGCGGCGCAGCGGGCGAAGTACATCGCGGCCGATGCGGGAGAGTCCGGGGCCGTGGCCGTGCGGGAATCCCGGGTCACCCCCCGCGACCTGTATCCCGTCCCGGTCCCGCCCACGGATGTCCCCATCCGGAGGAAGATCGACCTGCTCCAGGAGATTGACCGGATCGCCCGCGCGTACGATCCCCGGATCACCAAGGTGATGGCCGCCATAGCCAGCGAGCAGCAGATGGTCCTGGTCGCCACCTCCGATGGATGGGTCGTGGGGGACGTGCGCCCCCTGCACCGCCTCCAGGTGACCTGCATCGCGGAGGATTCCGGCGGGGCGTCGTCGAAGCGTCAGATGGGGACCTTCGGCGGCGGTGGGCGCGCGCCGTACGAGTTCTTCCTGGAGGGGGAGCGCTTCGCCCGATTTGCCCGGGAAGCGGCCCGCCAGGCCATCGTCAACCTGGAGGCCGACGAGGCCCCGGCCGGCACCATGGACGTCGTCCTTGGCCACGGCTGGCCGGGCATCCTGCTCCACGAGGCGGTCGGACACGGGCTGGAGGGGGACTTCAACCGGAAGGGCACATCGGCCTTCAGCGGCCGCCTGGGGGAGCGGGTGGCCTCGTCCCTTTGCACGGTGGTGGACGACGGGACGATCCCGGGACGCCGGGGCTCCCTCAACGTGGACGACGAGGGGACGCCCACGCAGCGTACAGTCCTCATCGAGAACGGGATCCTGAAGGGGTACCTCCAGGATCGGTTGAATGCCCGGCTCATGGGGATGGCCCCCACCGGCAACGGCCGCCGCGAGAGCTTCGCCCACCATCCCATGCCCCGGATGACGAATACCTTCATGCTGGCCGGGACGACTCCGCCGGAGGAGATCATCCGCTCGGTGCGGCGGGGGTTGTATGCCGTGGCCTTCGGCGGCGGCCAGGTGGACATCACCAATGGGAAGTTCGTCTTCTCGGCCAGCGAGGCCTACCTGATCGAGGACGGCAAGATCACCCGGCCGGTCAAGGGGGCGACCCTCATCGGGAACGGACCGGACGTTCTGACCCGCGTGAGCATGGTCGGCACCGATCTCGCGCTGGACGAGGGAATCGGGACCTGCGGCAAGGACGGCCAGTCGGTGCCCGTCGGCGTCGGGCTCCCCACGATCCTGGTCAACGGCATGACGGTCGGCGGCACACAGGGCTAACGACGTTTAACGTTTAACGTGCTACGTTCAACATTGGCCCTCTAACCTCGAACCAGGAACGATCATCTATGGACTATCGGGAACTGATGCAGGATCTTCTGAAGGATGCCGGGAAGCGAGGCGCGAGTGCCGCCGAGGTTCTCGTCGTGGAGGACGAGTCCTTCTCGGTGCGGGTGCGCATGCGCAGCGTGGACACGCTGCAGAATGCCCGGGAGAAGCGGCTGGGGCTGCGCCTGTGCTTCGGACAACGGTCGGCCACGACGGCGACCTCGGACCTGTCGCGGGAATCCCTGCAACGGCTGCTTGATGACACCGCGGCCATGGCGCAGGCGACGGCGGAGGATCCCTTCAACGGCCTGCCTGAGCCGGAGGCCTTCGCCCCCTCCGTTCCGGACCTGGGGTTGTGGGACCCCGAGCCGGCCAATCTTCCCATACCCGAGCGGATCGGTCTGGCCGAGTCGGCCGAGGCTGCGGCCCTGGATTCCGACCCGAGGATCACCAACTCGGAGGGCGCGGATTACGGCCACGGAGATGCGCGCATCCTCTTCGCCAACAGCCATGGCTTCACCGGGGAGTACCGATCCTCCTCGGTGAGCCTCTCCGTCTCACCCGTGGCCAAGAACAACGGCGGCATGCAGCGCGACGGCTGGTACTCGGTGGCGCGCCTGCTCAAGAGGCTGGAGTCGCCCGAGGCGATCGGACGCACGGCGGCCCGGCGGACCCTTCGGCGCCTGGGCGCGCGGAAGGTGGCCACACAGCAAGTGCCGGTCGTCTTCGACCCCGACATGGCCGCGAGCTTGCTGCGGAACCTCTGCAGCGCCGTGACCGGCTCTACGATCTATCGCGGCGCCTCCTTCCTGGTCGGGAAGCTGGGACAGCAGGTGGCGGTCCCCGATCTCTCCGTGCTGGACGACGGACGCATGGAGGGGGGCCTGGGCTCGAAGCCGTTCGATGGCGAGGGCCTTCCCACGCGGAAGACGGCGGTGATCCGGGACGGCGTCCTGGAGAGTTACCTGCTGGACACCTACTCGGCGCGGAAGCTGGGGCTCCGCTCCACGGGGAATGCCTCGCGGTCGCTGGGCCAGCGGCCGACGGTGGGGCCGACGAACTTTTTCATCCCGCCGGGGACCCACACCCCGGCGGCGATCATCCGCTCGGTGGCGCAGGGACTCTACGTCACCGAGTTGATCGGCTTCGGGGTGAACCTCGTGACCGGAGATTACTCACGGGGCGCGGCGGGCCTCTGGATCGAGCGCGGGGAGCTGGCCTATCCGGTGGAGGAGATCACCATCGCCGGAAACCTCAAGGAGATGCTCCTGGGGATCGAGATGATCGGGAGCGACCTGGAGTGGCGCGGGTCCATCGCCGCGCCGACCCTCAAGATCGCGCGAATGACTGTAGCCGGGGACTGATAACAATGGGGAATTTTCATTGAAGGGGGTCATGCATGGTCGTCGTATCCAATCGGATCCCGGTGGCCAAGGGCCACGAGGCGGCGTTTGAGGAGCGATTCCGAGGACGGGCCGGACTGGTCGAGAACCATCCAGGCTTCGTCAAGCTGGAGATCCTTCGGCCCAAGTCGGTGAGGATGCACGGCGGGGACATGGGGGGATCGGAATACTACGTGGTCCTGACGTACTGGGAGAACGAGCAGGCCTTCGTGGCCTGGACGGAGAGCGAGGATTTCCGCCGGGCCCATGCGAGCCGCCCGCCCAAGGAGATGTTCGCCGGACCCAACGTCTTCGAGATGCACGAGGTGATCCAGGTGGCAGATCGGGCGGGCGTCAAGTAACCGGCCATTCCCCGAGGGACAAGGATAGGAGCGACGCAACGCATTCCCGGAGGGGCACTGCGACCCGGCATCCTGCGGCCGATTGTCTCGAGACCCGGAGGGCATCAGCAGTGAAGTCCCAGACATCCGAAGCCCCCCACCCCCGATCCGATGATGAGAGTCGCGTGCGCGCGCTCTATCGAGAGCTGTTGGATTGCTGGAACTGGCGCAATGCGCAGGCTATGGCCGCCCTGTTCGCCGAGGACGGCAACGTTGTCGGTTTCGACGGGAGCCCGCAATGGGCGAGCGGAGATCGAGTCGGTTCTTCGCCGGATCTTTGCCGACCATCCGACAGCCGCTTACGTCGCGAAGATCAGGGACGTGCGCTTTCTGACCCCGGAGGTTGCCGTCCTTCGCGCGGTTGCCGGCATGGTGCCACCCGGACGGTCGGACCTCAGTCCCGCAGTCAATGCGGTTCAGACGCTCGTCGCCGCGGTGCGGGATGGCCAGTGGCGCATTGCGGTCTATCAGAATACTCCCGCCGCGTTTCACGGCCGACCGGAGCTGACCGAGAGACTGACAGCGGAGCTGCGGCAGGTGCTCCGATCTCCCTCGCCCGACACGGCGGCCGGAGAGGCGCAGAGTTGACAACCACGCGAGGCGAGAGGTGTGACTGATTCTATTCCGGGGCGTCTGCGTCCCCCGGGTCCCGTCCGTCTTCCTGGCCAGGCTTGACGACCTCCGCGGGCCAAGCCGAGGCGGCCGCCTGGGCACGATGCAGGGCCAGCATGCTGGCGGGTCCGAAGAGGACGCCGAGTCCGAGGATCCCGAAGGCGGGCCCCCATTGCCAGGGCGAGGCGGCGGCCGTTCCTCCGGTGATGGGCTGAAGCTGATCGAGCAGGAAGCCTACGGCCGTCGGGGCCAAACCGGCCGCGAAAAACCCGAGACAGGATTGGACGGCCAGCGTCGCACCCAGGGCCGAGGGCTCGGCCAGCTCGGTCACACCGGTGGACAGGGCGCCGGATTCAGAGGTCACGAAGATGCCGTAGGTCGCGGCGACGGCCAGGATCATCCAGAAGGGGGCCGCGAAGAACCAGCCGATGGCGAGGGAGCATGCGGCGCTGGTGAACTGGGAGAGGACGATCACGCGGGTGCGCCCCCAGCGATCCGAGAGCCACCCCCCGACGATGTTCGAGCCCGCCCCCACCAGCAGGATGCCCGAGGCCAGGGTCGCCGCCAGGCTGCTCGCCTCCACCACGCTGGTCCCGCGCCGGACGAGGATCGCCGCCAGGAACGGCGGTATCCAGGAGCGCATGCCGAAGAGTTCCCAGTTGTGGGCGCAGTATCCGGCGATCATGAGGAGGGCCGGACGGTTCTTGAAGACCCGGGCGTCCAGCAGGCGTGCGCTCCGCATCGGGGGAGGGGGGGCCGGGGACAGGACAACGGCGGCCAGTCCGGCGGCGAGAAGCGGTCCCAGGGCGGTGACGCCCATGGCAAACCGCCAGCCGGCGAACCGGGTCAGGGAGCCGGTCAGGGCGAGAGACATGGCCGAACCGAGACCGAAGGCACTGGCGTAGACCGCGATGGCGAATCCCCGGTGTCGCGAGGGGAATCGGTCCGCTACCAGCCGCATCCCGGGAACATACGTTCCCGCCAGACCGATCCCGGCCAGGGCGCGGAGGACAGCGGCAGAGAGGAAGTCCTGGGCGAATAGCGGAAAGGCCAGGCCGGCCAGTCCAGCCCAGGCGGCCGAGGCGAGATAGATGACCCGTGTGTCCATCCGGTCGGTGAGGCTGGCCAAGACCAGGACGGCCAGGAGGTAACATGCCTGATAGGCGGAGAAGATCAGACCCGCCTGCCCGTGGCGCATCCCCCAGTCGGACTGGAGGATCGGCAGGATCGCGGTGTAGTTCAAGAACATCAGCATCGTGGCCATCTCACACAGGCAGACGGCCGCGAGCCATGCGGCATCCAGGCGTCGCATCAGACCGGGAGCGAATCGGCAGGTACCCCGTGCAATTCGAGGAGGGTACCGACTCGTCGCATCGGGACTCCGTTCTTGTCCGAGGATCACGTGCAGGATCACGCCGTGAAACCGCCAGACGCTACCCCGCCGCTCGCGATAGTGTCAAGGGCAATACGCACCAAAGAGAGGGGGGATTGTGCTTGACAAGCGTGCGGTATACGCCTAGAGTCCCGGCCAAGGAAGGTTCAGACGGTTTCGCGTTTTCCGAGAACGCCGCGAGGACCCCAGCCTTGCGGCGTTTTTTCTTTTTCAGGGGCATGGCCCTCGCGAAACGGGCGAGGTCTTGCCAAGGAGGATGAATGGCCTTCCGGGACGGACAGAACCAAGACGGTTCTTCCCCCTCCGGCGGGGGGATTCCCCGCCACCGACCACTGGAAGTTACCGTCGGGGATCGGGGAGTGGAAGGAGCCATCCGACTGTTCAAGCGGTTGGTCCTCCGGGACGGCATCCTCCGAGACCTGAAGCGGCGTGAGCACTATGAGAAGCCGGGGGATCGTCGCCGGCGGAAGAAGCGGGAGGCGGCCCGCCGCCTCCGGAAGCGATTTGTGCGCGCCCTGCAGCGGGGGGAGCAGGCCGACTGACCGCGAGGGGCAGAGGCTGGGGTACGGCTCGGGAGCGGGCGGGCCCGGGACCGGACGGTGCAGCGACGAGGACCGCTCGAGATGGGACACTGCCCTGCATCCGCGGGGCGAAGGGGGTTGGGGACGATGGGGACGAGGTTGTACGTGGGGAATCTGCCATTTGACACGGACGAGACGCAACTCCGGACACTATTCTCGGAGGGCGGGCGCCAGGTCACCGAGGTGAAGATCATCACCGACCGGGACACGGGTCGCCCCCGCGGGTTCGCCTTTGTGGAAATGGCCAGCCAGTCGGATGCCGATGCGGCAGTCAACACGCTCAACGGACGGGAGTTCGGCGGCCGGGCGCTCACGGTCAACGAGGCTCGCGAGCAGGCCCCTCGTCGTAGCGGCGGCTTCGGCGGTGGCGGCGGCGGCGGGCGCGGTGGCGGCGGCGGCGGTCGGCGCGGGTACTAATCTCAGGGACACGGTTCGACCCACCGGTTCTCTTCCTGCCGGCTAAGGCTCATCGCGGTCAGGACATCGGTGCCGGGCGGATCTCATCGGGGTGCGGTCATCGCGCATCAGAGGTGAGGTCCGCCCGAAACCTTTGCCTACCCGGTGGCGAAGAGCTATGGGGCAAGGGCGCACGGGTTGTGTGTTCTGCGGCATCCGAGACGGGCGGCTTCCCGCCTCGCGGCTGGCGGAGAACGGTCGCGCCTTCGCCATCATGGACATCCACCCGCTCAGCGACGGCCACACCCTCATCATCCCCACTGTGCATTCCGAAACCCTCTTCGAGATCGGCGAGGAGGACTGGCTGGCCGTGGCCAGCCTGGCCCGGCGCGTGGCCGGCGGCATCCGGAAGGGGCTCAGCCCGGACGGACTCAGCCTGATCCAGGCCAACGGTCGGGCCGCCTTCCAGTCGATCCCCCACTTCCACCTCCACCTGATCCCGCGCTGGGACGGGGACAGCGTCGGCTTCGACTGGCCGCTGGTCCCGGGAGATCCAGAGCGGATCCGCAGCTTGGCTGACAAGATCCGCGCCTCCCTCTGATCCAGACCCCTCCGCTCTTTCGACGAGTAACGCCGGACACCTTGGCCACGGTCCACCTCCACGTTCATTCACGGCGCCCACCCGTAACGACCCGGGTGTCTTGGAGATCAGTGGCCCTTGTGGTCCGACTTGTCCGCTCCGCAGAACAACGGCCAGGCGACTTCCTTGCTCGCGGCATTTTCACACTGATACCGGAAAACGGTTCGCCAGTCTTGCGCGGACGCTTCGGCTGTTTGACGTTCGATCCGCTCTCATCCAAGTGTCTTGCTGTCTTGATGAGGCTGCTATAAGACGACAGATGCAGACGCTTTGGATGGTGGAGGTAAGTATCCTCTTGCTGTGCGCTGGCCTCGGGCAGGGTGGAGGGCTCGCGTATGCCGCGGAGGAAGTCCTCTTCGGTCCCAGACAGTATACTCGCACCAGCGGGCCCCCGAACCAGTTCATGGAGACGATGGCGCTCCCGCTCACCCTCACGGCCCCCTTCCGCGTGCACGTGCAGAACGGCCACCCCGACGGGACCCAGCGGGTCAGCAGCGCGAAGCTCTGGGTGAACGGCACGGAGGTGACGGGCCCCACGGACTTCTCGCAGCAGGTCGCGGCCTTCGATCGCCCCGTCACCCTGCAAGCGAGCAACACCCTCCAACTCCGCCTGACGAGCACGCCGGGGAGCTTCCTCGTCCTCACCCTCTCCGGAACGGTCCCGCCGCCTACGCTGGCCCTGCTGGCGCCCCAACCCTGCCGGTGACCCAAGGGGGCACCGGGACCCTCACGGCGACCATCAGCACCGCACAGGCTGGGCCGACCACGATCGACCTGCAGAGTAGCGATTCCTCGATCGCGTCGGTTCCCACATCCGTCACCATTTCGGCCGGCACGGTCACGACCACGGTCACGATCACGGCCCTTTCCCCCGGCACCGCCACGATCACCGCAACCGTGAATGGGAGCACGCTCCAGAGCGTGGTGACGGTGCGGCCTGCTGGCCCCACGCTCACGCGGCTCGACCCGGCGACGCTCCAGGTGGCCCAGGGCGCCGCGGGCACTCTCGCAGTGACGCTCAGCGCCGCGCAGGCCACGGACACCGTGGTGGCCCTCGCTCCAGCAATCCGACCGTCGTGGGCCTGCCCCCTGGCGGCACCGTCACCGTGCCGGCGGGCCAGCTCACTCAGGCCATCGCTGTCTTCGGACTGAGTCCGGGCACGGCCACGGTCACCGCGTCATTGAACGGCACCTCGGCCCCGAGCCAGGTGAGCGTGGTGATCCCCCTGCCCCGGGTGGTGAGCCTGCTCCCGCCGGTCTTGCCCCTCACCGAGGGGAGCACGGGGACGTTGACGGTCACGCTGAACGCGAGTCAGCCCACACCCACGGAGGTGCTCCTGAGCACCGGGGACGCTGCAATCGTCGGTCTCCCGGGGGATCGGGTCACCGTCCCGGCGGGCGCCATCACGAGCACGATCTCCGTCACGGGTCTCATCCGCGGGATGGCCACCGTGACGGCCTCGCTCAACGGCAACACCGCCACCTCGGCCATCACCGTGTCGCCTCCACCCCCCACGGTCCAAGTGCTCGCGTGTCCCGCGACACTCACGGTGGGCGCTACCGGTCTCTGCACCGTGACGCTCACCGCCACCCAGCTCATCGACACCGTTGTACCCCTCGCAAGCAGCGATCCCGGCGTGGTCAGCGTTCCCGCCTCCGCCACGGTCCCGGCCCGGCATGCTCACGAGCACGATCACGATCCCGGCCACGAACACGGGTTCTGCCACCCTTACCGCGGGGCCCCTGAACGACACAAGTCAGAGCGCAAGCATCCAGGTGGTCCCCCCGCCCCCGACCATCGTGAGCCTCCTCCCGCCTGCGGGGACCCTCTACGTGGGGGCCACGGCGACCCTCACCTTGGCCCTCAACGCGGCCCAGCTCACAGACACAACCGTGGCCGTGACCGTGGTCCCCTCCGGGATCGTGGACGTGCCCCCGACGGTGACGATCCCCGCCGGAAGCCTCACGAGCACGGTCACGGTCACCGGCCTGGCTCCGGGGAGCGCCACGCTCACTGCCGGCCCCCTGCACGGCACCTCCGCCCAGAGCACGCTCACCGTGAACCAGCTCCCGCCTACGGTCACGGGGCTCAATCCCCCCACGCTGAGCTTGCCGAAGGGGAAGGTGGGGGAACTCACCCTCACGATTGCCCCCACCCAACCCGAGGCCACGGTCGTCACCCTCGCGAGCGCCGACCCGAGCACGGTGGAGGTGCCGGCGAGTATGACCGTGCCTGCCGGCGCGAGTACCGCCCCCATCCCGGTCCTCACGCGCAGCGTGGGCCTCGCCACGATCACGGCCGGGCCGTTGAACGGCACCACCCAGTCCGCCACGGTCACCGTGACCCCGGCCGAGCTGGTGACCCTCGCCATCACACCACCTGCCCCCACGATCGCCAAGGGGCAGACCCAGGCGTTCACCCTCACGGGCACCTACACCGACGGGACCACGCAGGACCTCACCGGGACGGCCACCTGGGCGAGCAGCAACGAGACCATCGCGACCATCGCCTCCCCCGGTGGCGTGGCCACCGGAGTTGCTGCTGGTCAGGTGACGATCACGGCCACAATCACGAACACAATCACGAACACGGTCTCTGCCACGGCTACCCTCACCGTGACCCCACCCATCCTCGCGAGGATCGCCGTCCTGCCCGAGACCCCCACCAAGACCGGCGGGCGCACCCTGCAGTTCACCGCCCAGGGCACGCTCACGGATGGGAGCACCCAGGACGCGACGGGGGCCATCCTCGCCTGGACCAGCAGTGACCCGGCGGTCGCGACCATCACGTCGCCGGGCGGCCTGGCCACGGCCCTCGCGGAAGGAACCACGACCATCACCGCCACTCACCTCGAGGGGTTCACGGCGAGCACGACCCTCACGGTGACCGTGCTGCCCCCCGACCCGATCACCGTGGCCCCGCCCGTGAGTCCGGGCGTGACCACGACCCTCGCCGCGGCCACCGAGTTCCTGTATGCGGGCGCGGACCCCGTCCAGACCGGGATGGTGCCCGGCACGATCGAGGCGACGCGGGCGGCTGTGGTGCGCGGGCGCGTCCTCAGCCGCGATGGCAATCCCCTGTCCGGGGTCACCATCAGCATCCTCAACCACCCCGAGTACGGCACCACCCTCAGCCGGACCGACGGGCTCTTCGACCTCGCGGTGAACGGGGGGAGCCAGCTCACCGTCCAGTACCAGAAGGCCGGGTATCTCCCCGCCCAGCGCCCAGTGACCCCCGCCTGGCAGGACTACGCCTGGCTGCCGGACGTGGCCCTCATTCCCTATGACACCCGGGTGACCACCGTCGACCTCACGGCCGCGACACCCCTCCAGGTCGCCCGGGGCTCGCAGGTCACCGATGCCGACGACACCCGCCAGGCGACCCTCTTCTTCAGCCAGGGCACGACGGCGTCTATCCAACTCCCCGGAGGCGGCACCCAGCCCCTCACCACCCTCAGCGTGCGGGCCACGGAGTACACGGTCGGCCCGAACGGCCCGAAGGCCATGCCCGCGCCCCTCCCCGCCAACACCGGCTACACCTACGACGCCGTCTACCAGCAGCCTGCGGCCCTCTACCGGGCCTTCGGCTACAATGGGGGCGCGCTCATCACCGGCAGCAAGAGCCGGATGGCGCTCACGCTCTGGCAGGAAGACCGAACCCGGGTCGGCGCCGGCTGGGACGCGCGGGGCCATGGGCTCGGGGGCTGGAGCCTGGATGTCCACCACGCCTACGATGTGAGCGGGCGCACGCTCTACCTGGGCGACGGAGGCCGCCGAGAGCCCACGGAAGTCCGTGGCATCATCCAGACCCTCGTCGGGGGCGGAACCGTCATCGCCCCCCGGGACGGGGTCGAGGCCCTCCGCGTGGCCCTGGGCCCCCCCATGGGCGTCGCGGTGGACGGCCGGGGGACCCTCTACGTCTCTGAACGCGGGAGCGGGGTCTTCAAGATCACCCCCGACGGCCGCTTCCACACCGTGGTGCCCTCGGGGCAGGGCTTCAGCGGGGACGGGGGCCCCGCCCTCGACCCCCAGGGCAACCTCTACATTGCGGATGAGCTGAACGACCGCGTCCGCCAGGTGGACCCGGCCGGGATCATCACCACGGTGGCCGGGGGGTGGGAGCACTACGGTCTGCCCGGGGCAGGCGGTCCCCGCGACGAGCGCCCTCGTGGGCTCCCCCATCGGCGTGGCCGTGGACGGCCAGGGGAACCTCTTCGTCAACGACACCTATGGGGTCCTCCGGGTCGCGTCTGACGGGATGATCACCCGGGTGGCGGGCCAGTGCGGGACGGGCTTCAGCGGGGATGGGGGCCCGGCCACCAGCGCCGAGCTCGAAAGCTTCTCACAGGGGATCGCGCTGGATGGGCAGGGGAACCTCTACATCCCAGTACGAGCCAGATAGCCTCCTGACCCAGGCCGGGGCGTTGACCCTCACCCGCCACCCCCAGCACGGCCTCCTCACCGGGACGGCCCTGGGCAGCGTGACCGACACCTACGGCTACGACAGCTTCGGTGAGCTGAGCAGCTACCAGGCGAGCTACAGCGGTTCCCCGCTCCTCAACGTCCAGTACACCCGCGACGCCCTGGGCAGGATCACCCAGAAGGTCGAGACGATCGCGGGCACGGCCACGACCACGGCTTACGGCTACGATCCAGGCGGCCGTCTCACCGATGTCACCGTGGACGGCGCCCTCGCCGCCCACTACGAGTACGATGCCAACGGCAATCGCCTCGCCGTCACCCGCCCCGGCAGCGGCACGGGCGCTGGCACCTAGTCGCGGTCACTCTCCCAGACGCGACCACCATCGAGTATGTTACTGACGGCCAGAATCGCCGCATTGGCAAGAAGGTTGATGGCGTGATGGTCCGGGGCTTCCTCTACGGCAGCCAGCTCCGCCCGATGGCGGAACTCGACGGGAGCGGCACCGTTGTGAGCCGCTACGTCTACGGGACCGAGGCAAATGTACCCGAGTACATGGTCAAGGGTGGCGCGACCCACCGCCTCTTGACAGACCACCTCGGGAGTGTGAGACTGGTCCTCGACACGGCAACGGGCGCTATCGTCCAGCGGCT
Source organism: Methylomirabilis sp. (SeqCode) (assembly GCA_035455275.1). Taxonomy (GTDB): domain Bacteria; phylum Methylomirabilota; class Methylomirabilia; order Methylomirabilales; family 2-02-FULL-66-22; genus 2-02-FULL-66-22. The sequence goes on along the minus strand of DATIFO010000043.1, from coordinate 25,546 downwards.
TGACTACGACGAGTTCGGCCAGGTCGCCGAGGACACAAACCCCGGCTTTCAGCCGTCTGGATTCGCCGGGGGCGTCTTCGATCTCGACACCAGACTCACCCGCTTCGGCGCCCGCGACTACGACCCCTTCACCGGCCGGTGGACGACGAAGGATCCTATTCACTTTGAGGGCGGGGATCTTGACCTCTACACATACGTGACGAATAATCCCATCGATGACGCAGACCCTCTTGGATTGTGGAGAATGCCTGATTTCGTGTCTACAAGTGTGAGCATTGCCATTCCTACTCCATGGTCTGGAACGCTGCTTGGGGATATCGGCATTGCTCTTTACGGATGAGATTCGTTCCTGGACGATTAGAGCTATTGGAGAAAAGAGAGGCCTATCAATTTAGGTCAGCACTCAATCAATCTTCTCAAGTCCGCTCAGGCAATCTGGAGCATCAGATGCGCTGCGGTTGGGTCGATCTCAATTGGATTGCTCGCATTGTGGATGTCTTGGCGAAATTACTGATTCGGTTAGGGTCCTCTACAAGCACTTCAACGCAGGGGGAATTTCGGGACAGGGCCAGGCACAACAAGTTCTACTCTCCTGCCGTGTGTCACGCCCACTGAGGCCGAAGCTCACCACGACGCACGACGCCCAGCCGCGTCGTCCGCGAGCAGGTGCGCAGCTTGGAGCCCGTGAACTTCAGCTATGATCCCCGCGGGCGCTTGAGCACTGTGACCCAGGGGACCGGGGGGCAGCTCGTTGTAAAGAGGGACGCCCTTCAGTAATTCAGTTGACGGTTTCCGATGAAGAGTGAACCCGCAGGGTCATGCCACGGTCAGCGCGGCTGGATGCGCTCGGGATGTCGCATTGCATCCCGGTCCGGGGGATCGAGCGGCGAAACATCCTCCCATCACGGAGCTCCCCCGACGCCTCGACCTGAGCCCCCGGGGGTGAGCTATGCGGTCCAAGGCGGCGGGAGGCAGATCGACTAGAATCACCCCGAACTCGTGGCGCGGCTTTCTTACTTACTTAAGGGCGTCCCTCATTACAGGGGAAACGCGATGGAGATCATCACCGAGCCGATCCCGCTCGCCAGGCTGCGCGAGATGGCCGAACGCAGGTTCGGTGACATGGTGAAGGCCGTCGTTGATGTCGAGAAAGCAATCATGGCCGTCGACGGGGAGCTTCACGCGGACGAAGAGGCGCTGCTCTTGGAGCATGGCTCCAGGCAGGCCAGTCTGTGGGGGATCAATATCTACCCCGACGCGGGCGTCGGGGACTGGATCGAGTTCGATTCCATGATCAATCTTCGCCCCTCGCAAGGAAACCGTAGCCGAGGAGTCGAAGATCCCCAGATACGGCAGGGAATCATCGAAATCGTGACGCGGTTGGTGAAACGATGACTGTGAGGCATGCAGAGTTAGCAGCAGGGAGGTGGCTCAGGCTGTCCCTCGTGGAGCAGCTTGCCAACGTCGGGAGCGAGATTGAGCGGGCCATTCGGTGGAAAGGGAAAGGGAATGCCGAGTACGGGGGCCGGGCGTTCGAACGGGCGCTGGAACTCCTGGACCTCACCATCGCCGACGAGAAGAATCGGTTGCGCCTGAGAGAGCTTACCCGCCTGCGGGAGGCCCTGGCCGACTACTTCTGGTTCGACAACCTGTATGGCTCCAGCGACGAGTCGTGGCAGAGGTATTTCCACGCCTTCAACTACGCCGCGGCGCTGAGCCGTGGCCTGTGAATACACCGATACTCTCTGGGAGTTGCGACGATGGAGGGGTTCGGTATGCCGCTTGACCCGTCCCGTCGAGAGCTCCGCCCCATGCAGCCCTCTGTCAGGTAGTATACGTTGCAGCATTGTTCACCTTGTGTGAGAGACGCCAAGATCATTCGTTTCCTTGCCTCGTGTGTGTCCGGACCGATCCAGTTAATCGGGGACCCTGCCACTTTAGTCGCCTTGTCAAACCGCCCTGTTCCAGCGAGCCAGGCATCGCGCGATGCGGGCCGAGGATGGGAACATGAGCGGTGCCATGGCTCCCGCGCCGCGTCTCGATGCATTGAGCGTCTCGATGGGTGTGGTGCCGCAGTCGGTCCACCGTCGGGAGGTGGTACGTGGGGCTGCAAGAGCCTCGCAGTGACCGTCTCCGCACAAGGTGACAAAGCTGGCCGGGTCCCCTATTACACACCTCCACCTGATCCCGCGCTGGCACCGCGACACCGTCAGCTTCGACTGGCCTCCGGTCCCAGGGGATCCAGAGCGGACCCGCACAATCTGTCAGAGGATCCTCGCCGCCCTGTGAGGCGCAGCCCAACCCGACGGCTTGACAGGGGGAGGGGGGTAGGCTACCGTACGCCGGCAGCGCGGAGGTAGGCATGGCCTGGTTCAAGAAAGAGCCGTTGGTGAGCGGGAAGGAAGGCAAGGCCCGGGTGCCGGAGGGGCTCTGGGTCAAGTGCGAGGAGTGCAAGGAGATCATCTACAAGCAGGAGATGGATCGGAATCTGAACGTCTGCCCGCACTGCCAGCACCATTATCGGCTCGGCGCCAGGGCGCGCGTGGACCTCTTGGCCGACCCCGGGACCTTCCAGGAGGAGGACGCCACCCTTCGCTCTCTGGATCCCCTGGGCTTCGAGGACCTGAAGAGCTACCCGGAGCGGCTCAAGGCCGCCAAGAAGGCCACCGGTCTGGAGGAGGCCGTGCTGTCTGGCTCGGCGGCCATCGGGGAGCACCGGGTGAGCCTCGCCGTCCTGGAGTTCGGCTTCATGGGGGGCAGCATGGGCTCGGCCGTGGGCGAGAAAGTCACCCGCGCCATCGAGCGAGCGACTGCCATGCGGATGCCGTTCGTCGCCGTCTCCTGCTCCGGGGGCGCCCGGATGCAGGAAGGGGCGCTCTCGCTCATGCAGATGGCCAAGACCAGCGCGGCGCTGGGCCGGCACGGGCGGGCGCGCCTGCCGTACATCTCGATCCTGACGGATCCCACGACGGGGGGCGTCACCGCGAGCTATGCCATGCTGGGCGACATCCTCATCGCCGAGCCCAAGGCCCTCATCGGCTTCGCGGGGCCGCGGGTCATCCAGGATACGATCCGCCAGGAATTGCCTCCGGGCTTCCAGCGGGCCGAGTTCCTGCTGGAGCACGGCTTCGTGGACATGATCGTGGAGCGGAAGAATCTGCGCCCGGTCCTGATCCAGCTTCTGGCTTTCCTTGCGGGGGCGCCGGCTGACCCCTCACGATCGTAGGCACACCCTCGGATCACCCACAGGGGACGTACCCCGCCTGTACGGCCTCCATGGCTACCAGGGATGGCTCCCGTGACCTATGCCGAGGCAACCGACTTCCTCTTCGGCCTGCGCCGCTTCGGGTGGCGTCCGGGTCTCGCGACCGTGCGGCGCCTGCTGGATCTCCTGGGCAACCCCCAGGAGCCTCTCCCCAGCCTGCACGTCGCCGGCACCAATGGCAAGGGCTCCACGGCGGCCATGCTGAGCGCCATCCTTCAGGCGGCCGGCTACCGGACGGGCCTGTACACCTCGCCCCACCTCCTGGATTTCACGGAACGGATCCGCGTGAACGGGACGCCCATCGACGCGGCCGAGGTCACCGCCCTCACCGAGCGACTGCAGGAGGTGTGCGCGGCCCACTTTGATCCGCACCCGATCCCGGATGCTCCCGCCACGGCCCTGCCGTATCCCACCTTCTTCGAGCTGACGACCGCCATGGCGTTCCTGCACTTCGCCAGGCACCCGGTCGAATCGGCCGTGATGGAGGTGGGGCTCGGCGGCAGACTCGACGCGACCAACGTGATCACGCCACGGGTGGCCGTGGTGACCAACATCTCCCTGGAGCACCAGCAGTACCTGGGCCGGACGCTCCAGGAGATCGCCGGGGAGAAGGCGGGCATCATCAAGCCCGGCGTTCCCGTCATCACCGCCAGCCGGGGAGAGGCCCTGGCCGTCATCCGCCGGATGGCCGAGGACCACCGGGCCCCGCTGGTTTCGGTCCAGGAGCGGTACACCTGGACAACGCGGGAGTCGGGCCTGCAGGGCCAGGTCTTCGATCTGGCGGGTCCCACCCGCCGGTACGAGGCCATGCAGATCCCGCTGGCCGGGCGCCATCAGGTCGAGAACGCCGTCATCGCCGTCGCTGCCGCAGAGGCGCTGGCGGGGCAAGGCTTTCGAATGGATGAGGCGGCCATCCGCCGCGGCCTCACCGAGACGCGCTGGCCCGGGAGATTGCAAATCGTGGTGGAGCGGCCCCGCATCCTCCTGGACGGGGCCCACAATCCGGCCGGCGCCGAGGCCCTGGCGGCCTTCCTGGCGGAGCACCGAAAGGCTTTGCATCGTCTCATCCTGATCTTCGGCGTCCTCCGCGACAAGGATTGGGAGGCCATGCTGAGTCTGCTTGGGCCATGGGCCGATCAGACCATCCTCACCCACCCGCCCGCGGACCGGGGCGCCGATCCCCACGACCTGGTGACGGCCGACCGCCACTGCAGCAAGGTGGTCATCGCGGCAGACCCCGGGGAGGCGCTGGCCCTTGCCCGGGCCACCGCCGGCCCCGCGGATACGATCCTGGTGACCGGATCGCTTTACACGGTCGCGGCCGCCCTGCGTGCCCTCGGGGCACCCGTTCCGTAGGATCCGGCGTCCCCCGCCCTCGGCAAGGAATCTCCCTTTTTCGCCCGGTTCCGGTATGGTATCATGCTCCCCCTGCCACGGATCGTGTGCACCATTGCGCGTCCACCCACGCGAACAGAGGACTTCCGATGCCGAAAGCCGGGAAGAGCAGTGCCGGATCTCCCATGCAAGACCTCTGCGCCATCGTGCTGGCCGCCGGCCAAGGCACCCGGATGCGTTCGGGTCTGGTGAAGGTCCTGCATCCCCTGAACGGCCTGCCCATGGTGGCGCACGTTCTGGAGTTGTGCCGGCACGCCGGCGTGAAGCGACTGTTCGTGATCATCGGCCATCAGGGCGAACGGGTCCGGGAGGCCTTGAGGGATTTCGCGGTGGAGTTCGTGGTCCAGCCAGAGCAGCGGGGGACCGCCCATGCCGTCCTCCAGGCCGAGGCCGCGCTGGATGGCTTCGAGGGAGATGTGCTGGTCATCAACGGCGATGTCCCGCTCCTGGGCGAGGCGCTGGTCGGGAGACTGCTGGCGGCTCACCGGGAGGCCCGCGCCGACGCCACGCTGGTCACGACCCGTCTTCCCGATTCCACGGGGTATGGACGCGTCCTGCGGGATCGCCGCGGCGCCTTCCGGCGCATCGTGGAGGAGGTTGAGGCCACGGCGGCCGAACGGCGGGTGCGGGAGATCAACGCCGGCATCTACTGCTTCCGCGGCGACCGCCTGTTCCCCGCCCTGCGTGAGGTGAAGCCCTCAGCGGTGAAGAAGGAGCTGTACCTGCCCGAGGTCCTGCCCATCCTGCGAAAGACCAGGGGAAGCATCGCCACCGTCCTGGCCGATGATCCGCGCGAGGCGTTGGGGATCAACACGCGGGCCGAACTGGCGGAGGCGTACACCATCCTGCGCCAGCGGGTTTGCACCCGGCTCATGGAGGAAGGGGTCACCTGCCTGGATCCCGCGACCACCCACGTCTCCATGCTGGCCACGGTCGGGCCGGACACCACCCTGTATCCCCACGTGCAGATCGAGGGCAGGAGCAGCATCGGGAGCGGCTGCACCATTCATGCGGGCTGCCGGATCCGGGACTCTCACCTGGGCAAGGGGGTGACGGTCCTGGACGGCTGCATCATCCTGGAGAGCGAGATCGCCGACGACTGCATCCTCGGCCCCTACGCCCACCTCCGGCCACGCAGCCAGCTCAAGCGTCGGGCCAAGGTGGGAAACTTCGTGGAGATGAAGAAGTCGGTGATCGGGGAGGGGTCCAAGGTCCCGCATCTGACCTACGTGGGGGACACCACGGTCGGCGAGCGCGTGAACATCGGGGCGGGGACCATCACCTGCAACTACGACGGCTTCGGCAAGCACGAGACCATCATCGAGGATGAGGCGTTCATCGGCTCCAACACGAGCCTCGTCGCCCCGGTCCGGATCGGGCGCGGGGCCATCGTCGCCGCCGGATCGGCCATCACCCAGGAGGTGCCACCGGATGCCCTGGCCTTCGGCCGGGCGCAGCAGGTGAACAAGGAGGGGAGGGCGGCCCAGATCCGAAAGGCGAAGGCCAAGACGTGACGCCCGCTGCCCCCCCGGGTGCCCCCCGGCTCGTCGTCCTGGGCGGGCGATCGGGTCCCTCGCTCCTGGTGCAGGGGTTCGCGGGCACGGGCTGGGCCGTCACGGCCATCGTCACCACGACGGACTCCGGGAGCAGCAGCGGGGTCATCCGGGAGCAATTCGGCATCCCCGCGCCGGGGGATATCCGCACGGTGCTGGCCTCTGCGGCGGACACCTCATCCGACCTGGGTGTTCTGGCGGATCTGTTCGAATTCCGCTTCCAGCCGGCCGCGGACTCGACGCTCCGGAACATGGCCCTGGGGAATCTGATCCTCACCGCCATGGTCGAGAGGGTGGGGGACTTCGAGCAGGCCGTGGAGGCCGCGGCGCGGCTCCTCCAGTGCTGGGCGAAGGTGCTCCCGGTTCCATCCAGCCCCACGACGCTGTGCGCGCGCCTTGCCGACGGCTCGGTCGTCCGGGGCGAGGTGAACGTCCGGGCTCCCGGGAAGGCTCCGATCGCGGAGTTGTTCCTGGACCCGTCGGACGTGCGGGTGGCGGGGGCGTGCCTCCGGGCGATCCGGGAGGCGGATCTGGTCGTCCTCGGACCCGGGGGGCTGTACTGCAGCGTCCTGTCGGCCGTCCTGGCAGGGCCCATCCGACAGGCGATCCGGGAATCCCGGGCGAAGACCGCGTTCGTCTGCAACTCCACCACACAGCCGGGGCAGACGGATGGATACGACTCCGTGGACCACGTCCGGGAGATGGTGCGATATCTGGGTGAGGGGCACCTCGACTACGTGCTCCTGAACACCCGGGTGCCCGGGGACGAGGTGATCACGGCCTACGGGGGAGACGGGGTGCGCTTCCTGCCGGTCAGCTCCGAGGATATCCGTCGGGTGAGGGAGATGGGCCCCACCCCGGTGGTGGGGGATTTCGTCGAAAGCGACTGGCGGGGGAAACGGTCGCTTCACAAGCTGGACACGATCCGCCACGAGCCGCGCAAGCTGGCCGCCGCGCTGCGAGCGCTGGTGGCAGAGGCCGAGGCCCGGACGGCTGTCGCGTGACGGCGGGAATTCATTAGAGACCGATGGCGATAGCGATAGGGATAGCGATCGGAACTCGCTAGCGGATGTCGCTATCGGTTCTCCGAGAGGGAGATGGCCCATGAGATACCGAACCTTCGGTGAGACGGACCTCCGCGCATCGGAGGTCGGCTTCGGGGTCTGGACGGTCGGCACGACCATGTGGGGGATCAAGGACGAGGCGGTCGGCATCAAGCTGGTGCAACAGGCCCACGACCTTGGCATCACGTTCTATGACTCCGCCGACGTGTACGGGGACGGCCTGGGGGAGACCATCCTCGCCAAGGCTTTCAAGGGCCGCCGCGATCGGGTGGTGTACTCCACGAAAGTCGGCTACGACTTCTACACACACCCGGGGGTGCAGCCGGGCCAGCGGGAGCGACCCCAGGACTGGAGCCCGGCCTACGTGCGCCGGGCGTGCGAAGCCAGCCTGGAGCGACTGGAGACGGACCACATCGACCTGTATCAACTGCACAATCCCCGGATCGACACGCTCCGGAAGGACGACCTGTTCGCCGAGCTGGAGCGGCTGCGGGCCGAGGGGAAGATCCGGCATTACGGGGCGACGCTGGGACCGGCCATCGACCGACGCCAGATCGAGGAGGGCAGGTGCTGTGTCGCCGAGCGCCGGATGACCACCCAGATCATCTACAACATGCTGGAGCAGCAGATCGGCCAGCCGCTCATCCCGATGGCCAAGCAGCACGGGGTGGGCCTCATGGTGCGGGTGCCCCACTCCTCGGGTCTCCTGGAGGGGAAGTACACCCGGGAGACGAATTTCGGCCAGGATGACCACCGGTTCTTCCGGGTGAACACGGACGAGCGGAAAAGGGCCTGGCTGGATGTCGGCCTGAAGAAAGTGGAGAAGCTCCGCTTCCTGACGGAGGGGCGGGGACGGACGATCGCCCAGGCCGCGATCCGGTGGATCCTGGCCGAACCCTGCTTCGCCTGCGTTCTACCAAACATCTACGAGGAGGCGCAGCTCAAAGAGTTCGCCGGGGCCGCGGCCGTCCCGGACCTCACCGCGGACGAGGTCCGACAGGTGAACGAGCTGTACGCCCGCAACTTCGACCTGGAGCCGGCGGCGGTCTGAACTGAGGCGAATCTGCTACACCGCCGAGGCATGGAGAGCACGGGTGAGCGCCGGAGCTCCCCGGATCCTCCGGCGCCATCCACGGGCAATTGCCGGGGCCGGACAGCCCGGAGGCTTTTCGAGCGCGCCCGAGGCTCCGGTGTGAGGTGGGGTGGTCCGAGTCCTGCAATTGGGAAGTGCATCGGCGCGTCACACACAGCGAGGAGTGGCCATGTGCGGCATCGTGGGTTACATCGGGGACAAGAAGGTCGTTCCCATCCTGCTCGACGGGTTGAGGCGCCTGGAGTACCGCGGGTATGACTCTGCCGGGCTGGCCGTCATCGAGCAAGGCCGGATGGTGATCCACCGCTCCGTCGGGAAGATCAAGGAGCTGGAGAATGCCGTCTGGGGGACGAACCTGGCTGGGACCATCGGCCTGGGTCACACCCGCTGGGCCACCCACGGGCGGCCGACCGAAGAGAACGCCCACCCGCACACCGACTGCACCGGCGACGTGGTGGTCGTCCACAACGGGATCATCGAGAACTACCTGGCCCTCAAGGAGAAGCTCCTGGTCGAGGGCCACTTCTTCCGCTCCGAGACCGATACCGAGGTCATCGCCCACCTCATCGAGAAATACCTGGAGGAGGAGCGGGACATCGAGGTGGCGGTCCGGCGCGCCCTGAACGACGTCACCGGGGCCTATGCCATCGGCGTCCTGTGGAAGGGGGACGCCGGCCGGATCGTGGGGGCCAAGTGCGGCAGCCCCCTGGTCGTCGGATTGGGCGAGGGGGATTTCTTCTTCGCCTCGGATATCCCGGCCATCCTCAATCACACGCGCAACGTCCTCTTCCTCAACGATGAGGAGATCGTGGTGCTGACGAAGGACGGGGTCCACCTCACGACGCTCCAGGGCGAGCCGGTGCATCGCGCGGTGGAGAAGGTGCTGTGGAGCCCCATCCTGGCGGAGAAGGGCGGCTACAAGCATTTCATGCTGAAGGAGATCTACGAGCAGCCCCGCGCCATCCGCGACACGATCCGCGGCCGGTTCTCCGAGGAGACGGCCCAGATCTTCTTCGAGGGGATGGAGGCGCTGGACGAGGTCCTGCCGGAGATCCAGAAGGTGAGCCTCATCGCCTGCGGCACGGCCTGGCACGCGGGATTGGTGGGCAAGTTCCTGATCGAGGAGCTGTGCCGGGTTCCCGTCGAGGTGGACTACAGCTCCGAGTTCCGCTACCGTGACCCGGTGGTGGAGTCCCGGACCCTGGTCATGGCGGTGAGCCAGTCCGGGGAGACGCTGGATACCCTGGCCGGCATCAAGGAGGCGCGCCAGCGCGGCTGCCCCACCTTCGCCGTCTGCAACGTGGTGGGAAGCTCCATCACGCGGGAGGTGGACGGCGTGCTCTACACGCACGCCGGGCCGGAGATCGGCGTCGCAGCCACCAAGACCTTCACGGCGCAGATGGCGGCGCTCTATCTCTTTGCCCTGTACTTCGGGCGGAAGCGGGGAACCGTGGACGCCGGGCGCGCCCGGGAGCTTCTGACCGACCTGGTCCGCCTGCCCCAGCAGATCGAGCACGTCCTGCACCTGGACGGGGACCTGGAGCGGCTGGCGCACCAGTATCACACCAAGGCGGATTTCCTGTACCTCGGGCGGGGCATCAACTACCCCATCGCCCTGGAGGGGGCCCTCAAGCTCAAGGAGATCTCCTACATCCACGCCGAGGGCTATCCCGCCGGCGAGATGAAGCACGGCCCCATCGCCCTCATCACCGACGAGATGCCGGTGGTGATCCTGGCGCCGAAGGACAAGGTCTACGAGAAGATCCTGGGGAACATCCAGGAGGTCAAGGCGCGGGACGGGATCGTCATCGCCTTCTGCTCCGAGGATGACCAGGATCTGCCCAAGAAGGTGGACCACTGCCTGGCCGTGCCCCACACCTCGCCCCTCATCACGCCCGTGCTCCTCGCCATCCCCATGCAGCTCCTGGCCTACCACATCGCCGTCCGCAAGGGCTGCGACGTGGACCAGCCCCGGAACCTGGCCAAGAGCGTGACGGTGGAATGAGCCTGGGCGTGCATCGGTGTGCAGGCCCCTGCATGCCCGCGGGAGAGCCATCCGGCGGCGGCGAGAGACGGACCCAGTCAGTTCCGGCTATCTGGTGTGTCGAGGTCGGCCAGTATCCTCTCGATACCGACCTGCAAGACAGGGAGATCTTCCAGGACTGTCTGCCACACGCGCCTGAGGTTCACACCAAAATATCCGTGAATCAATTTATCACGCATTCCGGCGACCTCAGGCCACGGCACCTCTGGGTAGCGCTTCTGCACTGACTTCGGCACCTTCTTGGCAGCTTCCCCGACAATCTCCAAAGCCCGGATTACTGCATACACCTTCTCGTCATTGGCCACAAAGGAGTCAAACTCGATTCCCTCCACGAAGCGCCTGGCCTTCTGGGCAGCGTCAAGGATGTCGCGAAGGTAATCCACATAGGCCCGCTTTGGCTTCATACGGACACGACCTCTTCCAGGATGTGCCGTCCAATAGCCGGTTTCAACGTGTCCTTTTCCACCAAGTCCACCTTGATTCCAACGAGGTTGCTCAAGTGACGCTCAAGCGCGATAAACTTCAGGAGGCTCAGGCGTGGATCATCTAGCTCAACGAGCACGTCCAGATCGCTACGTTTGTGCTGGCTCCCACGAACATGAGATCCAAACAGGGAGAGCGATCGCACCCCGTACCGCTCACGCAACTCGGGGAAGTGATCCCGTAACGTCCGGAGAGTCTTGTCCAGCCGGAAGGCAGGACGACCTTTTCCACTAATCGCTCTTGCATTCCGCTTCATGGAGATTCTCCCCCAGGGATGTTCCCGACGCCGGGAGCTCCCCATCTCCCCGGGCCCTGTCACGCCTACAGGCCTTCGGATGTGGTACTCGCTCTTATCATTTCCTTTGCTTCTGTGCAAGCGCGCGATGCGGATCTGCCCCGCAACCTGGCCAAGAGCGAGACGTTGCCGAAACTTGGCGGCGCAGACCAAGGAACCTTCCGTCTTGACATCACCCGGACGGCGCTGATAACGTCCGACCGCCACAGGACACTTGCAGTGGCGCACTGAGCGCTGCCTCATTCACCTCGCCAATTCGGTCGGAGATCCAGCATGATCACCTTGGAGGACGTGAAGCAGGCGGCCGCGCGCATCACTCCCTTCGTCCGAATGACGCCGCTGGTCGCCGCCCGGTGCATGAAGGACAGCCCTTTCCCCGATGGAGAGTTGTTCCTGAAGCTGGAGTGCCTCCAGGCGACGGGCTCGTTCAAGGCCCGCGGTGCCGCGAACAAGCTGTTGTCCCTCTCCGAGGCGGAGGTCCGGCGCGGGATCGTGACGGCCTCCGGGGGGAACCACGGCCTGGCCGTGGCATACGTCGGCTGGCTGGGGAAGACCAAGACCACCGTGTACCTGCCTGACAATGCCTCGCCGGAGAAGCTGAAGAAGATCCAGCACTGGGGAGCGACGGTGAGGATCAAAGGCCACCAATGGCATGAGGCCAACCGGGAGGCCCTCGCCGTGGCCGAGCGGGAGGGCCTCACCTACTTCCACCCGTTCGCCGACCCCGTGGTGATCGCTGGGCAGGGAACGACGGCGCTGGAGATCCTGGACCAGGCGCCCGAGGTAGAGGAGATCCTGGTGGCCATCGGCGGCGGCGGGCTGATCAGCGGGATCAGCCTGGCGGCCAAGACGCTTCGCCCCTCCATCCGCATCGTGGGCATCGAGCCGACGGGGTCGCCCACGCTCCTCGAGTGCCTCAAGGCCGGGCGGGTGGTGGAGCTGCCGAGGATCACCACCGTCGTCCCGACCATGGCCTGCGCCAAGACTGAGCCCATCAACTACGAGATCGTCCGGCAATACGTGGACGAGATCGTCCTCGTCACCGACGACGACATGCGCGAGGCCGCCCGCTGGCTGTGGTTCGAGATGGGCATCGCCACCGACCTGAGCGGCGCCGCCACGATCGCGGCCCTGCGGAGCGGCGCGGTCCGCCCGCCCAAAGGCCGCAAGGTCTGCGCCCTGGTCTGCGGCGCCGGCCCGGACGGGATGCAGTAGTTACTGGAAGTTATGGATTTGAGGTCACAAATTGTGACCTCAAACGAACCAGGCATGCGGTCACGGTCCGCGGTTGCAAGAGGTAGAAGAGGAACCGGTCAGAATTTTTGATCGGTTCCCGGCGTAGCAAAAGGGACCGGCCCTTGCCTTATGGGCAGAATTGCTGCCCACGAAGCTGATGGGCCACCGTGAACGGATTGGATAGTAAACCATACGAACTCCAACGCTCTTGATGGCAGGGAACTGAGCGGAGAGGTTCTGTCACAGGCTGTGACAGAATCCCCCCCGGTGGCATACCGACTCCAGTGGTAGACCACTCCTGGGGAGACAACGTGGTCTGAGGTGGCATCGAAGTGATCTCATGAGCTCTGCCACCTTGTGGAGTTGAATCATTCGAAGCGTTTCTGGTTTTTGGTGGAGAGATTTTGCCCCCGCTATCGGAGCCTCGACGCGGAGTTGCGGGAGATGTGGAAGCGTGTGCCTCGTTGGGCTGGCGCTGGTAGAGGCGAATACGAAGCTGGTGGAGGTGTGCGAGCGGAGGATGCAGCGCAATCTGGCGGAGATTTGGTGTGAGGAATAGGGGGGCCGCGGAGGAGTCGAAGGGGAATCAGATGAAGCCGACGAGGGCCGGGGCCTTGTTGGGCGATCTCCGGCAGTTGATCGTCGAGGCGCGCCAGGACGTGGCGCAGCAGGCGAACACCGCGCTGGTCCTGCTCTACTGGCGCGTCGACACGCCAATCCGCGGGAGGTACGGGGGAACCTCTTGGATCTAACGAAACATTCCGGGACCGGGTCCAGTCACGTCGGTGGGGAGCTGTCCCGGACAGATCGAGCCATGCCGGACTGGCGAGAGCGAAAAGCGCAGTTGGCCGAGGATGCCACCCGCTACCTCAGACTCGAGGCGAAAAGCACTCGGACGGGGGCCAGGAAACAGGGGCGAGGGTCAGGAGGGCTGCCACGGGACGCTTTCACGGTTAGGCTCACGGTGGTGGCGAAGGCATCCCGCACCTGATGCACGGGGGGCCGCAGCGTGAGTCGAGTAAAGGGAATCGTCATTGCTTCAGGAGATAGTCCATGAGTGTGAAGGTGCATGCGTCGAGAGACCCGGATATTCTATCAGCGGGTGTTGCCTTGCGCCGCGCGGCCAGACGCGCACACGAAATCGGTCGCAAGACCGGCACGCCAGTTTACGTGTTGAAGAACGGTCGGATTGTGGACTTGACACGGGAACGGAAACGACGGGCTCGATCGCGGTAGGCACATCAAATTGGACGAAGGCTCTTCCGATGAGGCTACTCCAGATGAACACAGCAACCGGGCATAAATTTACGCCCGGATCGATTCCGGTGCCGGCGGATGTGGAGACGCTGCGACGGCTCTGCCGGCAGTTCCGGCGGGATCTGCTGGACTTGACGAAGCACTCCGGGACGGGGTCCAGCCACATCGGCGGGGAGCTGTCCGTGGTGGAGATTCTGGCCGTCCTGTTCTTTCACACGCTGCGGCTCGACCCGAAGAACCCAGACTGGCCCGGGCGCGACCGATTCCTGCTCTCCAAGGGACACGCCTCGGCCGCCATGTACGTGGCCATGGCCTGGCGCGGCTTCTTCCCGCGGGAGCGGCTGTTCGACTCCTTCAACCGGCCGCATGCGATCCTGCAGGAGCACGTCAACATGAACGCCCCGGGGGCCGAGATTCCCACGGGCTCCCTGGGCATGGGGCTCTCGTCCGGGGCGGGGATGGCGTGGGGCGCCCGCTACCGCACGGCACACGAGGGGGCGCCGCCCTGCGGCGTCTTCGCCGTCCTGTCCGACGGGGAGTGCACCGCGGGCCAGACCTGGGAGGCGGCCATGGCCGCGGGCCACTTCGGCCTGGATAACCTGGTCGCCATCGTGGATGACAATGATCGCTTCGTGACCGGTCCGCGGAATGCCGTGATGACCCTCGATCCTCTCGCCGGGAAGTGGGCCGCCTTCGGCTGGCACGTGCTGGAGGTGGACGGCCACGACCTCCCGGCCCTCATCGAGGCTCTGACAGAGGCGCGCCAGCCGGAGGCGGCGCCCGGGCGGCCCCGGGTGGTCCTCGCCCGGACCGTGAAGGGCAAAGGGGTCTCGTTCATGGAGGGGAGCGATGGGTGGCACGCCGGGCACCTGACCGACGAGCAGTACCGAGCGGCAATGGGGGAGGTGGGGCGATGAGCACGGCCAACCTTGCCCAGTACGGCATCGCCCAGGGGAACATCCGCCAGCTCTTCGGAGAGATCCTGGTGGAGATCGGGCGGAAGGACCCCAACGTGGTCGTCGTGGACTGCCAGACGGCCATGCCCACGGCGGCCAGCCTGTTCGCCAAGGCCTTGCCCGAGCGGTTCATCGACCTCGGCATCGCCGAGCAGAACGCCGTGAGCTTCGCCGCGGGCCTTGCCCGGATGGGGTTCGTCCCCATCGTCCCCCTGTTCGCCTGCTTCTCCTCGCGCCGCGCCCTGGATCAGGTGACCATCCAGGTGGCCTATGCCGGGCTGAACGTCAAGGTGTGCGGGCTGTACGCCGGCCTCACCAGCCCGAACACGGGAGCCACCCATCAGATGGTCTCCGACGTGGCAATCCTGCGGGCCCTGCCGAACATGACCATCGTGGAACCTGCGGATGCCATCGAGCTCATGCAGGCATTGCCCGCCGTCGTGGAGCACCGGGGACCGGTGTACTTCCGCCTTGTGCGAGGCGATGTCGGAGGATCGTGTCCCCGGGTGTCGCCCGACGGCTACGAGTTCCGGCTCGGCAGGGCGGCGCTGTTCCGCGAGGGGCGCGACGTCACCCTGATCGGCTCCGGCCTGATGGTGTCCCGCTGTCTCGCCGCGGCGGAGACCCTGGCGAAGGAAGGCATCTCGGCCGATGTCGTCAACATCTCGACCCTGAAGCCACTGGACACGGACCTGATCGTGTCGTGCGCCCGGCGGACCGGAGCCGTGGTGACCGCGGAGAACCACACCGTCCTGGGCGGCCTGGGCGGGGCCGTGGCAGAGGTTCTGGGGGATGCAGCTCCGGTCCCATTCCGGCGGGTGGGCATCCAGGACCGATTCGGAACGTCTGGCCCGCTGGACGAACTCTTCCCCGAGTACGGCCTCACCGCCAAGGCGGTATGCGAGGCGGCCAGGGCGGCCCTGGGAGCCAAGACCCGTCCATGACGCGCCCTGGGCGGGCGTGAACCTGACGCATGCGGTACTTGCCCAATTGGTCGGGAACGGGCCCTTCTCGCGTCGCCACACCTCCAACACCTGGAGGGCCAAGATGAAGTGGTGGAAGGATCGGGGCCAGAGCTGGGTTTCCAGAGATTCCCTCCGCGTGTACGGTCCGATGTTGGTGCTGACCCTCGTGGGGTTCGCGGTGGCGTTTTATTTCGTCAAGCCGGCCCCTCCCACGCATCTCGTCATCGCCACAGGTCGGACCGATGGGGCGTATTATGTGTTCGCCCTCCGCTACCGGGAACTGCTCGCGCGGCGTGGCATCACCCTCGAGGTCCGGGCTACGTCCGGCTCCGTCGAGAACATCCAATTGCTCGAGGATCCGAGCAAGGGTGTGGATGTGGCCTTCGTTCAGGGAGGCACGGGCGGCACGGCCCGTTCAGGGGAGCTGGTCTCGTTGGCGAGTCTGTATTTCGAGCCGCTCTGGGTCTTCACGCGCGCCAGCCTGAATGTCGAGGACGTGAGCGGTCTGCGCGGGCGGCGACTGGCAATCGGACCTGAGGGGAGCGGCACCCGCGCCATGGCTGAGCTACTGCTGGGTGCCAACGGCATCGCCGCCGATTCGAAGCTGCTGCTGCCGGTGGCCGGCCTCGAGGCTGTCCAGGCCCTCCAGGCAGGCAGCGTGGACGCCGCCTTCTTCGTCGCCTCGCCACAGGCCTCGATCCTGCGAGAGAGCGTCCGCCTGCAAGACATTGTCCTGATGAGCTTCGTGCGGGCAGATGCGTATACGCGCCTCTATCCCTTTCTCACCAAGCTCGTCCTGCCGCGGGGAACCCTGAATCTCCAGGCCGATCTCCCGCCGCGGGATATAGTGCTGCTTGCACCGGCCGCCAGCCTGGTGGTCCGGAAAGATTTTCATGCTGCCCTCGTCGATCTCCTGCTGGGAGCGGCCACCGAAGTCCACAGCGGCGCCGGCATGTTTGAGCGGGCCCTGCAGTTCCCCTCCCCGGATTACCTGGAGTTCCCCCTGAGCAGCGAAGCTCAACGGTATTTCCGGAGCGGGCCTTCATTTCTGGCGCGGTACCTTCCCTTCTGGGCGGCGACGCTGGTGGACCGGATGAAGGTCATGCTGCTGCCGCTCATCACGCTACTCTTCCCATTGTTCAAAGTGCTTCCCCCCACCTACCGGTGGCGCATCCGGGCGAAGATCTACCGCTGGTATCGCGACGTTCAGGCCGTGGACGCCGCGCTGGCTGCGCGGCCGAAAGG
Source organism: Methylomirabilis sp. (SeqCode) (assembly GCA_035455275.1). Taxonomy (GTDB): domain Bacteria; phylum Methylomirabilota; class Methylomirabilia; order Methylomirabilales; family 2-02-FULL-66-22; genus 2-02-FULL-66-22. The sequence goes on along the minus strand of DATIFO010000043.1, from coordinate 8,695 downwards.
CAGCGAGCTCTCGGACCTCTTGAAGGAGCTGGAGCGGATCGAGGGGGAGGTGAGACGTATCGTGGTCCCGCTGTCCTATTCCGAATCGCACTACAATCTTCGTCTCCACATAAGCTTGCTTCGCAGCGAGGTCCTCGCCGCGCAGTCGACCCTCCATGATGGAGCCTGAGAGCGAAGAGCACGCCGAATCCGGCCGACGGAACCCGATCCGCACGGCACGGCCAAATGGTCTTGGATCACAGGAGGAGTAATCATGGCATCCGTGGGTTTCGCGATTGTGGGCTGTGGGGGGATGATCGGCGGGGTGCATGCGACAGCGCTGAAGGAGATCCCTGACGCGCGCGTCGTGGGGGCATGGAGCCGGTCGGCCGAGAAGACCCAGCGGTTCGCGAAGGAGCATGGCCTCCGGGGGTACGGGAGCTATGAAGAGCTTCTGGGGGACCCCGGGGTCCAGGCGGTCAGCATCTGCCTGCCTTCGGGCTACCATGCGGAGTACGGCATGCGCGCGGCGTCGGCAGGCAAGCACGTCATCGTCGAGAAGCCCATCGACACCACCATCGCCAAGGCCAGGGAGCTGATCGACGCCTGCAAGAAGAGCCGTGTCAACCTGACCGTGATCTTCCAGAGCCGTTACACCCCGGCAGCCAAGAAGGTGCGAAGGGCCCTGGAGGAGGGACTCCTCGGGCGCTTGATCCTGGGCGATGCGTACATCAAGTGGTACCGGTCCCCGGAGTACTACAAGAGCAACGCCTGGCGCGGCACCAAGGACATCGACGGGGGCGGGGCGCTGATCAACCAGGCGATCCATACCATCGACCTCCTCCAGTGGATGATGGGTGGGGTCAGACGGCTCAATGGTCTGGTCCGGACGTCCACCCACGCCATCGAGTCGGAGGACCTGGGCGTGGCCACCCTGGAGTTCGCGAACGGGGCCGTCGGGGTGATCGAGGGCTCGACGGCGATCCAGCCCGGCTTCAAGGAGCGCATCGAGATCCACGGCCAGAAGGGATCGCTCACCCTGGAGGGTGGGAACATCACCGCGTGGAAGGTGGAGGGGTGCAGCGAGGCCGACTACGTGGACGCGCAGAAGGTGTCGTACGGCTCCACGAGCTCGCCGGCCATCTCCCACGTCAATCACAGGGCGCAATTCGAGGACATCGTCGCGGCCATCCGGCAGGGGAAGGAATCCCTGGTGAGCGGCGAGGAGGGGCTGAAGGCCCTGCAGATCGTCCTGGGCATCTACCAGTCCTCTGCCAAGCGGCAGTGGATTGAACTGGGAGCGAATGACCAATGACCCAGGAAGATGACCAATGATCGTTCGGCTGAGCTCACGACGAAGCCAATGACAAGATCCCAATGAAGGGACCTGCTCCGTCGGACCACTCCTTTTCGTTTCCAATCTTGACAGGGCCTCCGGTCTGGGCGATGCTGTGCCCGCTCCGGCGCGCCCTCGGCTTCTTTTCGAGTGATCGGCGGTCTCTTCAGAGGAGGAATGGCTCGATGATGAAGAAGATCCTGACGGCCTCGGCAGTGGTCCTCCTGGTGCTCGGGACCCTGAGCGGCGTCGGCTCGGCCGCTCGCTCGGGCGGGACCTTCAATTTCGTCGTGCCGTACGGCGGCGACGTGCTCACCCTGGACCCTCACCGGACGCCGAACACCAACGACTGGATCGTGACCATCAACATTCACCGCAGCCTCTACAACTGGGACGATGAGAAGAATCGGCCCAGGCTGGAGCTGGGGGAGAAGGTCGACGTCTCGCCGGACGGGCTGGTATACAAGATCGCGCTGAAGAAGGGCATCAAGTTCCACAACGGGCGCCAGATGACGGCGGACGACATCATCTGGAGCTACGAGCGGATCATGAGCCCGAAGACCGCTTCCCCGTCCGCGCGATTCGTCCGGGTGATCAAGGGAGCCAAGGAGTACGAGGAGGGCAAAGCAGCCAAGATTGCCGGCCTCCGCAAGCTCGACGACTTCACCCTGGAAATCTCCATGGACCGCCCGGTGGATCCCGCTTACACCCTGTACGAGGGCGGAACGGCCATCCTGCCGAAGGAAGAGGTCGAGAAGAAGGGGGACGCCTTCGGCACGGAGCCGGTCGGGCTCGGTCCCTTCAAGTTCGTCAAATGGGTGAAGGGGAGCGAGATCGTCGTCGCCAAGAACCCGGACTACTACGAGAAGGGCAAGCCCCATCTCGACAAGGTGGTGTACAAGGTCATGCCCGAGGGGGCGGCCCGCGACGTGGCATTCCGGGCCAAGGAGCTGGATGCCACCGTGGTCGGGGCGGCGCAGTACCCGGTCTACAAGGCCGACCCGCAGATCTCCAAGAACATGGTCGAGGTGGCCGAGCTGTTCACCCGCGTGATGGGCTTCAACCCGAACTACGAGCCGTTCAAGAACAAGCTGGTGCGGCAGGCCATCAATCACGCCATCGACTCCAAGCTCATCATCCAGCGCCTGCTGAAGGACAAGGCGTACCCGGCGGTGGGGTATCTGCCCTCCACCTCGCCGGCCTTCGACCCCAAAGCCAAAGGGTACGAGTACAACGTCGAGAAGGCGAAAGCGCTCATGAAGGAGGCGGGCTACGAGAAGGGCTTCACCTTCGAGTGTCTCGGCACGAGCAACGAGTCCTGGGGCATCCCGGTGGTCGAGGCCATCATGCCCTTCCTGAAGCAGATCAACGTCACCGTGAAGCCCCAGCAACTGGAAGGCGCCGCCTTGTCGGCGCGGATGCAGAAGCTGGATTACCAGGCCTTCATCTGGTCGCTGAGCAGCGGCGCCGGTGGCGATTCCCTGCAGGCCCTGGCCCGATGGGAGTCCAAGAACCCACCCACCGCCGGCAACTTCGTGACCTACAACAACCCCGAGTTCGAGAAGCTTCTGGATGCGGCGCGCAGGGAGCGGGATACGGCCAAGCGGAACGAGATCCTCAAGAGGGCGGACGCCCTGTTCAGGGACGACGCGCCGCTCTGGTTCTTCAACTACAACAAGGCGGTGATCGCCCATCAACCCTGGGTCCACGGCATCAAGCCGGTGGCCATCGAGATGATGTACCAGGACCTCACGGACCTGTGGCTTGACGAGTCCTCGCCGCGGGCCAAGGAGAAGTAGTCCGACCCATCCGTTGAGCCTCGCCCAGAACGAGACATCTCTTTCAGGCTCGATCCCGGGCCGTCCCCCTGGCGGCCCGGGATCGGGCTGTTTTTTCTCCGGAGATCTCAGAGTGCGGCGACCGCGTGACGGGTCGCGGCAGGTGCTCCATGGTCGCGTTCGCTTTCCGTCGCCTCCTGCAATTCATCCCCACCATCCTGGCGATCTCGCTCGTCATGTTTGTCCTGCTCAACGTGCTGCCGGGCAATGCGGCGCTGGTGGCGGCCGGCACGCAGGACCGGGGGATGGATGCGAAGTACGTGGAGCAGATGCTGAAGCGGTGGGACCTGGATAAGCCCCTGCACCTCCGGTACCTGATGTACCTGAGGAACCTGGCGCAGGGAAACCTCGGGCACTCGTTCCTGCGGGGGGAAAACGTCGGGATGGTGGTTCTGGCCCGGCTGTGGCCGACACTGAGGCTGGCCCTGGCGGCCATGCTGATCGCCATCTGCCTGGGCATTCCCCTGGGGTTCCTCTCGGCCCTGCGTCAAGGCTCGTGGCTGGACGCCTGCTCCATGATCGGGGCGGTGTCGGGAGTTTCGATGCCGCAATTCTGGCTCGGGCTCCTGTTGATGTTCTTCCTGTCGGTGAAGCTCTCGCTTCTGCCGACCTCCGGGTACGGCGATGGCGGCCTCGCGCACCTGGTGCTCCCGGCCCTGACCCTGGGGGTCGGATACATGGCCCTGCTGGCCCGGACGACCCGGGCAGCCGTGCTGGAGATCCTCAAGGCCGACTACGTGCGGACGGCGGCGGCCAAGGGCCTCTCGCGTCTCGCGGTCAATTCGAAGCACGTGCTCCGCAACGCCCTGATCCTCGTCCTGACCACGGCCGGCCTCCAGTTCGGCTCGATGATCGGCCAGACTGTCATCGTGGAAAAGCTCTTCTCCTGGCCCGGGATCGGCTCCCTGCTGGTGGATACGATCTTCCAGCGCGATATCCCGGTGGTTCAGGGGTGCGTGCTGTTGATCATCCTGATCTTCCTGGTGGTCAACCTGGCCGTGGATCTGCTGTACGCCTGGATCGACCCCCGGATCGAGTACCGATGAACGAGAGCCTCCGGCACCTTCGATCCTGCAAGAACCTGGTCATCGGGGGGATCATCACCCTGGCCATCGTGTGCGTGGCGGTCCTCGCGCCGTTCCTCGCGCCCTACGATCCCATCGACCAGGCGGACCTCCGGCACTCGGAAGAGCCGCCGAGTCGTGCCTTTCTCTTCGGGACGGACACCCAGGGCAGGGACATCCTGTCCCGGGTGATCTACGGCGCCCGGATCTCTCTGAGCATCGGCCTCATCACGCAGTGCCTGAACAGCCTCATCGGGGTCCTGCTGGGCCTGACCGCGGGGTTCATCGGGAGATGGTGGGACGATCTCGTCATGGGGCTGACCAACGTCATGCTCTCGATCCCCGCCTTGGTGCTGGCCCTGGCGATCATGGCGGTGCTGGGGCCGGGGCTGTTCAACGTGTTCGTGGCGCTCGGCTTCACCAACTGGTCGTATAGCTGCCGGATCACACGGTCCCAGGTGCTGGCGGCCCGCTCCCTGGACTATGTCATCGCCGCTCGGGCGATCGGCTACGGGCGTGCCCGCATCATGCTGACGCAAATCCTGCCCAACGTCGTGGGGCCGATCCTGGTCATCGCGACGCTCGGCGTGGCGTACGCGATCCTGACCGAGGCCTCGCTCTCGTTTCTCGGTCTGGGGGCCCAGCCGCCCACGCCCAGCTGGGGGGGAATGCTCTCCACGGCCCGCGAGCAACTCTTCACGGCACCCTGGATCTCCATCTTCCCCGGGATGGCCATCTTCATCACGGTTCTGGGGCTGAACCTGCTGGGAGACGGACTGCGGGACATCCTGGACCCGCACACCATTCGTCAGCGACGATAGACCTCCAACCGCCAGGACGCCAAGTGCGCCAAGGAGTGCGAATGGACACTGCGATTCTTTCCAGCCGAGTCTTCACGGGCGATCCTGCGGGACCCTGGGCCGAGGCCATCTACGTCAAGGACGGGAAGGTGGCAGCGGTGGGGACGAGCCCCGAGATCCGGGTAATGTGCGGTCCCGGGGTGAGCGTCTTCGAGCTGCCCGGGAGACTCGTCACGCCGGGGATCGTGGACGCGCACCTTCACTTCGTGAGCTTCGGCCTGTCCCTCCAGCGGGTGGACCTGCGCGACCTCACCTCCATCGCAGCCTGCCGTGACCGGGTGAAGGCGGCCGTGGCCGCGAAGCGGCCCGGCGAGTGGATCATCGGCCGTGGCTGGAACGAGCACATCTGGACCGACCGGCGGGAGCCGAACGCGGGGGACCTCGACGACATCGCGCCGGATCACCCGGTGATGCTGGTCCGCTGCTGCGGGCACACCGTGTGGATCAACGCCATGGCCATGCGGCTGGCGGGCATCCGCAAGGGGGCCGTGGACGCCCCCGGCGCGCGCATCGAGCGCGATGCCGGCGGCAACCCGATCGGCCTGTGCCGGGAGTACCGGAAGATTATCGAGAAGATCATCCCGCCGCCGACCCTGGAAGAGCGGAAGGCGGCCGCGCTACGCGCCCAGGCCGAGGGGCTGCGCCACGGCGTGACGGGCGTGCACACCTGCGAGACGCTGGCCGAGTGGGATGCCCTGGCTCACCTGGAGGCAGAGGGGAAGCTCGTGGTGCGCGTGCACCACACCCTGCCGCCCGAGCAGCTCGAGGAGGCCAAGGCCCGGGGCATCGAGCTGACCAAGGGCCGCGATCGCCTGTGGTTCGGCCAGGTGAAGCTCTTCGCCGACGGCACGCTGGGGTCCGGCACGGCGCTGCTCCATGCGCCGTACTCCGATGATCCGTCCACGACAGGCCTGGAGTGCCTGACGGCCGCCGAGATGCAGGAGCGGATGGAGCTGGCCTACCGGCACGGCGGCGATGTGGCAGTTCACGCCATCGGGGATCTGGCGACGACCAACGTCCTCAGCGCCATCGAGGCGGCCCGGAGGAAGTTCCCCGGCCCCAAGCGGGACCGGATCGAGCACGTCCAGCTCATGCACCCGAACGACTTCGCCCGGTTCCGGGCCATGGACGTGGTGGCCTCATGCCAGCCGGTGCATCTGCTCACCGACATGCTGGTGGCCGAGAAGAAATGGGGGATGGACCGGTGCAAGTATGGCTACGCCTGGAAGTCCATGCTGACGAAGGGTGTCAAGGTCCAGTTCGGCTCGGACGCACCGGTGGAGCATATCAACCCACTGCTGAGCTTCCACGCGGCGCTCACGCGCCAGAGCCTCCACGGAGAGCCGGAGGGCGGCTGGTTCCCCGCCGAGCGGCTGACGCTCGAAGAGGTCCTCCACGCCTTCACTGCCGTCCCCGCCTGGGTCTCGAAGAAAGAGCGTGAACTCGGCAGCCTTGTCCCGGGGAAGCGGGCGGACCTCACGGTCTTCGGCCGGGAGCTATTCCAGATGCCGGCGGATCAGGTGCGCTCAGCAGCCGTGGAGATGACCATGGTGAATGGGGACGTGGTGTATCAGACGCAGGAAGAGGAGTAGCCCATCGCGAGGGTCAACCCCTGGGACCTCCACTTGGTCCGGTGACGGGGCAGACCCAGGGCCATGCATGAGACCTGGCGGTCATGAGGGGAATCCGATGACCATTGTGAACGACGCCGGCGTGAACGAGCAGCGCGTCAACGACATGCGATCCGCCATCGAGCACCGCGCCACGTGGCTCTACCTGCTCCTGGACGAGGCGGAGAAGGCGGGGCTTCCCTGGGAGGAGTTCGGCCGCAAGGCCATCACGCGGTGCGGGGTATTCCACGGCAGCACGAAGTTCACCAAGACTGAGGACCTGCAGGCCTTCGCCCGGGAGTTCGGGAACGAGCTGTACACCAAGATCTTCGAAATGGACGTCAAGGAGGCTACGGCCGAGAGGTTCGAGGTCCACTTCCACTACTGCCCGCTGGTTGCCGCCTGGCTCAGGCAGACCAAGGACGAGAAGAAGATCGAGACGCTGTGCGACATCACCATGGACGGTGACCGCGGTATCATCTCCGCGTTTCCGCATCTTGAGTTCGATCTGGGGGAAACGATCGCCCAGGGCGGCAAGGTGTGCAAGATCGTCATCACCAAGGTCAAGGCAGCTCGCCAGTCCAGGATGCTGTAATCGAAACGCGGGGGCCTGGTGTATTGGTCCGTGCCGGCCGGGGTTCCAGCCAGCCAGGACCCGCAGGGTTCCTCTTGATGGGCCAGCCAGCCGGTGGCAGCATTCCCGTCATCCTCAGGTTCCCGGTGGGAACAATCTCTAGTTCCGCCGTCGCGGGGCCCAGACGTTGCCGCGTTCCGACGGCACTCCGACGCGCCCGGTTTCCAGCCTCCGAACCGCTCCACCTCAACTGTAGACAGTACTCAAGATCCTTTCCACGTCCTTCTTGGGCAGGGGCGCACACAGGAGGCATTGCGTCCGTTTCGAGTCCCAGGCCCAGAACGAGTCCTTGCACTTCGCACACGTCCGGACGTTGATCCGGCTCTGAAAAATCACATCGGCTCCATTCCCATTGCCATTGTTCGATCCCATCGACGGCCCTCCTTGAGCGCCCCGCACTTGGGGCTGCCGGCTTCGGTGAAGTGGTGGGATACTCTCCCCGCCCTCCCCCCCTGGATCTTCGAAGAATTCAATGACGGGGGAGAATGCTCCCTCCGCCAATGTGGAGGAGACTCACTCATACAGCCCAAGTGCAGGCTCCTACGCCCGGCCTGCCGATCCGAGGACACACGGGAACTCAACCGAGAAACCCAATATGAATCCGGCGTAGGGGCCAAGACTACAACTTTATCCATAGGGTGGGAATCAGCGAAGTTCTCTTTTCTGTGTCAGTGTTCTGACCTACCACCGTATCGGTGCTTGTCCTACAGGGTTCACCTACCCATGGGAAAGACGGGGAGCCATTCCGCTCCCCGGGCCGCTGCGGGTCCTTTCGGTAGGAGGATGAGACGATCGTCCGGCACAGTCTCATGGCCGCGGATCTTTCCCCTGAGGAAACTTGCGAGCGTCCGAACAGCCCTGCGTGATCTGGGCCGGCCGGGGTCGTGGGGGGCCGGGACCAGAGGATTCCGCTTGGCGCGTCAGCCCGGAGCAGACTCTCTCGAAGCCACGCAGTCTCCTCGTGCGCGGATCGACTGAGTCGCTTGCCTTCCCTCTGCAATCGATCCCAGACAAAAATGAGCAGGCTGCACCTGTTTGTTGACTGGACCTTTGATACTTTTCCGTTGACTTCGGGAGTGGTGTACGTTTATCTGCAGAGGTACGGGGGGGACCCAAACCACAGAGCTTCCTGGAAGCGTTGCTCCGCATTGCCTGACGGAGCCGTCCCATGGTTCCTGGTGCTGCTTCGGTGTCCCTCCAGACCGCAGATGGGGCTCCCGGTCCTCCCCCTCCCCCCTCCCAACTCCTCCGTGCGCAAGTCGTGACGCTCAGCACGACATTCAGGATACGCTCCGACCGTTGCCTTTTTTCGCGGGTGGTATCGGCATGACTGAACCCGATCCCACCCGCGTTGTGTCTTGCGAGTCGGTTCTG
>DATIFO010000042.1:0-15475 GCA_035455275.1 Methylomirabilis sp. (SeqCode) | reverse complement strand
CCGGCCGCTCTTCGATGCCCTCGTGCATCCGGGCACCGCCGTCGCGGACTTCTTCAACAGCAACGAGTGGATGAAAGCCCGCATCAAAGACTGATCGGCGCGGGAAGCCCACCACGTGAGACAGGAGGCAGCCTGTGGATTAGCGTTTGGTGTCGGCGGCGGATATCACGGCGGCGAGCAGCGTCGGCAGATCGCGCTCGCCTCGCGAGGCGCGGAAGAGCCGGACCTCCGGCGCCACGCTTGCCCGGTTGATGCCTCCCTCCGGCTGCGTGCGCCACTGCTGGCGCAGCGTGGCGGCCAGCGGCTCGATCGCGGTGCTGGGGTCGACCAGTAGCACAACCCGTTCCAGCGGCACGTCGGCCAGCAGGACGCCGAGCTCGAAGCGACAACCCCGGTGGGTCTCGGGCGAGAAGCCGCGTAAATCCATGAGTACCGCGTCGCTGCGGTGCGCCAGCTCGCGCACGGCGGGCTGCCAGGTGTCATCGTGACAGAATAGCTCGTTCACCCGGTAGCGGGTGTCCGGGTCGGGCGCCGTGTCCAACCGCGCGAGCCGCGCATCCAGCGCCGCGCGGTCCGTGACGAATGCCTCGCGCAGGCGGCCGCGCCAGAACCGGAGCAGCTCGTCCGGCTCCAGGCAGGCGGTCGCAAGATCGGTGCCGCCGATCATCACGATCGGCCCGGCGTAGCGCCAGCGCTGGCCGACATCGTCGAGCAGCCGCGTGCTGCGCCGTCCCTTTCCGAACACGCGCAGCAGCAGCAGCGTTCGGGCCGACCTGACGGGCTGGACCCGGCGCAGGCCAATCCGCGCCACCACCGTGTAGGCGACGAACGCCAGCAGGAAGGCGAGGCTACCCGCGCCGTAGGGATTGCTCTGGCTGACGACTCCCAGCAACGTGATCGTCAGCCACCAGGAGTCGAGCGTGAGGGACTGATCGCTGAGGCGCTTGGCTCCATACCTGTCCGCGATCCGCCGCAGCACGCGCCATCCACTCCACACGAGCGCGGGCACGACCGCCGCCGTCAGCGGCCAGCGCAGGCTCATGATGCCGATCGCGCCGGTGCTCAGCGCGAAGCAGCCCAGCGCGTGGAAGACCAGCGAGAAACCGGTCACTCCCAGGAAGGCGAGCAGGAACGCGAGCAGACCAACCGCGCGCCAGGCGCGGTTGCTCAGCAGCAGCAGCACCGCGGTCGGCGGGCCCATGGTCACCGCCCACAGCACGAACAGCTCTCCCGGCGCCGAGCGGTAGCGCATGCCGGTCGCTTCTAGCGCAAGGTCGGCCAGCCCGAGCGCGAGAAAATACACGAGTGCGAGGAAGAGCTTGTGCCGCACGCCGGCGACCGCGCTGACCATCAGCACCGGGATCAGCGGCCAGGCGTAGACAATGAAGAACGCGATCCAGCGCAACGGTCGCACCTCGACGTCGCCCAGGGCGAATTGCAGCGAGGTGAACACCGCGGCATGCGCCATGCCGGCCACCATGTAGACGAGCGCGACGGCGCGCAGACGCTGCTGCGCTTGCCGCCGCTCGCCGGTCGCGCGTGCGGCCGGCGCCACCTCGGGGGTAAGCAGCACGGTACGTAGCTCGGCCCCCGGCGCGGTTGCCCCCGGCGCCGGCTCCGGCGGAGGTGCCCCCCCGCGCTCGTGCATGCCGCGGCCGACGCGCCACCGGTAGGCAAACAGCGTGAGGAGAGTCAGCAGGACCGCGATCGGCGCCGCGGCGAGCAGGTTGAAGGTGAGGAACCCGTCGATGGGGATCCGGCATTCTGGCGCGAACGTCACCGGAACGCTACTCCCCGGAAGGCCCGGTCGCTCGGTGAATGAAAGGAATTTGCTCTGGGGTGCGGCGCGCTCAATCCCCCGGCCCACCCCACGGTCGGCCGCGTCGCCGCTGACCAGACGGAGTTGTGGATAGCGCAGGTCCAGGCCGCATGTCAAGCGGAAAGCCTGAATTCGGGAGATGCCGTGCGGAAGTCGCCACCTGGCATAGGAGGACGCCGTCGACATGGCGCAGCCCCCGGGTGGTGGGGACCGACATCCCGCGCCACGTCACCCAGCCGGGGGTATCAGCGCCAGGAGGTGGGCTCCTGCTGGGAGGACGTGAGCCGAAGCGAGGCAGGGCGGAAGAGGTGAGTGCGGTGTCCCCGGAATTCCGGGTGAAGGTCAGTGGACGGCGTAGCCGTCGCGCGCCAGATCCTGGCGCAGTGCGGCGATGGCGGCCAGGGCTGGCTGGGTGTCCCCTCGCGGGCTGAACTCGAAGCCGACGGTGCCGGGGTAGCCCTCGTCCGCCAGGGCGCGCAGGATGTTCGCGAAGTTCAACTCCCCCGTCCCCGGCTCGTGGCGTCCCGGGACGTCCGCCACGTGGATGTGGCCCACCAGGGGAAGGTGCCCGCGCAGCGTCGCCGTGACATTCCCCTCCATGATCTGCATGTGATACACGTCGTACAGGAGGCGGATGCGGGGGCTGCCAACCTCGGCCACAATGGCGAAGCCTTCGCGCGCGCTCTCCAGGAAATACCCCGGGTGATCCACCAGGGTGTTCAGGGGCTCCAAGAGGAGCGTGATCCCCGCCTCCTCCGCGAGCGGCGCCAGATCCTTGAGGCCCCTGACGACCTGCCGGCGCTTGTCCGCCGTCGTCAGGTCGCGACGGGCGGGCCGGGCCGAGCCGTCAGGTAGCAACTCGTCGGTCAGGACCATCAGCCGGTCGCACTGCAGGCGCCTCGCGACCGGAAACGACACCTGCACCTCTTCCCGGTAGGTGTTCCAGTCTTTCGGGTCCACGAGGGACCCCCGACGCTGCCCGCTGAAGGTGGCAACGGCGAGCCCCGCCTCCACCAGGCCACGCAAGCCGTCGAGATCCTTCCCGCCCCATCCCCAGAACTCCACGGCCGAGAAGCCCGCCTCGCGGACCCGCCGGGCGCGCTCCAGCAAGGGGAGATCCGGGAAGATCATCTCCAGGCAAATGGCGAATCTCATGCGGCTGCCTCCCGATGGACCCTGTGCAGGCTGAAAATGCGGTCTTGAACCGGACCGCTCGGCTACGGGCTAGGGGGATTGTATCCGAACCTTGGGGCCGAGGGAAGGGGCTTGCCGCAGCGAGCCGGAAGGACACCGGCGGCGACCAGGGGTGAGCGAGGGGAGCGTGGCGGCACGACCGGCAGGAGAGGCATATCGATTCAGCGCACTAGCGACGATCTTCCTCTCCCCGCTCTCCCCATTCCCCACGGGTGTGACGATCCTCGTCCCCGCGATGATCTCCATCTTCCCCGCGATGTTCGCGAGCCCCGTATCCCCGCCGATACCCGTGTTCCTCAGCGATGACACACCCTGCGAGGCCCATCGGGAGCAATAGGCAGAGAAAAACCGCCGATCGCCTCTCCATCCAGCGCTCCTCTCCGGCCACTTCCTACTTGGCCCACTTGTTGCCTCAAAGAAGGCATCATCTGACCCGTTGCTTTCTTGCTCAGGCGCGGAGGATCCTGGCGATGGTATCCTGGATCGCCTCCGACGCGTTCTGATCCCCGAAGACGCCGATCCGGATCTTCACCCGCGTGGTGTTGCCATCCGCGGGCTCTTCCTTGATCTTCACATCGGTTCCGTCCGCACGCTTGGCCTCGACGATTCCGCCCAGGGCGTCCTTGTCGCTCTTGTCTACCCGAATGTTCATTTGTTTCAAGGCGTCCAAGGTGGCCGTCCAGGTCTGATCCAGGCTGGCGCTGTGGACCCGGGAATCCTCACCCTCGATGTATGCGGCGGTGCCCACACCGGCCCCTCCCGCAGCCCCGGCCAACACGGCGGCAGCACAACCTGACAGCACACAGGCGGCGAGAAAGAATCCTGCGCCCAGGACCGACTGCCAGCCTCCCCGCACCTTTCGCATCTTCGCCACGGCTTTCCTCCTCTGGTACAACATGGCAATCCTCCGCGCGTGCTCATTGGTCGCCTGTCCCTTCGGACACTGTCAATGAGATCGCCTGACTGATGACTGGCGACAGACAGCTTGAGGGATCGAAGACCCGGAGAGAATTCTCCGGGTCTTCGGTGGACGCCCACACGGGCTAGGACCTGGAGGACTCCCGTATCTGAATTAGCGAGGTCACCACCTTCTGCTCACCGTTTCCCTCGTAGGTAGCGATGACCCTCGTCCCTTCTTTCAGGCCTGTCATCCCAACAGACTCGGGTATCGTGAGCGTGGTCCCGTCCTCGAGCGTCAGGGTCTTGCCCGATGGGTCCAGGGTCTTGATCTTGCCCTGGACCGCAGTCGGCTGGGCTTTGCTTGGTGCTGCCGAGGTCAGCGGCGCCGTAGGCCCGGCCGGCCTCTCCATGGGTCGCGTCTCCTGCGCCCAGGTGGGCGAACCGGCCATCACAAGAGTGACGAGGGCTACCAATGCTTGCCGCATCGGTTCCACCTCCTTAAGTCGCCAGACTTACCGTTCCCCTCCCGCCTCTCCCCGGGCCTTCCGGGACTGCAAGAAGCAGGTGGGGAAGTGGGCGGTTCATCGGTGGAGCAAGTTGCATTCCAGTCCGCAAGACGTCGCGGAATGATCGGGAAGTCCTGATAAGAGCAGGCGTCACTGAGGTTGGGCCGATAATCGGAGAGCGCCTTGGAGGGAAGGAAGACCGATGACTGTCCAATCACACCGCGTAAGATTTACCCCAGTCCACGGAATATCTCTGGAATAGAGGGAGTTCTTGATCCCCCTGGTTCCTGTAATTCTTACCGGGGGTACATCTGATCGGCGTTGATGTCACTACCGAGAAGCCCGCCTCCCGGACCCGCCGGGCGCGCTCGAGCAGGGGGAGATCCGGGAAGATCATCTCCAGACAGGTGGCGAATCTTACGTCGCCGCCTCCCGAGGGACCAGGTGCAGACTGCTCTCGTCAAAGGTTACCCCCACCGGCGCCCCCGAAGCGAGGGGGGGTGTCCCCTGGGGATGTCCCACCTTGACCAGGATGACCTGCTGACCGACCGCGACCTCGTAAAACACCTCGCTGCCGAGATAGGTCGCCGTGCTCACCTGGCCGTCCCACCGTCCCGCGCCGGGGAAGGTGAGGCCGATCGCCTCGGGGCGAAGCAGCAACCAGACCGGATCGCCGGTGCGGAACCCCTCCGCCCTTACCCGGAAGCGTCCCAGCGGCATCTCCACCTCGGTCCGGGCGTCGTTCACCGCCCACACGCTCCCCGCCAGGAAATTCCCCCGACCGATGAAGTCCGCCACGAAGCGCGTGCGCGGTCGCGCGTAGATCTCCTGGGGGGTCCCCACCTGCTCGATCCGGCCCTGGTGCATGATGACGATCTGGTCGGAGAGCGTCATGGCCTCGTCCTGATCGTGGGTGACATAGATGCTGGTGATCTGCAGGCGCTGCTGGAGCCGCCGGATCTCCAGGCGCACCTGGACCCGCAGCTTGGCATCCAGGTTGCTGAGGGGCTCGTCGAACAGGAGGACCCGCGGCTCGGTGATGAGCGCCCGGGCCAGGGCCACCCGCTGCTGCTGCCCCCCCGAGAGCTGGGAGGGCAGGCGCCCTTCGGTGCCGGCCAGGCCGACCAGCTCCAGCATGGACAGCACACGCGTCCGGATCTCCGACGCCGGGACCCTGCGGACGCGGAGGCCGTAGCCCACGTTGTCGAAGACGGTCATGTGGGGAAACAGGCCGTAGGTCTGGAAGACCATGGAGGTCCGGCGCTTGTTGGCAGGCAGGGTGGTGATCCGCTCCTCCCCGATGAAGACCTCGCCCTCCGTCGGCGTCTCGAAGCCCGCGATCATCCGGAGCACCGTGGTCTTGCCGCAGCCCGAGGGCCCCAGGAGGGTGACGAGGCTTCCGTCCTTCACCTCCAGCGAGACGCCGTCCACCGCGACGACCTGTCCGCCGCCCCGCCCCTCGAACACCTTGCGCAGCTTCTCGATCCGAACCGCAGTGTTCACAGGTTCTACTCCCGAATCGGAAAAATCGCGTGAGCCGCCAAGGCGCCAAGGTCACCAGGGAGGCTGGGATCCAGTTTCTGTTCAGAGGATGACGAAATGCGCCACCTTCCCTGTGTCGGTCATGGCGGTCATGGCGTCTTGGCGGTTCAGTTCTTGGTTCGGTTCAGGGTCAGCTTCCCGCCTCGTAGCCCATCTGGGAGGTCGCCACGCGACCCACGCCGATCTGCATCAGCCCGAGAATCACGAGGACAATGGCAACCAGGACCAGGCTGAAGGCGGCCGCCTGGCTCAGGTCCGCGTTCTCCACGAGGCCGAGGATGGCCACGGTGATCAGGTTCCACTTGCCCGAGACCACGAAGATGACGGCGCTGATGGCGGTCATGCACCGGACAAAGCTGTACGCCAATCCCGAGAAGAAGGCCGGGGTGATCAGGGGCAGGGTGATCGTGACGAAGGTCCGCCCCGTGCCCGCCCCCAGGTTCGTGGCCGCCTCCTCGATGGCCTTGTCGATCTGCTGGAGGGCGGCCACGCCCGACCGGATGCCCACGGGGACGTTCCTGAAGATGAAGAGCAGCACGATGATGGCGGCGGTCCCGGTCAGGAGCAGGGGCCGCTCGTTGAAGGCCAGGATGTAACCGATCCCGACGACGGTGCCGGGCACGGCGAAGGTCAGCATGGAGGTCAGGTCCATGAGGCCCTTCCCCACGAACTCCTTCCGCACCACCAGGAAGGCGATGATCATGCCCAGGATCCCGGTGATGGGGGTCGCGATGCCCGCCAGGATCAAGGTATCGCGCAGATACCCCCCGCCGATCTGGAAGACGCTCACGTAGTGCTTCAGGGTCGGGGTGTAGTTGGCCCCCCACAGGGTGATGAAGGAGCCGAACACCACCGTGCCGTACAGCAGGAGGATCACCCCCGTGACGCCCAGGCAGAGTCCGGAGAGAAGGCGCCGGGTGAAGGGATCCACGCTCAGCCGGGCCGGGGATGGCTTCCCGGTCACGGTGACGTACGACTTCCGGCTCACCCAGTACTTCTGGAGGAGGAATGCCACCAGGGTCGGGAGCAGCAGGATGACAGCCAGCGCCGCCCCCCCGGAGAAATCGGTCATTCCGGTGATGTGGAGGTAGGCCTGCACGGAGAGCACATGGAAATTCCCCGAGAGGATGATGGGGTTGCCGAAGTCGGCCAGGGACTCCACGAACACCACCAACAGCGAGCTGGCCAGCCCCGGGACACTCAGGGGCAGGGTCACCGTCCGGAACACCTGCCAGCGGCTCGCCCCCAGATTCAGCGAGGATTCCTCCAGCGCCGGGTCAATAGCCTGCAACACCCCCAGCATGATCAGGAAGGCGGTGGGGAAGAAGGCGATGGTCTCCACCAGGACCAGCCCACGTAAACCGTAGATGTGCGGGTCCCACCAGCCCTGGAAGACGGTCCGGGTGATGAACCCCTGCCGCCCCAGCATCAGGATGGCCGCCAGCGAGAGGACGAACGGGGGGGAGATGATGGGGAAGGTCGCCACCAGCCGGAAGAAGCGCTTCCACGGCACGTCGGCGCGGGCGATGGCGAAGGCGAAGAGGTACCCCACCGCCGTCCCCGCCACGGCCACCAAGGCGCCCAGGATGAGGCTGTTGTAGATCGGCCGACGCTCGAACGGCTGGCTCAAGAGCTCGCGATAGACGTGCAGGCTCAGCCGGCCGTCCTCCACCACGCTCATCTGGAAGACCTTGAAGAGCGGGTGGACGACGAACAGGAAGAGGCTGACCGCGATGACCGCGATGGTGGCGGCCAGCACCGGATCGCGCAGAACCTTCCGCAGCTCGGTCATGCCCCCATCATCCCCAACCCCCGGCACCTGTCACCCAAGTCGTCTCCTGGGGCCGCCAGCCGGGCGAAATCCCCCTCGCCCCCTTTGGCCAAATCCCCCCCTCCGCCCCCCTTTGACAAAGGCGGGGACGGGGGGACTTGCTCGAAGGCTCCGTCCATTGGCCAATCCGGTACGGACAGTATCGCGGTCAGCCTCGGGCGTCTATTGGCCGATCTCCGAGCGCCAGCGCTTGATCAGCCGGTCCCGCTCGTCCCCCGCCTTGACGGCGTCGAAGTTGATCAGCTTGACCTGGTCTGCCCGGACGGCCCCCTTGGCCACCTCGGCCTTGGGGTTCAGCGGGATGCGGAACCATTGCTTCATGAGGTTCTGGGCCCGCACGGACAGCGCCCAGTCGACGAACTTCTTGGCCAGGTCCGGCTCCTGCCCGCCCTTGACCAGGGAGATCCCTCCGATCTCGTAGCCGGTGCCCTCTGAGGGGAACGTCATGGCGATCGGGTACCCCTTGTCGCTTCCCTTGGTGAGGATGTCGTGGGAGAAGGACACGGCGATGCCGACTTCCCCCAGGCCCGCCTGGGTGACGGGCGCCGATCCCGACTTGTCGTAGTGGTGGACGTTCTGGTTCAGCTTTCGCCAGTACTCGAAGGCCTTGTCCTCGCCCATCATCTGGACCAGCGTGGCCAGCACCGTGTAGGAGGTCCCTGAGGTATACGGGAAGGCGATGGCGATCTGTCCCTTGTAGGCGGGCTTCAGCAGGTCTGCCCACGAGGCGGGCGCAGGCACCCCCGCCCGCTTCAAGAACTCCGTGTTGCTGGCGAACCCGATGGCGCCGAAGTAATAGCCCACCCAATGCCACTCGGCGTCGTGAGCGTTGTCCAGCAGCGTCCAGTCCAGGGGAGGCTTGTAGGGTGTGGAGATCCCAGCTTTCTTGCCGGAGACGTGGTCCTGGGACGGGCCGCCGTACCAGATGCTCACCTGGGGGTTCTTCGCCTCGGCCCGCAGGCGGGCCAGCACCTCGCCCGAGGACAGCCGCACCCACTGCACCTTGATGCCGGTGTCCTTCTCGAATTCGGGGATGTACAGTTGCGATTCCGCGGTATCCAGGGCCGTGTACATGTGCAGGACCTGGCCCCCCTGGGCCGGCATCGACCAGGCAACCGCCACGACCATCACCAGTAAACCCAGGCTTCGTTTCATCGCTCGTGCCTCCTTTCCCCCGCAGCCTCCACGACGCGCACAACCATCGCATCAGGGCTTGTCGCGTCAACCGCCTCTGGCTAGCCGATCTCGTCCAGCTTCACGGGCCGTCCCTCCTTCAGGGATTTCGTGGCGGCCAGGCCCATGATCACGGGGGCCAGCCCGTCCCGCCCCGTCACGGGCGGGGTCGAGCCTGACTCCACGCAGCGGACGAACTCCCGCATCTCGGCCACGTAAGCATCCAGGTAGCGCTCCAGGAAGAAGTACAGCGGCGTGGAGGAGTGGACGCCGTCGGCGGCGAAGTGGATGTGGTTCTCTGGCGTGCGATTCGCCACGGTAACCATGCCCGCCGAGCCGAACACCTCGACGCGCTGGTCATAGCCGTAGACCGCCTTTCGGCTGTTATCGATGGTGGCCAGCGCGCCGTTCCTGAGGCGCATGACCACGACGCACGTGTCCACATCCCCGGCGCGGCCGATCTCCGGATCCACCAGCGTGGCCCCCATGGTGTAGATCTCCTCCGCCTCGCTCCCGCTGAGGAAGCGCACCATGTCGAAGTCGTGGATGGTCATGTCCAGAAAGATGCCCCCGGAGACGCGCACGTATTCCAGGGGCGGGGGGGCAGGATCGCGGCTCGTGATGCGCACCATGTGGAGTGCCCCGACCTTGCCGGCGGCCACCAACTCCCGGGCCTTGGCGAAGCCGGGATCGAAGCGCCGGTTGAAGCCCACCTGGAACCTCACGCCGGCCCGGTCCACCGCGTCGAGGGCCCGGGCGATGCGCCCCAGGTCATAGTCGATCGGCTTTTCACAAAAGATGTGCTTCCCGGCAGCGGCCGCCTCGCCGATGATCTGGGCGTGCGTGTCCGTGGCCGAGCAGATGACCACCGCCTCGAGGGAGGCGTCCCGCAGCAACTCGCGGTAGTCCGCCGTGGCCCGCGGGACGTTCAACTGGCCGGCCAGGGACCGGGCGGCCGCGAGGTCGATGTCCGCCACTCCGGCCAGCCGCGCGCCAGGGACGCGCCTGGCGACGCTCTCCGCATGGACCTTGCCGATTCGCCCGGCGCCGATGACGCCCATGCTCAGGCCGTTTGTCCCCATGGAAGTACCCTCGCTTTGTTCCGGATTACCGATCGGAATCTGACTGGGTTGAGCCCGGCGCCAAATCCTCCCGGATGCACCGGGGCGAGATCCGGCTCGGCCCTGACCCCCCGAGATAATTCCCACAGCCGGAGAGCGCAGCCGTCACGAGAGGAATCCTTCTGCGGGGCAGGATGATACGCACGCGAAGGCTGCTCGCCCGCGGAATCGCCGATTCCATGGCCCCGCGCGGTCGTCTGACTGGCGGCGGGGCCGCCAGGGACACACGGCTCGGGGGTGCACCACGACTCGCACGCTAACATCGGGGGGCCGCGAGTGTCAAGCCTCGGCGCAGCAAAGTCATCCTCGGCCGGCCGAAGGAGATGACCGTGTGGGGAAACCCCAACTGAGGGCTCGGTTTCTGCCACACGATGGACCTCATGGCCTGACAGACGGCGCAAGAGGCTTGATTGTCTTGCGTCGCCCATACAGAGACTCTCGCAACAGTCCCTCCGCACGACCCAGCCGCCATGGCGCCTGTGCCAGTCTCGTCTCCCGAATCACTCGCATGCCAGGACTCCCCATCGCAAGGCCGTTGACAAGCCCCACGGGCTTGTAGTAGAAACGCGGAGTGTCCGTTCCCCCACTGACTCCCAGACAGGAGGAATTCTCATGAAGGTAGAGAAGCGCAGGAAGCGTTTCGGTGCCCTTCTTGCGACAGCGGTGTGGGTCGCGGTGCTGCTGCTGGCAGGCACCGTTTCGGAGGCGGCATGGCCGGAGAAGGGCAAGGTACTGACGCTGTACGTGGCCTCCGGCGCCGGCGGCGGCTCCGACATGGCGGGCCGGATGATCGCCCAGGTGCTGGAGAAAGAACTGGACGTGAAGGTCGTCGTCGTCAACAAGGGCGGCGGCGGCTCGCAGATCGGTGTCACCGAGTATCTGGCGAAGGCCGGCACCGACGGGTACACCGTCTTGGCCGCCAACACGCCGGTCACGATCTCTCCCTACATGGATCCGTCTCGCAAGGCGACGTACCACCTCGGAAGAGATATTCAACTGGCCGGGGCCTACGGCTGGTCGCCCTGTGCGATTGCCGTGAAGAAGGGGGGGAAGTACAAGACCCTCAAAGAACTGGTCGAGGCGGCACGGGCCAACCCGGGCAAGATCAAGGGGACGGCGTCCGGCCCGCTGGTCCAGAACGACCTGGCGATGGTGTTGCTGAATAAGGTGGCCGGCGTGCAGATCGCGCGCATGTACTTCGACCAGCAGGGGGAGCAGCGCGCCGCGCTTCTGGGCGGCCACGTGGATGCCGAGTTCAACAACGACTTCGAGTTGATCGCCGGCCAGAAGAGCGGGGAGATCGAGACCCTGGCCATCTGGGACAAGGTGCCCGCGGCGGCCTTGCCCGGCGTGCCGACCGGGGAGTCGCTGGGATTCCCGGTTCACATGGCAGCCGCCTATGGTCTGGGGTACAAGACGGGCACCCCTCAGGAGGTCCTTGACAGGGTGGAAGCGGCGCTGATCCGGGGCGTGAAGAAGCCGGAGAACGCCGAGCTGTTCAAGAAGATCGGCCTGAGCGCAACAGTGATGACCGGCAAGGAGTATCGCGAATACTGGACGGGGATCGAGAAGGTTGTGGGAGAGGTGATCCAGGGGATGAAGAAGTAGCGGCGTTTCCGCGAATAGAGTGGACCAGATCAACGACAACGGGCCTCCTCGGCAGGGGAGGCCCGTTTCGCATGCGGCCCTTGACGCCTGACCCTGGATGTGGCGTACTCTCCCGGCTGGCCCAGCCTGAGGCCGCTGGAGGTGAAGTCGCCGGAGCTTCAGCCACCGCTTGATGAAGATGGGGAGAACCGTGACATGACCAGCGCACAAGAGCTCTGCGAGAAGGCAGCGGATCTCCGGGCGGTGATTGACCGGTTCCTGCCTCCACCGGGCGCCCGAATCCCCATCGCCGGTCTTTACCCCGATGCGGACCACATTGCCACCGAGCTGATGTGGGGCGGGATCTGGAACGAGCCGGGTCTGGACCACAGGCTCCGCAGCATTGCCACCATCACCGCCCAGGTGGTCAACGGCTTTGACTTCGGCCTTCACCACCAGTGCCGGGTGGGGCTGACCCTGGGGATTTCTCCCCAGACGATCAAGGCCATGCTCCTCGAGCTTCGGTTCTGGCTCGGGGTTCCGCACACGGTATTCGCCTTTCTCAAACTCCAAGAGGTGATCAACGAGCGGAAGGAGTGGCGGGAGATGGACGTGCCGGTGGAGGCCCCGTGGCTTCCGACGGTGGAGGAGAAGGTGAAGCGGGGCCGTGAGTTGCTCCGCCAGGAGTGGGGCGAGCGGGCGGACAGGGAGATGGCCGCCACGGCCACGCACGAGTTCCTGCCCGGCGCGGCGGCGCTGGTGGATGGATATCACTACGGGGAGGTCTGGGCCCGCTCGCCGCTGACCGCCAAGGAGCGGATGGTGAGCATCCTGGCGGCTCTGATGTGCCGCGGCCATAGGGAGCAGCTCCGGCGCCAGATCGGCTACGCGCTGCATGCCGGGTTGACCCGGCGGGAGATCTGCGAGACGTTCGCGCAGGCCGGGTGGTACCGGGGCTGGCCGTACGTAGAGGATGCGCTGGAGGAGGCCAGGCAGGTCTTTGCGGAGCGAGGCATCCGACCAACGCCGTAACCGATTGCCGGTTCCGATCGCTTTCCGGTTCTCTCCCTTTGACGTCTTACGCTGTGCGCAGTTCGTTCGCGAATATCGGCACCGAGCAGTTCCGAAGGTGAGGAGGGTGCCTCAATGTCAATGAAACGGGTAAACCAGCTCTTCGGGTGCATCCTTCTCACTTTCTTCATGTTCATGGGGTATACGGCACACACGACCCTCCCATACTGGACGGAAGGGTCCTTCATCGGTCCGGGGTCCGGCTTCTTTCCTTTCTGGATCAGCGCGATCCTCGTGGTATTGACGCTTTACTGGCTGATCCAGGTGACAATCAGGCCGGGGGAGGAAATGCCCGCAGACTTCATCCCCTCGCTTCGTGAGGGACTGCTCGTCCTGCTGGTCTTTGCCGACTTGATCCTGTTCGTGGTGATCCTGGATTACGTCGGTTTTCCCGTTGCGATGTTCGTCTTTCTCATGATCATGGTGGTTACCCTGGGAGGGCGCAGGCTGCGCGACATGATCTATTCCGCCATGTTCTCCGCGGCGATCACGGCGTTCTTTGTCATTGTGTTCGGCCGCTGGCTGGAGGTCGCCTTCCCCAAGAGCGAGATCGCGATCCTCAAGGCCATAGGTCTGTAGGGGGGAGGAGGAATGCAAGACATTCTAAACGGGTTCGCCGTAGCGTTGAGCCTGAATAATCTCTTCTACTGTTTCCTCGGAGCCCTCTGGGGCACCATGGTGGGGGTCTTGCCAGGGATCGGCCCTCTCGCGGGCACGGCGATCTTGATCCCGCTCACCTTCAAGCTGGATCCCACCGGCGCCATCATCATGCTGGCGGCCATCTACTACGGCTCCCAGTACGGCGGCACGATCACGACCGTCCTGATGGGTGTGCCGGGTGAAGCCTCGTCGGCCATCACCATGATCGACGGGTACCAGATGGCAAAGCAGGGGCGTGGCGGCGTGGCGCTGACCGGGGCGGCCATCGGTTCCTTCATCGGCGGGACCTTTGCCACGATCTGCCTGATGCTCCTCGCCAAACCGGTGGTCAAGCTGGCGCTCAAGCTGGGCCCCCCGGAGTACTTCGCTCTGATGATCGTCGGGCTCTCCATGGCGACGGGGCTCGCAGGGAAATCGATGGTCAAGGCGCTCATCATGACTGTCTTCGGCGCGCTCCTCGCGCTCGTCGGGCTGGATCCGGTGGTCGGGACGCCGCGTCTGACGTTCGGCAGCGTGCATCTACTCGAAGGAATAGAACTCCTGTCGGTGGTCATGGGCCTCTTCGGCATGTCCGAGGTTCTCCTGTCACTGGAGGAGAAGGCCAGACCGATGATCGAGACGAAACTGCGGGAACTGATCCCCACACGACAGGACGTCAGGAATTGCGTCAAACCCATTGTGCGCGGCACGCTGATCGGCACGGCCCTGGGCGTCATCCCGGGTCTGATTCCGCCCGTCTCGTCGTTTCTCTCCTACGCTATAGAAAGACGGAGTTCCAAGACCCCCGAGAAGTTCGGCCACGGTATGCTCGAAGGGGTTGTGGGTCCCGAGACCGCCAACAACGGCCACGCTAGTGCGGCGATGATGCCGCTCTTGACCCTGGGCATTCCGACCAACCCGGTCATGGCCGTCATCCTGGGCGCCTTCATCATCAACGGGCTCGCCCCTGGGCCGCTGCTCTTCGAGCAGAACCCCAACATGGTCTGGGGTATCATCGCCAGTTGCTACATCGGAAATTTCATGCTCGTGATCCTGAATCTCCCGTTGATCCCGATGTGGGTTCAGATACTCAGGATCCCCTATGCCTACCTGATGACGGCGATCTTGGCCTTCATGATGGTGGGCTCCTACAGCGACCACAACAGCATCTTCAACGTCGGGCAGACGATTGTCTTCGGAGCGCTGGGATACATCTTCAAGAAAATGGACTTCCCGCTTGCTCCGGTGGCGCTCAGCTTCATCCTGGCGCCGATGATTGAGAAATCACTGTACCGGTCGTTGGTGATGTCCCCGGGAGACATCAGCATCCTCTACACCCGCCCGATCTCGGCATCGCTTCTGGCGCTTGCCTTGTGCACCCTGATCTATTTCTCAACGCAGAAGAAGGCGCAGGTGGTCCGGACTGGGACCGTAGCATAGGACGGACAGTGAGAGCGCGGATATTCTTTCGGATTCCGAGCATCAGAGACAGCTGGGCAAGATCATGCTGACCGCCCGTTTCATGGCTGGCAAGGAATACAACGATCCCTGGACCGACTACGAGAAGACGGTCAGGGCCGTCCTCGACGCCATCTCGAAATAGACCAGGACCAAAGCTGAGCACTATGACCCAGCAGGAGGTAGGCTTCAATGCCGAGCAACGTAACAGAGGTGCTGGCCCAGTTTGCGGCCACGGTGACGTACGACACCATCCCTGACCGCGTCAGGGAGTCCTGCAAGAACCTGCTGCTCGATGCCCTTGCCTGCGCTCTGGCGGGTCACCTGGGCGAGGAGACCCACCAGGTGGCGGCCCTCGCGTCGGGGCTGGCACAATCCAAGGAGAGCAGCATCATCGGCGGAGATCGGCTCTCGTTGGCCGGGGCTACCCTGCTAAACGGCTACCTGGTCACCGCCGTCACCATGTGCGATGTCCATCGTCCGACGCTGACGCACATCACGCCGGAGGTGATACCTCCCGCCCTCGCCATCGCGGAGCGTGATGGGCGATCCGGTCGCGACCTGCTGGTGGCTCTCGTCGCCGGCCTCGAAACCACGACCCGGGTCGGCTTGGGCCTGGATTACCCGGCATTTC
>DATIFO010000041.1:0-36467 GCA_035455275.1 Methylomirabilis sp. (SeqCode) | reverse complement strand
GCACCGGCCAGTTCATCAACTCGGAGACGCTTGCTCCCGCGGGAGCGGCATCCCGCGTCGCCGTCGGCCGCCGGCCGGGCAGAGTCCTGGCCATGGAGCCCGGGCACTGGTGAGGGGCCGCGGTCACGGGAATGGCCGTGGCTCGGAGTTGGGGTTGGCGGAGACGCTCCAGATGCTGCTTTGTCTTGACCTCGTCGAACTCCGCGGCCTCTCGATCCTCGATGGTGATGGCGCCCTGCGGGCAATGGCCCAGACAGGCACCCAGCCCGTCACAGTAGATCTCGCTGACCAGGCGTGCCTTGCCGTCGGAGACGGCAATGGCCCCCTCCGCGCAGCTTGTCACGCAGTCCCCGCAGCCGTCGCACTTCTCCTCGTCGATCCGGATCACCTTTCGCAACGCCATGGTCCTTTACTCCTCCCGATTCCACCCGGTTCTCGCCGGTAGTGGGCCTCGCGTGCCATCATCACCGGCAGAGTATGCCTCCGACCGCCTCAGCAGTGTATGATCTAGATCATGTTGGCGAAAGGAGCAGGGGAGCCGGGTGGGGTTGGCAGGGACGCGGGTCTGTCTTGCCGTGTGGACAGGGGAGAACGCCATGGGAACATTGGGTAATGCGGTTCTCGGAGTGACCTTCTGGGGCCTCGGCCTTGCCAATACCCTGCTGATGTTCAAGCTCTGGGGCTACGAGTTCGATCACGAGAGGATGGTCAGCTCCGCGCCGCGTCCGCTCATGCTGTTGCACCGGACCATCGGGTACCTGTTCCTGGTGATCTACCTCTATCTGATGTCTCAGATGGTCCCTCGGATGTGGGAGTACCAGGTGGAACTCCCCGCGCGGACCGTGGCCCATCTGGTCATGGGGATGTCCATCGGGATCATCCTGGCGATCAAGATCCTCATCGTCAGATTCTTCAAGCACCTGGAGTCCACAACCATTCCGCTCCTCGGCATCCTGCTCCTGGTGTGCACCACCGTGCTCATCGGTTTGTCCGTGCCGATCGCGCTGCGGGAAGCGCACATGAGCCGGCGGCTGGCGGGCGGAGGCCTCCTGGGCGAGGAGGCCCTTGCAAGGGTGAGGGCCCTCCTGCCCAAGACCGGCCTGCCTGACGGGGTCTCGCTCCAGCAGGTGGCGACAGCTTCTGGGCTGACTCAAGGGAGGGGAGTCCTGCTCAGAAAGTGCGTTCAGTGCCATGATCTGCGCATGGTCCTGGCGAAGCCGCGGACGCCCGATGGGTGGATTCAGACGGTCAAGCGCATGGCCGAGCGCTCTGTCCTCGAACCGATCTCGGAGGTGGAGCAGTGGTACGTGGCCGCGTACCTGGTGGCAATCTCCCCTGACTTGCAGCGTGCCGTGCACCTCAGACGCCAGCAGCAGCTGCAGCAGGTGTCTCCCGAGGCCGTGAAGACGCCCCTCATCCAGGCGGACGCCCGTATCGCACCCCGCGAGCCATTCGACCTGGGGGGCGCGAAATCGGTGTACGAGTCCGTCTGCACGGGGTGCCATTCGCTGCGCATCGTGGAGAAGACACCCCCGGAGTCCGAGGCCGAGGCGAGGGACGTGGTGGCCCGCATGGTCGAGAACGGTCTGGATGTCGACCGCGGGAAGCTGGAGCAGGTCGTTCTCTATCTCGCCAAGACCTATGGGAAGTAGGGTTGCAGCTCCAGAGACATTTCAGGGTACTCCGCGTGCTGCGCCCCCTCCATCGTGCATCGCGCCCCATCTTCAGTCGGCGGCGCAGCGCGCACCGCTACCTTGCGGTGCGGCTGTTGCATCGGGAATGCCGCTTTGATAGGCTGAGGTCGCCATGTCCTATGCGCCGAACACCGCAGCCGTTCATCCGGGATCGTTTCGTCCGTGAGCTTCCAGCCACGCCGCACGAATCCCTTCTCCTCCAGGTTCTGGGAGCGCTGGGGCCTGGTCGCAGCCTGCTCGGGCCTGATGACGATCTCATCCGGCGTCTGGTATACCGCGTCCGTCTTCTTCGTCGCTCTCGTCGGGGAATTCGGTTGGGACTACGCCTCCACGGCCAGCATCTTCGCCCTGTTCACCGTGCTCTACGGGGTCTGGGGAATCCTGGTGGGGCATCTCGTGGATCGCTTCGGGGCCCGCCGTGTGGTCCTGGCCGGTGGGCTTCTCTTGCCCTTCGCCATCGCCGCCAATGGGGCGGCCCATGCCCAGTGGCATCTGTATGTCTCCCATGGGGTCCTGGCGGCCCTCGGCCTCTCCGCCACGGGCTATGTGCCCGTCTCCCTCGTCCTGACCCGCCGATTCCGCGAGCAGCGCGGTCTGGCCCTGGGCACGGCCTCGGCCGGGGTCGGGATCGGCATGCTGGTGCTCGTGCCGCTCACCCAGGCATTCATCGACTGGTGGGGCTGGCGGATCGCGTATCTCGCCTTGGCCGCCGTCGCGACCCTGGTCGTCCTCCCGGTGGGGTTCTTCGCCCTGACCGAGCGGAAGGTTGCGCCCTACGAGGTAGGCCGGCCGACAGGGGCTCTCCTGACCGCCGACTCCAAGGTAGGAGGCAGCTTGCCGGAGTGGACCCTGGCCTCGGCGTTGTGGAGTCGCGAGTTCTGGCTGGTCACCGCCACCTTTGCCCTGCTGAACGGACCGACCCAGTTGGTGCTGACCCATCAGGTCGCCTACCTCGTGGAGATGGGCCACCCCAAGATCTTGGTGGCGGGAATCGTGGGGCTGGTGGGGCTGTTCAGCGTTCCCGGAAAGATCGGATGGGGATTCCTGTCGGATCGGTGGTGGCTGGAACTGATCTACCTCGCGGGCGCCTCCTGTGTGGTCGCCGCCATCCTCACCCTCTTGGCGGTGGTCCCGGCCTCGTCGGTCTGGAGCCTGTACGCGTATGCCGTCCTGATGGGCTTCGGCTACGCGGTCTCGCCGGCCATGACCCCGATCCTCTCCGGTCGCTTCTTCGCCGGCCGCCATTTCGGCCTGATCTTCGGCACCTTCACCACCTTCCACCAGGCTGCCGGTGCGGCCGGCATCTGGCTGGCCGGATATGCCCACGACCTGACCGGGAGCTACCGGCTGCCCTTCCTCGGCTCCATCTGCAGTACCGTCCTGGTGGTTGTCTGCGTCTGGCTGGCCGCTCCCCGGCGGTTTCAGCCTCCCACACCGACAGCCTAGCCCCAGGGATCGGTGAGAAGTGCGCGCGTCTCTTCGACGCCCGCCTGCCAGATCGCCAGCATCTCCTCATCGCCGCGCTGGTAGCGGCCCCCGTAATTGCCGTCCACCAGGTACGCCCGCACCTCATCGGGGTTGAGCTGGCGCAGACGATTCACATCGGACATCTCCTTCTGTGCTGCGGGCACGCCGACGCCCGCCAGACGCGTCCACGGAAAGTTCTCCATCCACGAGGCGTGAGAGGCGACGGGATCGACTTCCTGGACCTTGGCCCAGGTGCGCGGAGCGTTCCACCAGTTGTGCCACTTGATTCTCGTCTGGGGATGGCCAGCCATCCACTCGACGGCAAGCGATTGCGCCGGCGCATTCCCGCCGTGGCCGTTCACGATCAGGATGCGCCGGAAGCCGTGCCCGGCGATGCTGTCGAGGATGTCGCCCACGACCGCCACGTAAGTCCCCACGCGGAGCGAGACCGTGCCGGGGAAGGCGCGGAAGTATGGTGCGATCCCGTAGGCGAGGACGGGGAACACCGGGATGCCGAGCGGATCGGCGGCCTCGAGCGCCACGCGCTCGGCCAGGATGCTGTCCACGCTGAGGCTGAGAAAGGCGTGTTGCTCCGTGCTCCCCAGGGGCAGCAGGCAGCGATCGTCTCGCTTCAGGTACGCCTCGACCTGCATCCAGTTCATCTCGGAGATCTTCACGGGTGATTTCCTCCCATGAGTGCCGCGCCCATGGCAGCCCTTTGCCGGATGCCCCTCAGCCGCCCACCAGCTTCCTGAACGTGCGACAGTTCTCGACGACGTCCGGACCGTGCTTCAGGAGCCCACCGCCAATCAGAAGGATGACCTCTCTCCCGTAGAAGCGGAGCAGCTCGGGCACCCGACTCAAGCTCATCCCGCCCCCCGGGCAGGGGAAGCTCGGGCGGAGGCGCCCCATGGGGACGCGGCAGCCTTGCACGATGCGCTGGCATTCTCCCCGGGAAAAGGAGAACCGGCCGCCGAAGCTGGGGTAGATGCTGGCGTCGGCGCCGGCCAGCCGGGCGATCTGGCCAAAGAGCGCGTAGTGAGAGATCCCGCTCTCCCGATGCAAGACGTAGCTTCCCTGGAAGGCCGGATGCGACAGGAGGGGAAGGGCCACGCGGGGATCGCCCGCCACCGCCCGCATGGCGTCGAGGCCGGCCAGGCCGGGCGACAGGAGCAAGGCCCCCGCACCAGCGCCACGGGCGAAGCGTGCCCGTTCCAGCACCTCCCTATGAGGAGCCGTGATGTTCGGGGCGTACACCGAACGATGGCCAGTTTTCCGGTTGGCCTTGGCAACGGCCCTGGCGCACAGCCTGACCCTCTCCTCGAATCGGGCGTATGGCTGGTCGGAGAGGCCGTGATCGTCCTTGACGATGTCGATGCCGCCGAGAGCGAACTGATGGGCGAGATCAGCCAGGGCCTCGGGGGACAGGCCCATGGGCTTCAATGCCGCGCACAAGAGCGGCCGCCGCGGGACGCCGAGCCGCCGCCGCAGCCCGGCCCGTCCGAACCTCGGCCCCTGGAAGCCCTCGAGCATCGCGTGGGGAAGGATGATGCGCTCCAGACGGATGCCGGGCTTGAGGCTGATGTTGCCGAAGAGCACGTTCAGGAGCTGGGTGAGTTCTCCGGCGGCGGACCCGGCAGTGTAGCTGACGATAGCCTGGTATCCGCCCGACTGCTTGCGGAAGGATTCGATCTTGCCGACCACCTGGTCACGGACAAACCCCTCCGGGACGACGTCGAACGGAAGCTCGACGGTCTGCTCCAGGCAGATGTCCCGGGCCCGGGCGCGCGCTTCCCGCGAGTCGCCAGAGACGCGGTAGAGGGCGAGATAACGGACTTCGCGGCGTGGCATCTTGGCGCCTCAGCTTTGGTGTCGGGAACGCAGAGACCAGGGCCTCCGCGGTTCACCGGGTGGCTGGCAAACGTGGCGAGAATGTCCCGGCCTGGGATCGGGTGTCAAGGAGAAATACCGACTCCCTGTAGCGTCTCCGACCCCCTCGTAGCCGTCCACCCACCCGCCTTCACAAGGCCCCCCTTGATCCGGTACCGGACACCAAGAGGCATGGAAATACCTGATTTTGAGTAGCCCCGGCTGCGTTTTTCGGCTAGACGCGAGGCAGGGTAAGTAGCTGGGGAGCCCTCGCACGGCGGGCGGGGGAAAGGTGACTCCTGGGTCACAGTTTCTTCCGGAACGGCTCGGCGTAGCCGGTCATCTCGACGTAGCCTTCCCCTGTGACAGGGCGGCCGCGGGCCGTGCCCTCGGCGGAGACCGCCCCTTCCCAGTAGATCACCTGCGTGCTCTTGGCTGTGTCCAGCTCCTGGTCTGGGAAGGCCGCGGTCACCGCCAAGTCCAGGCCGAGCGCCTGCACGCTGACTCGCCACCTCGCCGGATAGAGGCCCTTGTCCCTGGGACTTTGCCAGCGGTCCAGGACCTCCACGCTGAAATCTGATTGTCGGAGGTGGACCGTGCGAGCGTCGGCCCCTACCCACGTCCCGGCAGAGTGGGGATCCGGGCGCCCGTCGGTCTTCCGGATGTTGTAGAGCATCAGCTCCGTTCCATCGTCGAGCTGCAGGCTGAACCAATCCCAGCCGACCTGGCCCGGATCGAGCTGGGTGGATCCGAATTCGTGATCCATCCAGCTCAGCCCGGTCACCGGGACCGGCTTCCCGCGGATGGTGAGCGTCCCCTCGGTCTTGAGTCGCGTCAGCGAGTAGTAATGCGAGGCGTGGCCCCTCCCCTCCCCCTTCTGGCTGATGCCATTCTCGCCGTGGATCACTGCGGGCTTCTGCGAGATCAGCGCGAGGTCCACTCCAAACTCGCCCTCCTTCGCCCTCAAGCGCTGGGTCGTGCCGTCTCCGCTCGCCTCCCAGTTGCCGATCCATACTCGAAGCTCCTTGCCGCTCGCCCCCGCCTGCCCCAGGCTGCCGCGATTCAGACGCTCGAAGTACTGGAAAGACTTTCGCGGGATGTCCGCGATGGCGAAGTGGGCCATGTACAGGTTCTTCGCCGCCCACCGGGACGGGTTGGCCTGCGCCTCGGCCAGGCCGCTCCGGAAGAACGTCACCTGGTAGCCGTACCGTTCGCCAGTCTGCGTTCGCAGGTGGCCGGTGTAGTACCACCACTCGGTGCGGTAGTCGTCGTGGGAGAAGTGATCGCGGGGAAAGGAGAACTGGTACCCGGGCAGCGCCAGCCGAAACTCCGCCGCCGAGACGCCCGGGACCTGTGTGAACCGCCAGGACACCAGGAACGCCAGGACTGCCAATATCAAGAGAGGGGCGCGCACCCTCACGATTCCACGCATTCTTCCCGCCTTGGCGGTTGACTGCCGTCGAGGTGCGACTGGATGAGCCGCAGGAACGCCTCCGGTTCCGGAGGCGAGATGACAATGGCGCGCCTTCTCCCCCGCTGCAGGCGAAGGGTGATCCGGTTTTGCAGGCGGAACGTCACCCAGTGCTCATTCCAGAGGGATCCTCCCGGGTGGACCGATTGGATGTCCACATAGGGGATCGTGCGGAACGGCACTCCCAGCGCCAGGATCTCCAGCGCCTCGTCACCAAGGCGGAACTCCAGCGTGGCCACCCCGTAGACAGCGATGGCGCCGAGCGCCGTTGCGGTCGTGAGAAGCCAGATCCACACCTCAGGAATCATGAGTGACCTCAAGCGATACGCTCAAGAGCGTTCGGTGGTTCGACCTTTCGATGGTTCCGGTACAACCGAACAGCCGAACTGCCGTACAGCCGAACGCTTCTGGTTTCTCATTCATACCGTACTGCCTCGGCGATGGGAAGCCGCGAGGCGCGCCAGGCCGGGAAGGATCCGGCCGCCAGGCTTGCGGCCAGCGTCAGGATCGCGTACTCCACGATCAGCAGGATGGGGACGCTGAACTGGATCGTCCAGCCGAAGGACTGCTTGTTGATGACATAGATCAGGATGAGCGAGAGGCCAAGGCCGGTGAAAGCGCCCAGGAGATTGGCCAGCACGCCCATGAACGTGGCCTCGCACAGGATCGTGCGGACGACGGCCCCCCGGGTGAAGCCAACGGAGCGCAGGATCCCGATCTCCCGGGTCCGCTCCAGGACCGAGGCCAGGAGCGTGTTGAGAACGCTCAGCGAGGCCACCACCAGGGCGATGATCTCCAGGGCGTAGGTGATGGCGAAGGTCTGGTCGAAGATCTCCAGGATCCGCGTCTTGAGGTCCCGGTTGGTGAAGATCACGAGGTCTTCTCGCAGGCCGTGCCGCCGCAGGATTTCCTGCCGGACCGACCGCGGATCGGCCCCGGGCGAGAGGTAGAGGATGATCGAGCTCAGCCATGGATCCCGCCAGAGCCGCTCGAACAGCCCACGGTCCATGACGGCCAGACCGCCCTCGGTGGTGTAGTCGTAGTACACGCCCGCGATGGGAAGCCGGATGGTCCGACCCGGCGGGTGCAGGGTGACCTCGTCGCCCTCCCTGAGATGGTACCGCTCGGCAAAGGTCTCGGAAACGATCAGGCGATCGTGTAGGCGGGCCTCCGACAGGATGGCCGCGGAGTCCCCCCGGCGGAACAGGAGTCGCCCCCGTCTCGCCATCACGTCGAAATCCCCCGCGCCCAGGAGGAACCGCCCGCCCGCCCCGTCCTCCACCCGGATCCCGCGGAACCCATCCGCGTCCGCCACACCCGGGATCCCTCGCACCTTCTCCAGGACGCCGAGGGGGAGCCGCAGGTCCGCTCCCTTGATCAACCGGGTAGCCCGCGAGACGTAAAGATCCCCGCGGATCGTCTGCTGGATCCACACCTCCACCGTGCTCCGGAAGCTCTGAACCATGGTCGAGACGCTTACCAGCATGGCCAGACCCACCACCATGGCGCCGATCGTCACCGCATTCCGGCGGAGCGCCCGACCGAGGTTCCCGGCCGCCACGCGCGCGGTCAGGAGGGTCGATCCGGCCAGGCACGCCGCCAGGAGCCGCTGGAACGCCCTGAGGCTCCCGGGGCACAGGAGGGTGGCCGCAAGGAGCAGACTCAAGGCGGCGCCGTAGCCGAAAAGGGGGCGCCTCCCCACCGGGCCGACCTGCGCGAGGCCATAGGACAGCAAGGCCAGACCGAGCGCCAGGCGCGCGAGGAGCCACGGCCGGTGCCTCCGCTCCAATAGACCGGTCGCCATGCCTTCCCGGGGCGTCACCGCCGCGGCCTCCAGGGCCGGGAGCAGCGAGGACAGGATGGCTATCCCGCATCCCAGGAGGATCGCGAGTGCCGTGAGTGTTGCGGGCAAGTGCACCTCGCCCGGCCGCACGAAGGCGTAGAGCGAGGAGACGGTCTGGCTGACGGCCCTGGTCGTCTCCCGCGCCAGGGCTGCACCCAGGAAGACCCCGAGCAGCGATCCGGTCAGGCCGATCAGCGCGCCCTCCGCACCGACCACGACCAGGATGCTGGAGCGGCTCGCCCCCAGGGCGCGCAGGATGCCGAGCTGGCGCCGCTGTCGCACCACGGAGACAGACACGGTGTTGTAGACCAGGAACATCCCGACGAAGAGGGCGATGAGGCTCAGGACGAACAAGTTGAGCTGAAACGACGCCAGCATCTGCTCCACCTGCGCGTTTCGCGCATCGGGCCGCTCGACCGCGGCCTCGGGCGGCAGGCGCTCGCGAAGGACGGAGGCGACCCGATCCGGCTCCGCCCCTTCTTCCAGGAGCAGGTCCACCCGGTCGAGCCTGCCCAGCTTTCCGAACTGGAGCTGCGCCGCCGCGATGTCCATGACGGCCAACTGCCCGTCCATGGCCCGCGCCGTTCCCTGATCCGCCAGGAGTCCGCGGATGACGAACGCCTTCGGCCCGGTGGGCGTGAGGAGGCGGATCCTGTCGCCCGGCCGCAGGGTGTGGGCCCGCGCGAACCGCTCTGTCAGGAGGATGGCGTCGGGGTCCGTCAGGAGCTGGAGGGGATCCGCGAGGTCCGGCGCTCCTCCCCGGTACTCCCGCACACTCGCATCGGCCAGGACATCCACGCCCAGGACCAGGAGGACCTCATGGTCCTGACCCGCGACCGGCATCACAGTCTGAACGATGGCCACCGCCCGCGCCACACCCGGGGCGCCGGCGATCACGGGAAACAGCGTCTCGTCAAGGCCCGCCTCGCCCGCGCTCACCTGGAGGCGGCTCTTCCCGGCCACGTGGTCCAGGCTGTTCCGGAAGGAGTCCAGGACGCCGTCATTGGCAAGGCGGATGGCCAGCGCCACGGCGACACCCAGCGCCACACCCAGGACGGTGACGAAACTCCGGACCCGGTCGCGCGTGAGCGTCCGCCAGGCCATGAGACGGATCAGATGGAAAAGGACACGCATGCGAAGTTACCTGAGGACGTTCGACAGGACGCTGGTTCGGTGGTTCGAGGGTTCCCGGAACAACCGAACCACCGAATCCGCCAGAGGCAAAAACACTCGAACGCTTTCGAATCTCCGAATGTGGCTATTGCCCGGCACAAATCGTCCCGTCCCGCAGGGAGATGACGCGCCGGGCGAAGGCGGCGGCCTCCTGGCTGTGGGTCGCCAGCAGGATCGTGACCTGCTGCGAGGTGTTGAGTCCCCCCAGAAGCTCCAGGATCTCTCGCCCCGCCTTGGAGTCCAGGTTCCCCGTGGGCTCATCCGCCAAGAGGACGGCCGGATTGTTCACCAGCGCCCTGGCGATTGCCACCCGCTGCATCTCCCCGCCGGACAGCTCGTGCGGCCAGTGTTCCTTGCGGTGCAGCATTCCGACCTGGTCGAGGCACCCTTCCGCACGAGTGCGGGCGGCCCGGGCGGACGCGCCTGCCAGGAGCGCGGGCAACGCGACGTTCTCCCAGGCCGACATCGTGGGCAGCAGGTTGTAGAACTGGTACACGAGTCCCACCCGGTCGCGGCGGAACTGGCTGAGGGCGCGATCCGACATGCCTGCCAGCGTCTGCCCGTCCACCCAGACTTCTCCTGCTGTCGGCAGGTCCACCCCCGCGATCAGATGGAGCAGCGTGCTCTTCCCGCACCCGCTGGGCCCCATCAAGGCCACGAACTCCCCCCGCTCGACCGCGAGCGACACCTCCGCCAGCGCCGTCACCCGCGTCCCCGCCCCGTCATAGACCTTCGAGACATTCACGAGTCGAATCACCGATCGATCTCCGCCACGCCAGCAGCCCAAGAGTCATGGTCACGACGCTTGCGGGAATATGTTGGCGCCCGCTGGCGGAAGCGTCAACAGAAATCCCCCCGAGCGCCCAGGCCAACCCGCCCTCGATCCAGGAGCCTGGCCCGTTGTGCTCGAAGAGGGGGGCAACTTGATATCTCGCCTGCCGGCACGTAGAATGTCCCTGGATCGTGGGAACCCGGAGAAGGCCGGCAAGGAAGTCATCGAGGGCGGTCGCCGCCAGCAGGCAGAGCCAGCGTTTTCCGGGCGAGGAGGGTCGGACCATGCACGAGGCTCCGCTCGAGCTCATCGAATGGGTGTGCACCTATCTGGACGAGGACGAGGACATCATCGTCCCGGTCAAGAAAATGTGGAACGAGTGGCATGCCGCGCAGGGGACGCCGTCGCTGGCGGAGTTCACGCGGATCGTGCTATCCGACGATCGAATCGAGGAGATGCGGGGCGTGGACCATACCCGGCACATGGAGGGAATGGACCCCGAGGAGCTGGCAGAGTACGAGCGGGACATGGAGGCGCACGGCTTCTACTCCGGCCCGCGTGCCAAGCTCCGGTCGAGACAGATCACGCGGGAGCACGTCGCCAGGATGCTGAAGAAGCACAACGACCGGATGGAGCGGGCACTGCAGGAGGCGCGGGCCACCATGCCTGAGGAGGCCAGCGAGGCGGACGAGGGGAGCCTGATCGACGCCATCGCCCTCGCCCGCAAGCTCCGCCGCGACCTCCGCAAGGCCGGCCTGGAGCCGCCGGAGGGCGAATGGCCGACCCGCCCGACCGGTTAGCCCCAGACGGCCGCTCCCGACCCCGCGTCGCGGCTCCGCGTCCCCGGATCAGGCAAGCAGGCGAGCCGCCGCGAGCGCATACACGATTGTATGCTGGTGGACGCGATCGATCTCGACCGCCTCGTGGGGGCCGTGCGACACCTCCAGCAGGCCTGGTCCATACGCAAAGGCCGGTATGCCCTTGCGCGCGTACCATCGGGTCTCCAGGATGCCGGGGCACATCTCGAACGCCGGGGGCGCGCCGGTCACGGCCCGGACGGTTTCCGCCAGGACGGCAGCCACCGGATGATCCTGCAGAATCCCGCTGGAGCAGCCCTCCTGCAGGACCTCAACCTCGAGTCCGATCCCGCTCCGCCGGGCGTTATCCAGCAGAGCGAGGAGCGCAGCCTTTTCCGTCTCGAGGTCCTCCTCGGGGTTGAATCGTCGTTCCACGGTGAATGCGCAGGTCTCGGGCACGACGTTGAAGTTCGCCCCGCCCTCCACCCGCCCGCCGAGCATCAGGATCGAGTGCGCAGCCGCCTCGGGCGCGATGCGGTATTCGGTCCTGCGCCGTTCCACTTCAGCCTTGAGGGTTTGCAGCTCCGCGGCCACGCGCAGCATCTGCTCGAATGCATTGATCCCCTGATGCTGCAGTCCAACGTGGGCGGCCTTGCCCTTCACCGTGACTCGCAAGGTTATGGCCCCCCGGTTGGCGTTCCAGACGACGCCGCCCGTGGGCTCCGGGGTGAGCATGGCAACGGCGTCCCGCCCCAGCAGACCGGCTTGATCCAGAAAGCCCGAGCCGCCCTGGCCCCCGGTCTCTTCATCGGCCACGATGCACAGCCCGACGCGCCCGCGCAGGGGGACCCGAAGCTCCTTCAACAGAGAGGTGGCGTACACCATGGCGGCCAGCCCCAGCTTCATGTCGGCGGAGCCACGGCCGTACAGCCACCCACCCTCGACGCGGGGATCGAACTGCTCGCGAGTGTGGGCGGGGACCACATCGTAATGCCCGTGGAAGTAGAGCGTGCGTCGGCCGTCGCCGTGGAAACCGAGCAGGTTGCAGCGGGGGCGATCGGGATGGCCCGGCACCTCCAGCACCCGGTGCTCGATCCCGAGGCGCTCCAGCTCCAGGCGGATGCGATCCACGCACTCGCGATAGTGGTTGCCCGGCGGATTCTCGCTGGCGATGCGGATCAGGTCCTGGCCGAATACCAGGAGTTCGCCCTCGCGGGCATCCAGGGCCCGCTTCAGGGCGAGGTGCAATTCCATCGGCATGGCTCCACTCTGCTCACACACCAGGCAAGCGGCCGCATGAGTTCCATCTGAATCGATCCGACCAAGCGTCGAGCGTCCGGTGTTCCTGTCCTGCACGGCGCCCCCCGAAAGAACTGGTGGGTGCGCCGATCTGCCCGGCGCTCAGCCGGAGAGGGACCCCTGCGCGGCGCCGGGTCGCGGCCGGCCGTGCGGAGAGCAGCTCAGGAAGCACGGGGATCCGGCGGGCGCCGGCGGCGTGTACAGCCAGTTGGCGAGGCGGATCAGCAGTCGCGCGGCGCGCGCGCGAAGCGGCGGCCGGAGGGGCGGTCCCCAGGCCTGCAAGAGGTCGAGGGTGCGCGGGGTGCCGCCGTCCTGATCTCTGATCAGATACTCGAGCCGATACTCTTCCATATGCATCTCCTCCCGGCCTATGCCGCGGGGACGGGCTCGCGCTCGGTCTTCTCGGCCAGCAGCGCCCGCAGCGCCTCGCCCAGCCGGGCGATTCCCTCGGCGATGCGCTCCTCCGGCATGTTGGAGAAGTTCAGCCGCAGCGTGTTGGCGTGGCCGCCCGTGGGAAAGAAGCAGTCGCCCGGCACGAAGGCCACGTCTCGCTCCAGACAGCGCGCGAGGAGTTGCCGGGCGCTGGCCTCCCCGGGAAGCTCCACCCAGATGAACAGACCACCCCGGGGTCGCGTGAAGCGCGCTCCGGCGGGCATCTCGCGCTCCAGAGCCGCGATCATGGCGTCCCGGCGGGCCCGGTAGACGATTCGGATCCGCTCGATGGCGGCGTTGATGTCGTATCGCGCGAGGTACGCCACGAGCAGCATCTGATTCAGCGTGGCGCTGTGCAGATCCGCCGCCTGCTTCAAGGGCACGAGGCGCTGGAGTATCACGCCGGGCGCCGAGATCCAGGCCAGCCGCAGGCCGGGGCAGAAGATCTTGGAGAAGGTCCCGAGCTGGATCACCTGGCCGTGCCCGTCCAGGGACTTGAGGGAGGGCAGCGCCTCCCCCTCGAACCGGATCTCGGCGTAGGGCGCGTCCTCCACCACGGGGATCCGGTGGCGGCGGGCGATCTCCAGCAGACCTCGCCGCCGCTCCAGGGACCAGCAGCGCCCCGAGGGGTTCTGGAAATCGGGCACGACGTAGATCAGCCGGGGACGGCGACACCGGGCCAGGGCATCCTCCAGCGCCTCGACCCGCATCCCCTGATCGTCGGTGGGCACCTCGACGAAGGCGGGCTCGAAGACCTGCACGGCCTGGATGAAACCCAGATAGGTGGGGCTCTCGCACAGGACCTCGTCGCCCGGCTCCAGGAACGTCTTGGCCACGAGGTCGAGGCCCTGCTGCGAGCCGGCCGTCACCAGGATCTCGTCGGCCGGGACCACGGCCCCCTGCCGCTCCCGCATGCGGCGCGCGATCTGCTCCCGCAGAACGGGGTGGCCCTCGCTGGTGGAGTACTGGAGTGCCTGGGCGCCTTCCTTCTCCAGCACCTCGAGGGCGATGTCCTTCAGCTCATCCACCGGAAACGTGGTCGCGGCGGGCAGGCCGCCGGCGAACGAGATCACCGAGGGCCGCTGGGTGACCCGGAGGATCTCGCGGATGTCCGAGGTGCGGAGCTTCTGCATGCGGCTGGCCAGTTGAAAGGTCACGGGATCACCTCCATGGGTCGGGCAGGGTGTCACACGAGGGGTCGCGTCTCCGCCATCCGGGCGCGCGCCGGCTCGGACGCTCGGGGCATCCGGCGCAGGGCCCGCATCAGCCGGACCACGCCCTCATGAATCTGGTCCGCCGGACAGTGGGAATAGCTCAGCCGGACGCGGTGCTCCGCTGGCTCGTGGACGAAGCAGGACACCCCCGGCAGATAGGAGACTCGCTCCTCCCCCGCTCGCGCCATCAGCGCGGCCTGCGGGAGATCCGGGAGGCGGCACCAGAAGTAGAAGCCGCCGGCGGGCTGGGTCCACGACACCCCCTCGGGGGCCTCGGCCCGCAGCGCCTCCGCCATGGCGTCCCGGCGGCGGACGTAGGTCTCCCGCAGGCCGCGGACATGGCGGAGGAATTCGCCCGAGGTGAGCAGCCGCTCGATCAGAAGCTGGCTGAGCGTCGGCGAGTGCAGGTCGGTGAGTTGCTTCGCCAGGACCAGCTGATGCAGAAGCGGCCGCGGGGCCGCCACCCAGCCGATGCGCAGGCCCGGGCTGAGCACCTTGGAAAAGGAGCTGACGTAGATCACGTAGCCGGCCTCATCCAGCCCCTTCAGGGTCGGGGGCGGCTCTTCGCCGTAAGAGAAATCGCGGTAGATGTCGTCCTCCACCACCGGCACGCGGAAGCGATAGGCCAGCTCCAGGAGTTGCCGCCGCCGTTCCAGGCTGAGGAGCGCCCCCGAGGGATTCTGATAGGTGGGCAGGGTATAGATGAACTTGGGACGATGCCGCTGGAGCAGGGTCTCCAGGAAGTCCGTCCGCATCCCATTCCGGTCCACCGGGACCCCCAGCAGCCGCGCCTGGGCCTGCCGGAACACGTTGAGGGCCCCGAAGTAGGACGGCTCCTCCACCACGACGGTGTCCCCCGGTTCCAGAAGGACGCGAGCGATCAGGTCGATGGCCTGCTGCGAGCCGGTGGTCACGAGGATCTCCTCGGGGTCGCATGCCGCGCCTCGACGTTCCATCAAGGCGGCCAGGGCCGTCCGGAATCCGATCTGACCCTCGCACGGACCGGACGAGAAGGCCTCCGGTCCCCGCTCGGCGATGATGGCTTGCTCTGCGTCTCGCATCAGAGCGGCAGGGACCAGGTCGAGGGCGGGCAGGCCGATGGAGAGGATGATCATGTCCCGCCGCTCCGTGAGGGCGTGCAGATCGCGGATGATGCCCTCCCAGGGCGCGTCCGTCTGCTGCCGCAAGAGCTGCGGCCATCGCAGGGGCTGGATGTCCTGCGGGGTAGATTCCGTCTCGGCGCTCAGGGGAAGCACGGTCGTCCCGCGGCCGACATGGCCCGCCACCAGGCCGGCCTCTTTCAGATCCCGATAAGCGTTCAGGATCGTCGTCCGATTCACGCCCAGTGTTCTCGCCAGCTTCCGCTCCGGAGGCAGGCGGTACCCCTCCGAGATTCTGCCTTGGTTGATCATGTGCCTGAAGTATTGGCTGATCTGCTGGTAAACAGGAGTCGAAGAGTTCTTATCCAATGAAATATCAATCATTTATGAAGTCTCCAGGAAATTCACGTATGGTTGAATGTCTCTAGACATCATGATTGGACCGTATGGATGTTTTATATCTAACGTCCAATATGTTGTCAATCATCCAATTGGACTATTTATTGGTCATCCAATGTTAGCTGGTAATGAGAGGACGGATTACAGGCCATGGAATTGGTGGAGTGATGGAAACATGCTGAGGAAGCCGACGGGCGGTAGGTCAGGATCAGCTCGGGGTGGAACCCTATGGAGGGCCCCACCCCGACCTTGCAGGATCTGTGGAGACCGGAAAGGATGGTTCTATCGGGTGGCGACGATGGTGTCGCCATGCCACCTCGCCGTGGACTGATGCGCCGGGACGTTCTCTTCCTCGAGAACGGGCACTTGGCTCGGCGTGATGACGATCTGGTAACGATGTAGGTTCATCCGCTCGGCAGCAGAGAGCACCTCATGGGCCGCCACGAGAACCTTCGCGACGCCTCCGGGCTCCACCTGGAACTCGATCTGCCGGGGACCCCACAGCGGTCTCTTCACCACCGGGGAGGCGATCGATCCAAACTGCGCATAGATTGCGTCGGTGAGTGCGATCTGTTGCATAACAGCCTCCCGGCGGCGTTTGCGCACCCAGTCCACCAGGACCATCGGTCCGCCGAGCAACGACGCCAAGAACAGCACCAGGAGCAGAAACTGCAGCCCCCACAGGATTGTTTCCATGTGTGCCTCCCTCAACTCGTGCGTAGTGCCGGGTTCGCCATTCGCCCGGTATGACACCGGAGGGAGGCTGGAGTGAAATCGGGTGGAGGTCCGGCCGGCAGGGCAAGCAGGAAGCGAAGCTCGCCGCCTCGGCAGATTCACCCCCGGCTTCGTATCACCGGCTACGAAATTTTGGTATCCGTTGCGACAGACCGCGGGGGCGGGGCGGCCGTAGAGTGCCGCCATGATGAAAGGTGACGCCGAATGGCGGGGCGGATCGGGATACGGGTCGTCAGGGCAGGTCGGCGCATTCCAGCAGACGCTCGGGGCTGCGGACGATCAGAAAGCGTCCGTCGCGGCTGACGATGCCGTCACGGATCAGGGCACCGATCTGGCGGGTCACGGTCACGCGCGTCATGCCTATCATGCTGGCGAGCACCTCGTGGGAGAGGTGCAGGCTGATACGCATGCCCTCCCCTTCCGCGACCGGCACGCCGTAGTAGGTCGCCAGCCGGGACAAGATGAACGCCACACGGGCCGGCGCCTTTCGGAACATCGCGGTTTCGAGCTGCAGGGCAAAGAGCCGCTGCTTCCGGGTGATGCTGCGGAAGATCTCGAGCATGATCTCGGGCTGGGTCGCCATCGCCTTGACCATGGTCTCGCGCGCGAAGATCCTGACCGTCGACGGCTGGAGTGTCACGGCGCTCGTGCAGTAGGCGAGGCCGTCGAAGCACGCCGCCTCGCCGCACAGGCCGCCCGGTTCCACGATGGCGAGAACCCGCTCTCGCCCATCCTGGTGGCCGGAGAAGATGCGAATCCGGCCCGTCACCAGTTGATAGAAGCGATCGGACAGCTCGCCCTGCTGATAGAGCATGACCCCTCTGGGATACCTCCGCTCGGCTCCAAGATGGCCGCACAGCTCTACCAGCCGGCTCTCGGCTCCCACGATGGGCGAGCTGGGATCGCAGATTGCGGGCGCGGGCGGAGGGGGCGATGTCGGCCGCCGCTGGGTGGCGTCGCCTCCATCGCGGGAAACGGTGGTCTCGCGCGGATTGGGATACACGTCTGACCCATCGGGCTGAAGCGGAGTTTCGGAGACTTGCCGTGCTAGAGCATAGCTGACGGGGAGCGTGACGTCTAGCCCAAAGGCCAAGGCCGGCCGGGCCGAGCGTCGGGGGGAGCAGGTGGGGGCCGTGGAGACACCGGAACCGCGAGCGGAGGAGTCGCGCAGGGGCGGGCTCGCCGGCCTGTGGGACTTTGGCGCCGTCGAGGCGGTGCTGGTGCTGCTCGTATTCGCGCTGTGCGTGGACGTGTTTGCCGCCGTGGTGCTCCGCTACGTGTTTCACAGGTCGCTCGGCTTCTACGACGAGCTGGCCCGCTTCCTGTTCGTCTGGATGTCCTTCCTGGGGGCCGCCACGGGGGTCAAGCGGCACGGCCATTTCGGCGTGACCTTCGTCGTGGAGCGCCTGTCCCCCGGCACGCGACGCGCCCTTGCCGTCTTCAGCACCCTGGCGATGCTCCTGTTCGCCGGACTGCTCGTCGCCAAGGGGCTGACCATGGTCCGCCTGACCGCGAGCCAGTTGTCTCCGGCGATGGAGATCCCGATATCGTACCTCTACGCGCCGGTGCCGATCGCCGGCCTGCTGATGATCGTCTACCTGCTGCCGCACCTCGCCCGGCAGCTCCGCGGGCGCGCCTGAAAGGATTTGCGGTGGTCTCGATCGTGGCCGTGCTCTTCTTCCTGCTCTTGGTCCTCGGGTCGCCGGTCTCCTTCTCGATGGGCCTCGCCTCGGCCGCCGCGATCGCCTACCAGGGGTCGATGCCCATGGCCATCCTCATCCAGCGGATGCTGTCGGGCGTGGACGGATTCGTCTTCGTCGCCGTGCCCTTCTACATCCTGGCCGGCGCGCTGATGGACAGCGGCGGCATCACCGTGCGTCTCGTCCGCCTCGCGCAGGCCCTGCTCGGCCACATCCGGGGGGGCCTCGGCATGGTGGTCGTGCTCGCGGAATACCTCTTCTCCGGCATCTCGGGGTCCGTGGTGGCAGACACCTCGGCCGTCGGCGGCGTGGTGCTGCCGCTGATGAAAAAGTCCGGCTACAGCGGGCCCCTCTCGGTCGCCATTGTTTCGGCGTCGTCCGCCATGGGGATCCTGGTGCCGCCCTGCATTCCGATGATCGTCATGGCGGGGATGGTGAATCTCTCCGTGGCGGCCCTGTTCGCAGGAGGGTTCCTGCCGGCGGCGGTCCTCGCCCTCATGCTGATGGTGCTCATCTACCTGCAGGCGCGACGGGAAGGGCTGCCGGCCGGCGCGCGCGCGAACTGGCGGCAGGTGAGGCTGGCCTTCCGGGAGGCCATCATTCCCCTCGGCATGCCGATCGTGATCTTCGGCGGGATCCTGGGCGGCATCATGACCGCCACGGAGGCGGGGGCGATCGCCGTGGCGTACGGGGCCGTGGCCGGGATCCTGATCTACAAGGAGATCCCGCTCCGGAAGGTGCCGTCCATCCTGCTCGAGGTGGCCGTGACCAACGGGATCGTGATGCTCCTCGCCTCCACGGCGATGGTCCTGGCGTATATCCTGGCGATCCAGCGCGTCCCCGACACAATCAGCCAGTTCCTCCGGGTGTGGGCCTCCGCGCCCTTCGTCTTCCTGCTCTTCACGATCCTGCTCTTCGTCGTCTTCGGCGGCCTGCTGGAAGGGTTGCCGGCGATCGTGATCTTCGTGCCGATCCTCGACCCTGTGGCCCGCGCCCTCGGCATCAGCTCGCTGCACTTCGGTCTCGTGGCAATCGGCTCGATCG
Organism: Methylomirabilis sp. (SeqCode); assembly: GCA_035455275.1. Taxonomy (GTDB): domain Bacteria; phylum Methylomirabilota; class Methylomirabilia; order Methylomirabilales; family 2-02-FULL-66-22; genus 2-02-FULL-66-22. The sequence continues at coordinate 17,458 of DATIFO010000041.1, read as the reverse complement.
GGGTCGGGCTCTTCCTGCCGCCGGCCGGCCTCGGGCTCTTCGTGGCCTGCGGCATCGCCCGGGTCCCGATGGAATCCGTCATCCGTCCCTTCATGCCGTTTGCCATCACGCTGATCGTCGGCTTGATCCTGATCTCGGCCGTGCCGTGGTTCACCCTGGTGCTCCCACGGCTCCTCAACCTCGGGTAGCGAAGGAGGGGGAACATGCGTACATCACTGGCGTCCACCCGGGCGCAAGACGCCCTGCAGAGGTATGGCATTGTCGGGCTGGCGCTGGCGGTTGTCGGGCTGCTCATCTCGGCCCTCGCCACGGCGGAGGCGGGACAGGCGCCGGCCAGGACGCTCCGACTCGCCCACGCGCTGAACGAGCAGAGCGCCTATCACCAGGGAGCCCTGGAGTTCCAGCGACAGGTCGAGCGGCTCAGCAACGGCCGGCTCAAGGTCGAGGTCTTCGCGAACGCCCAGCTCGGCAACGACCGGGCTCAGACGGAGGCCCTGCAGCTCGGCACCATCGACTTCACCTCGATGAGCTCGACCACGCTCGCCGGCACCGTCCCCCTGCTGCAGGTGGGCGATCTGCCATTCATCTTCAGGGACTTCAAGCATGTCGATCGGGTCCTGGACGGACCGATCGGCGAAGAGTTCGTCAAGCAGTTCGCCGGCAAGGGGTTCAAGCCGATCGCCTGGTGGGAGATTGGCTTCCGGCATCACACGAACTCCAAGCGGTCCGTGCGGGTGCCGGATGATGTGCGCGGCCTGAAGCTCCGGACGCTGACGAACCCCATCCACCAGCGGGCCTGGCAACTGCTGGGCGCCCAGGTGACGCCCATGGATTTCCAGGAGGTTTACAGCGCGCTGCAGCAGGGGGTCGTGGACGGGCAGGACAACCCCCTGAACATCATCGGGACGTCCCGGCTGTACGAGGTCCAGAAGTACATCTCCCTGACCTCCCATATCTTCTCGGCCTCGCCGTTTCTCGTGAGCGACAGCATCTGGGGCAAGCTCTCGCCGGAGGAGCAGAAGATCGTGACGGAGGCGGCCAAGCTTTCCGCCGTGCGGGAGCGACAGGCGGCCAGGGGGCTGGATGATGAGTGGCTGAAGACCGTGGAGAGCAAGGGGATGCAGGTGGAGCGGAACCCGGACCGGGATCAGTTCGCGGCCAAGATGAAGCCGGTCTGGGACGAATACGCGTCGAAATACGGCCCGCCGGGCGCCAAGCTGCTGGAGCTGCTCATCGGCAGCCGCCAGTAGGCCGGAGACCCGACGCGGGAGCGGCAGCCCGGGGTCAGGAGGGGGGGTTATGCGCGATATGCGCTTCGTGGGGAAGGTGGCGCTCGTCACGGGGGCGGGCGGAGGTCTGGGTGGCGTCTACGCCGGCGCCCTCGCGCGCGAAGGGGCGACGGTCGTGGCCGTCGATCGGCGTGCCGAGGCGGTCGAGACGGCCGCGGCAACCATCCGGGCGGCCGGCGGCAAGTGCCGCGCCATGACGGCCGAGCTCACCGACCCCGAGGCGGTGGACCGGATGGTCGCCGTCACCCTCGAGGGGTACGATCGCCTCGACATTCTCATCAACAACGCCGGCGGCGGGTCGTCCACGGCGAAGAATGCGGGGAGCCTCGAGGAGGAGGGGCCGGCCTCGTGGGCCGAGCTGGTGGACGGGAATCTGAAGAGTGCCTTCCTCTGCACCCGCGCGGCTGCCCGGCCGATGAAGCGGCAGCGCTACGGGAAGATCGTCAACATCTCCTCCCGCTCCGCCCGCATCACCGATCCGTCCGTGCATCAGTCGCCCGCCTACGCCTGCGCCAAGACGGCGGTGCTCTGCCTGACGCGGTTCGCGGCGCGAGAGCTCGGCCCGTTCAACATCACCGTCAACTGTCTCGTCCCGAGCCTCACCCTCAGCGGGCCGGTGCTCCAGGCCTACTGGGATCGCATGACCCCGGCTGCCCAGGCTCGCTTCCTCGACCAGGTGGCGCTCGGGCGTCTGCCCCGTCCCGAGGAGCTGGCGTCGGCGGTCCTGTTCCTCGCCAGCGACGAGAGCAGCTACATCACGGGCGTCGCCCTGGACTGCAACGGGGGATCATTCATGCCGGCATAGCGCCTGACCGATAGCAGAGCACGGTCCCGCCTCCGCTGGGGCCGGCGCGGCTGGGACAGAGGGCGCGGCGTCTCGTGGCCGCCGGCGAGCATCAGCACGGGGTGGTCGAGCACGGCAGGTGGTCGCGAGTGCCGAGAGGGAGGCAAAGATGAAGGCGAGGTCTGACGAGGCGCACGAGTATCCGACGAAACCGGTGCGGCTCCTCGTGCCGTTTCCCACCGGCGGGTCCACGGAATTCACAGCCCTGACGCTCGGCGCGCAACTGCAGAAGCTCCTGGGGCAGCCCTTCGTCGTCGAGAACAGGGTCGGCGACGTCGGGATCGTGGCCCTGCGCGAGATCGTGGACGCCGATGGCTACACCCTGCTCGTCGGCAGCGTGAACACGAACTCCATTGCCCCGGTCCTTTTCAAGCGGAAGATCGATTTCGACTACGACAACAAGATCGTCCCGGTCTCCCGGCTGGCGGAGTTTCCGAGCATGCTGGTGACCCGGGCCTCCGTGCCCGCCGCCACGGTCCAGGAGTTCATCGCCCATGCGAGGAAGGGCTGGGGCAAGATCCGGAACGGCACGGACTGGATCGGAAGTTACCCCGACATCGACGCGCTCATGATGGCGCAGGCCGGGGGCTTCGACGTGGTGAACATCGCCAGGGAGGGCGGGGCGGACGCCCTGCTCGCGGCGCTCATCGCCAATGACATCGACATGCTCTTCCTGAACGCCCGGACCGCGGGCCGCGCCATCCGGGCCGGCGGCATCAAGGCCCTGGCGGTGACCGGGCCCGATCGCCTGGCGGCCTTCCCGAACGTTCCCACCATGGAAGAGTGCGGGTTCAAGGGCATCGGCACGAGCCACTGGCACGGGCTCTTCGTCTCGAGCGCCGTCCCGGCGGACATCGTGGGCCTGCTCCACGGGGCCGTCCGCCGGGCGCTGCAGACGGAGGAGGCGCAGGCCGCCTTTGGAAACGCCGGGGCACGGGTCGTCCCGAGCCCATCCCCCGCACAGTTCGCCGCGGAGATCACAGCCGAGATGGCCCAGTGGCGGAAGGTGGCCGAGCGCATGGCGCTCCCGGTTGCCTAGCCGCAGCCGGCCGCAAGCGGCGCGAGCGTTCCTCCGCGCTGCGGCCGGCAGGCTCGTGAGGCGTTGACGCCGACACGACGAGGAGGACAGGGAACATGGCGACAGATCCGAAGGCTGGCACCCCTCCACCACCGGCGACCAAGACCCAGGGGGCCATCAAGGCCGGCGACGGCCAGTACTGCTTCGAGCTGGCCCGGCTCCAGGCAATCGACGCCGGCCCGGGCTACTCGACGGCCCACGGACCCGTCGTCGAAGGCGAGCGCATCCAGATCGGGCTCATGCGCATGCCGAAGGGGACGGGCGGACGCCCTCACAGTCACCCGAACGAGCAGTGGGTCTACGTCGTCCAGGGGACGCTCGAGTGCGAGATAGCGGGCGTGCGCTCGCGGGCCTCGGCCGGGTCGCTGATCTACATGCCGGCCAACGCGGTGCACTGGGCGCTGGCGACGGTCGACGAGGACGTCATTTTCCTGACCGCCAAGGACATGTCGCACGGCATCGTCGGGACGCCGGTGGACACATCCATCTCCGCCCCGCTGTACGCGCCCGGCTTCGAGCCAAAGCAGTAGCCGCCGCGCCGCCCGGCGGGCACGCCGGGCCCGGGGCGCGCGCCGAGCTAAGGGTGACCTTACCCTGGGAGCGACCATGAGCGAGGTGACGAGCGAGATCCGGGACGGGATGCGGATCGCATGGGAGGTGCCCATTCCCGTGGATGACGGCCTCGTGCTCAGGGCGGACGTCTACCGGCCGGTCGCCGAGGGCCGGTATCCCGTCCTCCTGTCGTACGGACCGTACGGCAAGGGCCTCCTGTTCGAGGACCTGTATACCGACCAGTGGCGCCGCATGGTGGAAAAGCATCCCGAGGTGCTGGCCGGCTCGACCAACAAGTACCAGAACTGGGAGGTGGTGGACCCCGAGAAGTGGGTGCCGGACGGCTACGCCTGCGTGCGGGTCGACTCCCGCGGCGCGGGGCGCTCGGCGGGACTCCTCGACATCTATTCGGCACGCGAGACGCAGGACCTCTACCAGTGCATCGAGTGGGCGGCCGCGCAGCCGTGGAGCACGGGGAAGATCGGCCTGAACGGCATCTCCTACTACGCCATGAACCAGTGGCAGGTCGCCGCGCTCCAGCCTCCGCACCTCGCCGCGATGTGCGTCTGGGAGGGGGCTGCCGACTTCTATCGGGATTTCATCCACCACGGCGGGATCCTCTGCACCTTCGGGCGGGCGTGGTTTCCCTCCCAGGTCGTCCGGGTGCAGCACGGCCGGGGCACGCGCGGGTACCGCAGCCGGATGACCGGTGAGTGGGTCTCCGGTCCGGAGACCTTATCCGAAGAGGAGCTGGAGGCCAGCCGCCGCGACTTCTATGCGGACTGCTTCAACAATCCGCTGGCCACCGACGCCTACTGGCGCTCGCGCACAGCCGACCTGACGAAGATCCAGGTGCCGCTCTTCTCGGCCGCGAACTGGGGCGGCCAGGGGCTGCACCTGCGAGGCAACCTCGAGGGGTTCATGCGGGCCGGCTCCCGCGAGAAGTGGCTGGAGGTGCATGGCATCGAGCACTGGACCCACTTCTACACCGACTACGGCGTGCGCCTGCAGAAGAAGTTCTTCGGCCACTTCCTGAAGGGCGAGGACACCGGCTGGGCAGAGCAGCCGAGGGTGGTCCTGCAGATGCGCCACCCCGGGGAGCGGTTCGTCGAGCGGCACGAGCAGGAGTGGCCCCTGGCCCGCACGGAGTGGACCAAGCTCTACCTCGACCCGGCCGCGCACCGCCTGGTCGACGAGCCGCCGGCCCGGGCCGCCAGCCTCTCGTACGCCGGCCTGGGGCACGGCCTCACCTTCCTCACGCCGCCGCTCGAGACGGCGACCGAGATCACCGGGCCCCTGGCGGCCAAGCTCTTCGTCTCGTCGGAGACCACCGACGCGGACCTCTTCCTTGTCGTACGAGCGTTCACGCCGGACCTGAAGGAGGTGACCTTCCAGGGAGCGCTCGACCCCCACACGCCGATCGCTCAGGGTTGGCTTCGCGCCTCCCATCGGAAACTGGATCCGGCGCTCTCGCTGCCCTACCGGCCGTACCACACGCACGATGAGCCGCAGCCGCTCACGCCCGGGGAGGTGTACGAGCTGGACATCGAGATCTGGCCTACCTGCCTGGTGGTCCCGGCCGGGTACCGCATCGGCTTGAGCGTCCGCGGGCGGGACTACGAGTATCCGGGCGGCCCGGGCCCCGGCCTCGGCGTGCTGGGCGCCGTCTTCACCGGCGTCGGCCCCTTCCAGCACAACGACGCGCGTGACCGGCCGCCGGCGATCTTCGGGAAGCGGGTCACCCTGCACTCGGGTCCAGAGCGGCAGTCCCACCTCCTGCTGCCGATCATTCCGGCCAGGAGCTAGCGCCGAGTGCGACATCCTCCTTCGCCCGCATCGGGAAAAGGAGGGTGAGGGATTGGCCCGGGCGCGAGGTGGAGGGGCCACGCGAATCATTGCCCCATCTTCGCGGGGCCGTGAATGATGGGGACGGGGTGGGACCATGGCGGTGTTCCGATGGAGCGAGATCCCGAACCAGCCGATCGACCCTGACCACTCTGCCGCGACGGGTCGGGTCTTCCGCGGACAGCGCATCGAGGTGGCCCGCCTGACCCTGCCTGCGGGCAGCGAGGTGAGACCGCACGCTGATCCGCACGAGCAGGTGCACTCGATCCTGGCGGGAAGGGCCGGGTATCGCGTGGGCGGGGAGGAGCGGGTCGTGGGCCCCGGGGACGTGGTCCTGATCGGGCCGCATGCCACCCGCGCGGCCCAGATCCTGGAGGACCTCGAGGTCGTCGTCTTCAAGGATTGCCTGGCGCCGGCGGCCAGGGACGAGCGCCTGCCGCGGCAGGCCTTCTACAACTGGGACCGCATGTCGGCGGACTTCATCACGCCCGGGTACTCCTCCGCGCACGGGCCGACGCTGACCGGCGCGCGGATCGAGGTGTCGCAGATGCTGCTGCCTACGGCCACGGAGGGGAAGCCGCACAGGCATCCGAACGAGCAGATCCAGGTCGTGCTCCAGGGAGAGGCCCGGGCCATGATCGGGGGCAAGGAGGAGATCGTTGACACCGCGGGCGGGGTGCTGTTCCCGCCGGACGTCGAGCATGGGGCCAAGATCATCCGGGACTATCTCGTCCTCAATTGCAAGGACATCATCCCTGGCTGGAGCGTCTACCACGCCAGATGGGAGCAGTGAACTTTCGCCAGGCTCACCGGTGTAGACTCGGCCCTCCTCGGGCGCCCGGGGCGATAGCGGAGGCACGGATGGCGGAGCAGAGGCCTATCAACGTGGGATTGATCGGCGGCGGAAGCATCGCGCGGGCGCACGCGGTGGCCTACACCGCCGTGCGGGCGTACTGCGGGCCAAGCGTCCCCCCTGTCCGCCTCCGGCGGCTGGCCGAGGCGGAGGAGGATCTGGCGCGCGCCGCCGCGGAGCGGCTCGGGTTCGAGGAGTGGACCACCGACTGGGAAGGCCTGGTGGCCAGCCCGGACATCGACCTCGTCAGCATCGTCACGCCGAACTTCCTCCACGCACCCATGGTGATGGCGGCCGCGACGGCCGGCAAGCACCTCTTCTGCGAGAAGCCGCTGGCCACCAGCGCCAAGGAGGCGGAGCAGATGTGGCGCGCCGCGGCGGCGGCGGGCGTCGTCCACGGCGTGAACTTCACCTACCGCAAGGCTCCGGCCGTGCAGTTCATCGGGCGCCTGCTCCGCGCCGGGCGGCTCGGTGAGGTGCGGCAGTTCCGGGCCGCCTATCTCCAGGACTGGGGGAACGACACCCGCTTGCCTCGATCGTGGAAGTTCCGGGCCAGCGGCGCGGGGGCCGGCGCACTCACGGGAGTCGGCAGCCATGCCATCGACCTCGCCCGGTACCTGGTGGGCGAGCTGGAGCGGGTGGTGGCGACGACCGAGATCTGGGTCAAGGAGCGCCCCGTGCCGGTGTCGTCGCGAGCCTTCGAGCCCGTCCGGGGGGCTGCGGAGATGGCGCCCGTGGACGTGGACGACAGCGCCTACATCCTCGGCCGCTTCGTGAACGGCGCCATCGCCGTCTTCGAGATCAGCCGCTGCGCGGCGGGGCGCAAGAATCAGCTTGCCCTGGAGATTCACGGCAGCCGCGGGTCGGTCTGCTACGACTACGAGCGGCCGAACGAGGTGCAGCTCTACCTCGCTGACGGCGAGGCGGAGATCGAAGGCTTCCGCAGGGTGCTCATCGGGCCCGCCCAGGACGACGCCGCCCTGCTGGCCTTCGCAGGGGTCGGGGTGGGTTTCGCCGAGACCCTGATCTTCCAGGTGCGGGACCTGCTCAGGGCGATCGTCGGGGGCCCGGCCATGACGCCGGACTTCTATGACGGCTGGCGGGCGCAGGTGGTCGTGGACACGGTCCTCGAGGCGCAGGCGGGTTGGGTCAGGGTCCCGCCTGCGCCGGCGGAGGTGTGACGACGGGGCATCGGGGCTGCTCGACCGGTGACCCGCGGGCCGGAGGAATGTGACGGCGAGTGGGATGAGATCGCCTCGCCAGGCTCCTGCCTGCGGCGGGGGTCTCCTCGGCATGCCAGGGTGCGGCTCGGCCGAGCCGCAAGGAGGAGGGTAGCCATGATGCATAGCAGCAAGAGCCGACGGCAGTTCCTCAAGACCGCGGGCGCGGCGGCAGCGGTCGCCGGGAGCGGCATCGCGGGGATCCTGGCCGCGGGCCGGGCCCCGGCGTACGCGCAGGGGACTCAGTTGCATATCCTCCGCTGGAGCGATTTCATCCCGGAGGCCGACGTCGAGCTGAAGCGCCAGGCCGTCGAGGCCAGGAAGGCCCTGGGCGCGGAGATCGCCTTCGAGTTCGTCAATGTGAATGACCTGCAGACCCGCATCACCGCCTCGATCCAATCGGGGTCCGGTCCCGACATCTGCTTGCTGCTTTGGAACTGGCCCCACCTCTACGCCAACGCCCTGGTGGATGTGTCTGACGTGGCCGAGCCCATCGGCAAGGCCCAGGGCGGCTTCTACGAAGCCCTGGTCGCCACCGCCCGGGTCGGCGGCCGCTGGCTGGCCGTGCCCCACAGCCAGGGGACCAGCCTCGCCAACTACCGACGCTCCTGGCACGCCGAGGTGGGCACGCCGGAGTTCGCCAAGACCTGGGACGAGTGGCGCGAGGTCGGCCGGAAGCTGAAGGCGAAGGGGCGGCCGGTGGGGCAGACTCTCGGACACGGCCTGGACTCCTCGACCTTCTGCTATCCGCTGCTGTGGGATTTTGGCGGCACCGAGGTGGACCCGACCGGGAAGAAGGTGGTCATCAACTCCAAGGGCACGGTCGAGTCGGTGAGGTTCCTGCAGGCGTTCTGGAAGGACGCCTGCGACGAGAGCGGCCTCTCCTGGGACGACACCAGCAACAACCGGGCCTTCCTGGCCAGCGCGATCAGCGCCACCAACAACGGCGCATCCATCTATATCGTCGCCAAGCGGCAGAAGGACAAGCTCAAGGACGACAAGGGTGACCCCTTGTTCCAGGACATCGGGCACAGTGTCCACGTCAAGGGGCCGGCGGGGCAGTTCCACCTCAACACGCCCTTCCAGCACGCGGTGATGAAGTACTCGAAGAACCCGGGGCTGGCCAGGGACTTTCTCCGCTGGCACCACCAGAAGGAGAACTACGAGAAGTGGTTCGAGGTGAATGAGGGCTATAGCGTCGGCACGACCCGCGGCTGGGAAGAGCATCCGATGTGGTCCCGGATCGACAAGCCCCTCCAGATCACGCGGCAGGTAGCCCGCATGAGCCTGATGATCGGCCACCCCGGGCCGGCCTCGGCCAAGGCAACCGAGGCGTACTCCAAGTTCATCCTCGTGGACATGTACGCGAAGGCCGTCTCGGGCACGAAGGCCGAGGACGCCGTGAACTGGGCCGAGGCGGAGCTGAAGAAGATCTACGAAGCGTAGCACGCAGTCGAAACGGCCCGCGTTGGCGGGGTACCCATCCTGAAGATGGGGTGGGGCGCTGCTGGGCCCGGAGGCGGGGTACTACCTTGTGATTGGGGACCCGGCCCCCTTTTGCTGCGTGAGGTCTCGCAGATCGTCGAGCAGCAGGGGGGCCGGCTCGTCGTAGAGCACGCCGAGGGGACTGAGGACAGGCTCGCGGACGGCCGTGTCCTGATCAGGAAGGTCGGCAACGATCTCCCCGTAGCGAGGAACCCCGCCCCACATCGCAAACGCCTCGACGGCTGCCCCATCCTCCCGGAGGCGGAGCGCCTTTCTGATCCAACAGCACGGCAGGGGGTCGATCTTCAGGATCTCGCGGGCACGCCCGCAGAGAGGCGCCGCCCGATCCAGGATCAGGCCCTGCGTGCCCGCCCGGCAGTTCCCGTGCCCCCTGGTCTGAGGCGGCGTGAAGCTGCCCCTGCCGCACGGCGCGGGCGACGCTCACCATCCGCTGCGCCATGCGAAGCACAAGGTAACAACGGTGGCAGCAAACCCTGGTACCAATGCTTCGCCGAACACTCACCGGCGCTGGTTCAACAACCTCTTGATCTCATCCTCTCCAAGGGGCTGGGGATGCTTCACTTCCAAACTCCTCACCCACTCGCGCGCGAAGTCCCGCTGAAGATAGGCATTGAGACCCGCCGTGATCAGCATTGCGCTCAGCGCGCCGAGGCTCGCCAGGGCCATATCCTTGTGGGCGTCCCACACGTCGCCCTGCGTTCCCAAATAGGCGACGCCGAGGTCGCCGCCGAAGACCTCGGCCGCGGCCCATTCGAACAGCTCGAAGAGCATCGACGTGGACATCGTGAGATCCAGCGGCAGAAAGTACCCCCAGAACCCCCGGACGTTCGCCACGCGGAGAAAGACCTCTCGAATCGGGTACGCGAGCAACAGGCCGTATGAGAAGTGGACGACCCGATCGAAGTTGTTCCGCGTCCACCCGACCATCTCATTGAACGATCTCCCCGTCGCCGCCAGACTCCAGACGTCGTACGGCACCTTGGCATACGTGTAGTGCGCCCCGACCTCGTGGAGACAGAGAAAGAGGAAGATCAACGTGTAGGAAATGCGGGAGAACACCAGCCGCCGGTATGTCCCGGCCAGCAGCAGGACCACCGCTGCCACCAACGCATTCTCCAGCGCCCAGTCCTTGCGGTCGTAGGGCGATATTGCCAACAGCACCCATTCGGCGGCGAAGAGGAGGCTCAAGATCACGAGGTATTGGCGATGGGAGATGGCCATGGCGATCGTCCCGACGACAGCGTGACGGCGTATCGTAGCACAGCTTTCACAGAACGACGAATTCAGATCGGGCGGCCACGCCACCACCGCCTCCCGCGGACTGTGGGCCTGCGCGGACCGCAGGCGGAGATGACTCCCGCGCTTTCCATTGACCGCTGGTTGGGAAGGCTGGTCACCGAAGTAAATCGCAACCGAGGCATGCCTCCGGCCCACAGCCATCAGGGGTACACGTTGGAACCGATTGCGGATCATCACCGGCTGCCCTGCATGATGGTGACCAAGGCGGTTCAGACCGGCGAGACAAGACGGTCCTGCCACGATTTCAAGACCTGACCCCTTTTCGTGTGTGATTGACTTGGAAGGAAGTGGGTGGGTACGGTGTGGTCACCATTCGGACCAACGCTGTTGAAGGGCAGCGTGCCATGAAGACCCGGCTGAGTCAATTGATCCAGAAGGGGAGGAAGATCCTGGGCCACGAGCGCGCCGCTCGACCCGGCAAAATCCTGGGCCGCTCGCAGCAGCAATTCGTCCTGCTCGCCCTTCAGGAGTTAGCCAATGAATCGGGCCTGAGGATGAATGGAAGGTTTACGCAGGCAACAACGTTGTCCCCCAGTACGCTGGTTAGCGTAACCGAGCACGTCAATTTCTGAAACAACGGAGTACGGCGTATGCGGGGACTTCGGCGGATCACGACTTGAGCCGGGGGTCGAGGGCGTCGCGGAGGCCGTCGCCCAGGAAATTGAAGCTCAGGGTGGTGACGAAGATGGCCGCCCCGGGTGCGATACAAAGCCAGGGCGCCATCTCGAGGTACTCGCGCCCGGCGTTCAGCATGGAGCCCCAGCTTGGGGTGGGTGGCTGTGCGCCTAATCCCAGGAAGCTCAGGCTGGCCTCGGTCAGGACGGCAAAGGCGATGCGAAGCGAGGAATGAACAATGATCGGCGCCAAGACATTGGGGACCACGTGGCGGAGAATGATGCGCCGATCCCCTCCGCCGACGGCCCTCGCCGCCTCCACGAATTCCTGCGCCCGGACGGACAGAACCTGCCCCCGCACCAATCGGGCGAAGCCCGGAATCCCGACGATACCGATGGCGATCATGGCGTTCCCGAGGCTCGGCCCAAGGGCGGCTGTGATGGCCAGGGCGAGCACCAGGGCGGGGAAGGCCAGCAGGCCGTCCATCAGCCGCATGATCACCTCGTCGAGCCACCCTCCCCGGTACCCCGCCACCAGGCCGAGGCTCACCCCGATCAGCAGGGAGATCCCCACAGACAGGACCCCCACCGCCAGCGACACGCGGGCGCCGTACAACAATCGGCTGAGGATGTCCCGTCCTAGCTCATCGCTCCCCAGAAGGTGCTCCCGATCCGGAGGTCGCACCATGTCCTCCAGGTGTTGCTCGGTGGGGTCGTGCGGGGCAAGCTGTGGTGCAAGGATGGCCGCCAGGATGAGGGCCAGAACCGCCCCTGTGCCCACCTTGGCCAGATGGCCGCGGAGCAGCCGGGTGACGACCCCGGCCGTCCGCGTGCGGGGGGACACCCCGACAGGCGACGGCAAAGACCGAGGGGCAGCTTCGATCGCCATGGCTGCCCCCGGCTCAGCCGTACCGAATGCGAGGATCGAGATACCCGTACGCGATGTCCACCAGGAGGTTCACCAGCAGGAAGTTCACAGCCAGGAGCAAGACCACACCCTGCACGATGGGAAAGTCGCGCTGGAAGATGGCGTCCACCAGCAGGCGCCCCACGCCGGGCAACGCGAAGATGGTCTCGGTGATGATGGCCCCACCCAACAGGGCGCCCGCCTGCAAGCCCACAACGGTCACCACGGGGATGAGGGCGTTGCGCAGGGCGTGCCGGAGAAGGACCACCGCCCCACCCAGCCCCTTGGCCCGGGCAGTCCGGACAAAATCGAGCTGGAGCACCTCCAAGAGGCTGGACCGGGTCATCCGCATGACCACGGCGGTCATGGCCGTGCCCAGCGTGATGGAGGGCAGGATGAGCGATCTCAGCCCGGCCCAAAAATCTTTGGCTGGGCTCACATACCCCAGCGGTGGGAGCCAGCCCAGCTTCACCGAGAACAGGAAGATCAGCAGGGTGGCAAGCCAGAAGTTCGGCATCGAGATCCCTGACAGGGCGGCCAGCGTGCCGGTGACATCTGCGACGGAGTTCCGGCGGACGGCCGAGAGGATCCCGGCGGGCAGCGCCACTGCCAGGGCCAACAGGGTGGAGGCGCCGGCGAGACTCAGCGTCACCGGCAGGCGCTCGAGGATCGCCTCCGCGACCGGCTGGTTGGTCCGGATCGACCGGCCCAGTTCCCCTCGCGCGGCGCGGCCCACCCAGGTCAGATACTGGATCGGGAGGGGTCGGTCCAACCCCAGAACCTTGCGGAGGGCCGCCGCTGCGGCCGGATCGGCGTCCTCCCTCAGCATGATGGTGACCGGGTCCCCCGGCGTCAGGTGGATGATCGAGAAGACGACCACGCTGACCACCACCAGGACGGGGACCAAGGTCGCGAGCCGACGGATCAGATAGGCACCCATACCCGTCAGCGTTTGGACAGCCAGACCCGCTCCAACCGCATGCGCCCGTCGGGGATCTCCACGTACCCCTGCACCTTCTCATCCCAGGCCTTGGTCCAGGCATCGTGATGGACGAAGATCAGGGGGGAGTCCTCGACAAGGATCCGGACCGCTTCAGCGTACAGGCGCTTCCGATCCCCCTGGTTCGGGGAGGACCGGGCCTGCTGGAGCAACTCGTCCAGCTTGGGGTTGCTGTACTTGCCCCAGTTGTTTGCCCCGCCCGTCGTCAGGTGGGAGAACGTGTTGCCGTCGGGGTCAGGGCGTCCGCTCCAGAGCGCCTCGGCCCCGTCGAACTGGCCGGACTTGCGCCTCTCGACCCAGGCGCCGATCTCGAGGAGGGCGATCTCCATCTCGATTCCCACCTTCTTCAGGTTGTCCTGAACGATCTGCGCCATCTTCAGGGACACCGGCGTGTTGACGATGCTCAGGACGAACTTGAAGCCGTTGGGCTGTCCGCCTTCGACCAGCTTCTCTTTTGCCTTGGCCAGGTCCGGCGCATTCCCGTACCCGGGGAGCGCCTCGTAGGCCCAGCTCCGGGGCGGAATGGGTCCTTGCGCCACCGCTCCGGTTCCAAAGAAGACGGCCCGGTGGATGGCCTCGCGGTTGGCGGCCCAGGCGACCGCCTGCCGGAGGTACTTGTTGTTGAACGGGGGCCGGGACGAGTTCAGCTCGATCCGGCGATAGCCCAGGCCGGGAGTCTCGCTGACCCTCAGTTTCTGGTATGCCTTCAGGGGGGCGACATCCTTGGGGGGCAACTCGTCGATCAAGTCCAGCGTGCCGGTGCGGAGCGCGGTGAGCTTCACCGTGTGATCCGGGATCGGCTTGAACACAATCTCGTCGAGGTACGGACCATCCTTTCGCCAGTAGGCCGGGAAGCGCTTGAGGCGGATGCGATCATCCTTGACCCATTCGGCGAGCTGAAAGGGCCCGGTGCCGATCGGATTGCGCGCGTAGTCCCTGCCAAGTTTCTCGACGGCGGCCTTGGAGACCATCATCCCCGCCCGGTCCGTGAGGGTGGAGAGCAGCGCGGCATCCGGCTCCTTCAAGTCGAACCGGACGGTGTGGGAGTCGAGGACAGCCACCGACTTGACGCTCCCCAACTCGCTCCGTCGGATAGAGCCGGTGGCGGGGTCGAGCATCCGCTCGACGTTCCACTTGACCACTTCGGCGTTGAAGTCGGTCCCATCGTGGAACTTCACACCCCTCCGCAGGTGGAAGACGTACGCGAGGGGATTGGGGGTTTCCCATCTCTCGGCGAGCTCCGGTACAATGTTCAGGTTCTGATCCAGCCCGACCAGAACATTGTAGATCTGGTAGTAAATGTCCCGGTCCGTGGCCGCCGTGGACATGTGGGGATCCATGGTCGTCGCGTCGTTCTGGACCCCCACCTGCAGCGTGCCGCCCCGCTGCGGGACCTCGACCGCCCCCGCGGCGGTCGCGAGCAAGACTGCCCCAGCAATCATCAACACCGCAAGACATTTCCTCGGCTTGACCCTGGACATCTTGCTCCTCCTTCTGGTCGGGGCCCGCCCGCACGGCTCCGGGCCAATTCGCAACCTCTCGGGTCGGTCCCGCGAGCTGCATGGATTGCCGCCCAGTGTTGGCGCCATCGGCGAATGCGATGAGTTGACGACGGTGGGCGGGATGAAGCAGGGCACCTCCTTGGGACGCTACCTCCCTTGTTATACACGGTGTCGTTAGTCACAGCAGACCACGTCATTCCCGCGAAACTTGTCCCCGAATGTCTCAATCGGTGAACGGGAATCCAGAGAAGCACTGGCTTCCGGGTCAAGCCCGGAATGACGGTACGCACATAACTTATGGCGCCGTGTAGATGAGGGCCCGCATGGGAATTGAGTACGCGGACTATATGGGAACCCTATGGTGGTGTCAAGGGATCGCCGGCCTGCCGACCTGCGATATGGGGGATCTCGTCATGCGCCGTCGGGTAAGGCAGTGGCGCGGACCGGGCTTCGAATGATGCCGACGTTTCCACCGCCTCCCCTAAAATTCCGTACGGCGGGTATTCTGGTTGGCCAATGCCCTCTCCCAGTCGCCTTCGCCCCGCCATTCCCCCCGTGCATCTTCAGTGAGACACCGGAAGGCCTATCGGGCTCTTTTTGCCACTAGGCAAAAAGAGTTGTGACTTTTTTTGCTTTCTGGCATAATCCGCCCATGGAGTTACGGCGCTACCTCGAAGCTCCAATCCGGGACGACCTCACCGAAAAGCTGGTCCTTCTCGCCGGACCGCGGCAGGTCGGGAAGACCACGCTGGCCCGTCACCTCCTCGCGTCAGCGGGTGGCGGGATCTACCTGAACTGGGACAATCGCGAGGACCGGCGGGAGATCCGGGCCGCCCGCTGGCCGGCCGGGACCGGGATGGTGGTCCTTGACGAGCTGCACAAGTGGAGGACCTGGAAGGGCTGGATCAAGGGCGAATACGACAAGCACCGCGACCGGCTGCGATTTCTCGTGACCGGCAGCGCCCGCCTGGATGTGTATCGTCGGGGCGGTGACTCCCTCCAGGGCAGATACCACCACTACCGCCTGCATCCGCTCTCGTATGCCGAGCTCGCGGCCGAGGGGACGCCAGAAGCCCCGACACCCGGCGAGGGGCTGCGGATTCCCTCGAAGGGCGCCCAGGACACGGTGGCCGCCCTGCTGGAGTACGGAGGATTCCCGGAGCCCTTCCTGGCCCAGTCGGCGCGACGGCTCCGGCGGTGGCAGAGGGAGCGCCTGGATGCTTTCTTTCGGGAGGATGTGCGGGACCTCGAGGCGATCCGGGATCTGGAATCCCTCCAGATCCTCGCGGACTTGCTGCCCGAGCGGGTCGGCTCCCCCCTCTCGCTGAACGCCCTGCGGGAGGACCTGGAAGTCAGTCACCGGGCCCTGACCTTCTGGATGGACGTCCTCGAGCGCCTGTACCACGTGTTCCGCGTCCGCCCGTACACCTCCCAGCGTGTGCGGAGCCTCCAGAAGATGCCCAAGGCCTACCTGTGGGAGCCGAGCCTCGTTCCCACTCCGGCCGCGCGTTTCGAGAACCTGATCGCCCTCCACCTGCTGAAGCTCTGCCACTTCCTCCATGACCGAGAGGGCCATGACGCCGAGCTCTACTACCTCCGTGACCGTGCCGGCCACGAGGTCGATTTTCTGATCACGGTTGATCGCAGGCCCTGGTTTGCAGTCGAGGCAAAGCTGAGCGCCACGACCATAGAGCCAAGCTTGACGTACTTCCGGCATCGCCTCCGCATTCCCTGGGCCTACCAGGTGGTGCTGGAAGGCAAGCGGGACTTCGTCCAGAACGACATCCGCTGCGTCCCCGCCCGCCAGTTCCTGGGAGCATTGGTCTGAGGTGGCGTAAGGTTGCTTTTCTCGCGTGGCGCTGCCCTCGGTCTCCCCTGCGAGGTCGGGAGCCAAAGGCAATAACGTGACTAATGTGGCAACGTCCCTCAAAACTGCCGCCATTTCAAGACCTGACCCCTTTTCTGACCCCTTTTCGTTCGCCGGGCCGACAGCCTCGTCGTGCGGGTCGGAAATGCCGATGTGGCAAGGGTGCCAACACGGTTTGGGGAGCAGGAGCTGATCCTCTGCGGCCGGTTGTGCGAGGGCATTGTAGGGCTGGCAGGAGGGGGGCGTGGCTTCACCGGGTGACAGGTCCGCCGTCACCTCCCCGGCGCTCCAGCAGGTCCAGCATGCGCCGGATGTAGAGGCCGTGCTCGTCCAGTCGCCGGCTGTGCTCTTCGAAGCGGGCGTCGTGCTGCTCCAGGCGATGGAGAATCTGCCGGATTTGAACCTGCTGCTCCGCTTGCTGCTCGGCCAGCGCGGTGAATCGGAGGCCTTGTTCCCGCACGAGTCCCACGAGGCCTTCGACTTGCCCGGTGAGACCATCAATGCGGAGCGTGAGCCCCTCAAGGCGGTCGGTGAGCGCGCCGATCTGGCTGTCTACCCGGTCAAAGCCACGGCCCGTATGCTCGATGTGCCGCTCTAGGATGGCGGCCAGACCCTCGAGAGAGAGGGGCGTTGGGGCTGGCATGGGTCCTCCTGTTTGCAGGAACATAGCCTGGAGAATGGCCTGCTGTCAATGAGCGTTCCCTGTAAGCGCCGGGGGGAGCGGTCAGGTCTGCATCGCTGTGGAGGCAAAGCTGAGCGCCACGACAATAGAGCCAAGCTTGACGTACTTCCGGCATCGCCTCCGCATTCCCTGGGCCTACCAGGTGGTGCTGGAAGGCAAGCGGGACTTCGTCCAGAATGACATCCGCTGCGTCCCCGCCCCGCAGTTTCTGGCCGCCCTGGTCTGAGGTGACGCGAGGCTGTCCCTCCCGCAAGGCGCTGGCGATGCTCACCATCCGATGCGCGATCAAAAAGACAAGGTGACAAAAGTGGCAGGGTCCCCCAGGACACAATAATCTCCATATCTTCCTTGCGGGTGGGGGACTATCCATCGTCGCCCCTTGGGAACAATACGCCCTGTA
>DATIFO010000040.1:0-21977 GCA_035455275.1 Methylomirabilis sp. (SeqCode) | reverse complement strand
CGAAGGTATGACTGGTGATTGGGGTGAAGTCGTAACAAGGTAGCCGTATCGGAAGGTGCGGCTGGATCACCTCCTTTCTAAGGAGCTGGCCAGTCCGTCGGAAGGCGGGCTGTAAGGCTTCTGGTCGATTTACCCCAGGCTGGAAGCAACGATATCCCTAATACACGCGCTTCGCTGCGCGAGGTGAGCGACACGCACCGGGGAGGGATGCCGGTGGGAAACCCCGATCCCTCCCCGGATTGTGTCTGGAGAGGCCGGTCGGGCCGAGGCCACAGGGTCACGAGGGCCTTTAGCTCAGCTGGCTAGAGCGCACGCTTGATAAGCGTGAGGTCCCTGGTTCGATCCCAGGAAGGCCCACCAATGCATCGGCGGCCTACGCATCAGCCGGCCACGCCGCGGGGATGTAGCTCAGACGGGAGAGCACCTGCTTTGCAAGCAGGGGGTCAGCGGTTCGATTCCGCTCATCTCCACCAGTCGCGTCGACAGCGCGGGGCATGTTCCCCTCTGCCAAGGGCAGAGGGGTTGCTCTTTGACAAATGAATAGCGATCGGGTGTCCACTTTGTTTCACCGAACAACGTGGGGTCAAGCTACTAAGGGTATACGGTGGATGCCTTGGCACCAGCAGGCGATGAAGGGCGTGGTAAGCTGCGATAAGCCCCGGGTAGTCGCACACAGACGCCAATCCGGGGATTCCCGAATGGGGCAACCCCTCCTGGTTAATCCCAGGAGATCCTGCTCTGAATCCATAGGGGCAGGAGGCGAACGCGGGGAACTGAAACATCTCAGTACCCGCAGGAAAAGAAAGCAACCGCGATTCCCCCAGTAGCGGCGAGCGAACAGGGAACAGCCCAAACCGATGCCATGCAATAGCTCGCAGGCGTTGTGGCATCGGGGTCGCGGGACTCGGCCGGCCTCGACTGCGATCGGGGCGGGGAGTCAGAAAGCACATGCCTAACCGAAGCGTCTGGAAAGGCGCACCGCAGGGGGTGACAGTCCCGTAGGATAAAGGCATGAGCCTCCCTCGGTCGGGTTCCCAAGTACCACGGGACACGTGAAATCCTGTGGGAATTTGGGGGGACCATCCTCCAAGGCTAAACACTCGCTGGTGACCGATAGTGAACCAGTACCGTGAGGGAAAGGTGAAAAGCACCCCGAGAGGGGAGTGAAATAGTACCTGAAACCGTATACCTACAAGCAGTCGAAGCCCTATGTCCTCGCCGCAAGGTGGGGACAGGGTGACGGCGTGCCTTTTGCTTAATGAGCCGGCGAGTTACCGTACGTAGCAAGGTTAAGCCGATCAGGCGAAGCCGTAGCGAAAGCGAGTCCGAATAGGGCGCTGGAGTCGCGTGCGGTAGACCCGAAGCCAGGTGAGCTATCCTTGGCCAGAGTGAAGTGGCGGTAACACGCCATGGAGGCCCGAACTCATCACGGTTGAAAACGTGTGGGATGAGCTGAGGATAGGAGTGAAAGGCCAATCAAACCTGGAAATAGCTGGTTCTCCCTGAAATAGCTCTAGGGCTAGCCTCGGGGGGTAAGCCGCGGCTGTAGAGCACTGGATGAGCTAGGGCTCTTACCAGGGTACCGACCTCAACCAAACTCCGAATGCCGCTGACTGTTACTCCGGGAGTCAGACTACGGGGGCTAAGCTCCGTGGTCGAGAGGGAAACAGCCCAGATCGCCAGCTAAGGTCCCCAAATGCAGGCTAAGTGGGAAAGGCTGTCACACCGCTGAGACAACCAGGAGGTTGGCTTAGAGGCAGCCATCCTTTAAAGAGTGCGTAACAGCTCACTGGTCAAGTGGCGTGGCGCCGACAATGTAACGGGGCTCAAGCCTGCTACCGAAGCTGCGAATCCTGCCGCAGGGCAGGATGGTAAGGGAGCGTTCTGCCGCCAGCGAAGCCGGACCGGAAGGACCGGTGGAGGCTGCAGAAGTGATTATGCCGGCCCGAGTAGCGATAATCTCGGTGAAAAACCGGGACGCCGTAAGTCTAAGGTTTCCTGGGGAAGGTTAATCCGCCCAGGGTTAGTCGGTCCCTAAGCCGAGGCCGAAAGGCGTAGGCGATGGACAACAGGTTAACATTCCTGTACCACCGGACGGCGACAAAGACGCGATGGGGGGACGCAGAAGGGTAGGCCAGCGCGCGATTGGACGTGCGCGTCTAAGCCCGTAGGGGGCTCCGAGAGGCAAATCCCTCGGGGCGCTATCTCCAAGAGGTGATGGGGATCCTGTCCCTCGGGACAGGAGAACTGGTTGAGCCCATGCTGCCAAGAAAAACCTCTAGCGAGTCGTCAGGTGACCGTACCGCAAACCGACACAGGTAGACGGGGAGAGCATCCCAAGGCGCTCGAGAGAACACGCGTTAAGGAACTCGGCAAAATGTCCCCGTAACTTCGGGAGAAGGGGAACCGGCTGTCGTCAGCGGACTCGCGCTGCGAAGCGACGGACGGTCGCAGAGAATCAGGCCAAGCGACTGTTTACTAAAAACACAGGTGGGTGCGAAGCCGTAAGGCGCTGTATACCCACTGACGCCTGCCCGGTGCCGGACGGTTAACAGGAGGGGTTATCCCGCCGCAAGGTGGGAGACGCCCTGAATCGAAGCCCCGGTAAACGGCGGCCGTAACTATAACGGTCCTAAGGTAGCGAAATTCCTTGTCGGGTAAGTTCCGACCTGCACGAATGGCGTAACGACTTGGCCGCTGTCTCAACGCGTGGCTCGGTGAAACTGTAGTTCCGGTGAAGATGCCGGATACCCGCCGTTAGACGGAAAGACCCCGTGAACCTTTACTGTAGCTTGGCATGGGATTTTGGTGCAGCTTGTGCAGGATAGGTGGGAGGCGACGAAACCTGCCCGTCAGGGTGGGTGGAGCCAACCTTGAGATACCACCCTAGCTACGCTGAAGTTCTAACCTACGCCTGTCATCCAGGTGGGGGACAGTGCCAGGTGGGCAGTTTGACTGGGGCGGTCGCCTCCTAAACTGTAACGGAGGCGCCCAAAGGTTCCCTCAGCACGGTCGGTAATCGTGCGGCGAGTGCAAAGGCATAAGGGAGCTTAACTGCGAGACCCACACGTCAAGCAGGTGCGAAAGCAGGGCTTAGTGATCCGGTGGTCCCGCGTGGAAGGGCCATCGCTCAACGGATAAAAGGTACTCCGGGGATAACAGGCTTATCGCGTCCAAGAGTCCACATCGACGACGCGGTTTGGCACCTCGATGTCGGCTCATCGCATCCTGGGGCTGAAGCAGGTCCCAAGGGTTGGGCTGTTCGCCCATTAAAGCGGTACGTGAGCTGGGTTTAGAACGTCGTGAGACAGTTCGGTCCCTATCTACGGTGGGCGCAGGAGATTTGCGGGGCTCTGTCCTCAGTACGAGAGGACCGGGATGGACGAACCTCTAGTGTCCCAGTTGTTCCGCCAGGAGCACGGCTGGATAGCTATGTTCGGCTGGGATAAACGCTGAAGGCATCTAAGCGTGAAGCCCTCCCCAAGATGAGATCTCCCTCCGCTTCGGCGGACTGAAGGCCCCTCGAAGACCACGAGGTTGATAGGCCGGAGGTGTAAGTCCCGTGAGGGATTCAGCTTACCGGTACTAATCGGCCGTGAGGCTTGACCCCATTTTTCTTCATCTGATATGATGCATCGGGAAACAGAATGGGTACCCGATTCGCTATTCTCTTTTTCGCATGCGACGCGCTGCGGTTTTGATCGGCGTCAGCGGTCTGCTGATCTTTGCGGGCGGAGTCTGGCTCGCGACGGCTCAGCTTGGAGCGCAGAGGTTTGACCCCAGGCCGAACGGCGAGGGGGTGTCGGCAATTGCCGGCAAGGTCGACCTCAATGTCGCAGGCATGGACGAGTTGATCCGTCTGCCGGGGATGACCCCGCAGCTTGCAGAGGACGTCATCCGAAACCGCCCCTACCGGAAGCTGGATGATCTCATCACGAAAAAGGTGCTAGGGAAAA
This sequence comes from Methylomirabilis sp. (SeqCode), assembly GCA_035455275.1. Lineage (GTDB taxonomy): Bacteria > Methylomirabilota > Methylomirabilia > Methylomirabilales > 2-02-FULL-66-22 > 2-02-FULL-66-22. The sequence goes on along the minus strand of DATIFO010000040.1, from coordinate 18,021 downwards.
AGCAGTTCGCCAGGATCCGCGATCACGTCGTGGTGGGTCGAGACAAGCCCTGAGGCTCACCCGGCTCCGATCCATGAGCGAAAGATTTCCGGTGGCTATAGCGGAGGGGAAACACCCGTTCCCATCCCGAACACGGAAGTTAAGCCCTCCAGCGCCGATGATACTGCCTGGGCAACTGGGTGGGAAAGTAGGTCGCCGCCGGGATTTATCCACGAAGGCCTCACGCCACACGGCGTGAGGCCTTCGTGTTTCTGACGGATCACCTGAATGAAACGGATAGGGCTTGGAGTGTCAGAATGTTCCCTGCCGGAGACACCAGCCCCCACGCTTGGTAAGCTTTGAAATTTCATGAGGTTGCTTGACAGATATGCGAGGATTGTGTTACAGAGAGTCAGAAACCTCCTGGGAAGACAGAGGATGAGGGTCTATTGTCGCGGATGGAAATCTCCGCAGAGCTGGAGTTGGCACCTCGCTCTCCTGCTCTGGGCGTCCTTCTCTTGCCTTCCCTCACAGGCGCCGGCTGCAGATACCTCTGTCGCTCTTCCCGATCCCTCCAGGGATGCGACAATCATCAAGCTCCGTGTCGGGATGTATCCAACATACACGCGCGTGGTCCTGGAGACGACCAGTCCACTGGAATGGACTGTCTTAGAAGAAGGAACCAGGGGTGTTCGGGTCGTAGTCCCCGGTGGAGTGCTAGCGCCTGGCGTGCGGCCGGTCGAGCTCCGGAAGGGGCTCCTCCGGTCGATACGGCCGACGCAGAGAGCTGGGGGATCCGAACTCGCACTCGCTCCTCAACCGCGGCGCATCAAAGTGCACTGCTTCTCCTTGACGCATCCCGATCGGATTGTGATTGATGTCGTGGCCGATGCGCTGGGAGCACGGGGGGATGGACCGACCCGAACGGACTCACGAACCTCCTCCCGGCTCGCCAACGGTGCCAATGCCTCGAACGGGCCAGATCAACCTGGGCAGGCGTCGGAGGCTCGGTCGTCTCCGGTCTCCCTGGAGACGTCGGCCGGCCTGGTGCAGGGGTCGAACGGGGGGAACGCTTCATTGCCACCCGAGCCGGCAAAGGAATCCCGGCGGCGAGAACCGTCCCTCGCACCGAAAGGGACAACCGACGGACCTGTGACCGTCGTCCTGGATCCAGGGCACGGAGGCCACGACACCGGGGCCATGGGTCCGGAGGGTCTCATGGAGAAGGACGTCGTTCTGGACTTGGCGCTCCGGCTTCGCCGACTGCTCCAAGAACGGCTCGGCGTCCGGGTTGTCCTGACCCGGGACGACGATGTCTTCGTTCCGCTCCAGGAGCGAAGCTCCATCGCCAATCGCGCCAAAGCCGATTTCTTCATCAGCTTGCACGTCAACGGCTCCTCCAAACGAGGTGCTGTCGGCTTCGAGACCTTCTACTTCACCCGGGAACCCTCGGACAATGACGCCCGCGCGTCGGCGCAGCGCGAGAACTTGATGATCGAGCGGGAGGGGACAACGGGAGGAGGTCAGGAATCCCTGCTCAGGATGACATTGGCCGACATGGCGGTGACCCGGGACATCCGTGAGTCAGGCGAACTGGCGGAACTGGCGCTCGGCTCCCTCGATAGAATCATGAAGGTCGAGAATCGCGGGGTGAAATCCGGACCCTTCTATGTCCTCGCCAGGGTTGCGATGCCTGCCGTCCTCGTCGAAAGCGCCTTCATCACCAATCCCAAAGAGGAGCGAAAGCTTCAGCGGGACGAATACCGCCAGCGCATTGCCGAGGCGTTATGCGAAGGTATCGGGAGATACAAGGCCCGGTATGAGCGGCGGGTTGGCCTCCGGGGCGCGCCCTCGCCCGAGGCTGGTTCGTAGGTAGCCCGATGTCCCGTACGGCTCGACCCCCCGCACTCTGGCCCTGGTGTACCCTCCTCGTCGCGAGCCTCGGAGTCATCGGCGCGATCGCCTGGACTGCTTGGCCCAGAGTCCTGAGCTTCCAGGAGCTGACATCGCGCCGAGCGGCCGGCCCGCTGCCAGTGAGCCCGGCGCCCGGCGAGCATCGGCGTATCCGCCTGTTCTTTCCCCAAGAGTCCGGTGAGGTCCTCAAGGAGCAAGAGCGGGAACTGGGGCTCCGGGGCAGGCTGACGGAGGATGTGCGGGCTGTCCTCAACGCCCTCGCCGCTGGCGGTGGACCCGGTGTCCGTCCTCCGGTGCCTCAGGGTCTGGAGATCCGCCAGGCGTTCCTGGACGGCGTCGGGATCCTCTACCTCGACTTCGGCAAGGGGATCCTGGCGGTCATCGGCGCTCCAAGCTCCGGATCCGCGCTCGCGCTCTCGGCCATCGTCACGACACTGACCACCAGCTTCACCGAGATCAAGCGGGTGCAGTTCCTCTCCGAGGGGCAGGAGTTGGCGGAGGGGATCGGGGGGCTAGATCTCCGTCGCCCCGTTGCACCACGCTTCCCCGGAGAAGAAGGGCCTCCCATCCCTACCCGACCACAGGAAGCCGAGTAGCCCGGAGGACGCATGCGACCAGACGGACGGCGCCCCGAAGAGATGCGTCCGGTTACGATCACGCGAGACTTCCTCCGCCACGCGGAGGGATCGGTCCTGATCAGCGTAGGGGAAACAAAGGTCATCTGCACCGCCAGCGTGGAAGAGCGCGTCCCCGAGTTTCTGCGCAAGACCGGGCAGGGATGGGTGACGGCAGAGTACGGCATGCTGCCCCGCTCCACCAAGACCCGGACGCAGCGGGAGGCCTCCGCGGGCCGGCCCAGCGGGCGAACCTTCGAGATCCAGCGGCTGGTCGGACGCTCGCTTCGTGGCGTGACCGATCTCCCGGTCCTGGGCGAGCGGACCATCTGGATCGATTGCGACGTCATCCAGGCGGACGGAGGCACGCGCACCGCCGCCATCACGGGCGCCTTCGTTGCCCTGGCCGACGCCCTCCACACCTTGCGGGCGAACGGCCGAATCGCGAGCTTCCCCTTGAAGGATTTCGTGGCCGCCACCAGCGTCGGGGTCGTGGACGGCCAGGTGGTCCTGGATCTCTGCTATGCCGAGGACGCGGTGGCCGACGTGGACATGAACGTGGTGATGACGGGTTCGGGGAAATATGTCGAGGTCCAGGGTACGGCCGAAGACCGCCCCTTCGATCGCGCCCAGCTCGAGGCGATGCTGCAGGCGGCGACGATCGGCATCGGGGAACTCGTCGCCCTCCAGCGGAAGCTGCTGGCCGAGCGGGCGGCCGAGACCAGGCGATGACCCCCGGGGCCCTCGTGATGGAGTGCCGGGTGGACGGCATGGTCCCTCCCCGGTGCGGTGGTGGCCTGGGCCAGGCAATCCCTGCGCCGCGCCGAGCCATCGGGGTCGCGTGGCTGACCGTCTCCTGCCTGGTGACTGGCGGCTGTGCCACGGTTGGTGGGACGGCCCCGCTCGGGCGGCAGGCCGTCATCGACCGCATCGTGTCGGCGAGCGCCAAGGTCATCCTCGAGCGGGGCGGGCAGCGCCTCGGCTCGGGCTCGGGGACCGTGGTGGGCTCGCGGCCCCCCCGGCCGGGAGTCGAGGCGGTCTCCTACATCCTGACCGCCGCTCACGTCCTGGAGAGCAAGGGGAAGGCTGAGGTGTTCGTGCGCTTCACGGGGGGCTACGCGAAGCAGGGAAAGTTGGCTGCCACGATCCTGCGACGCGGTAGTGCCGACACCCTGGATCTCGCCCTGCTCCGGGTGGCAGGCATCACCGTCCCGGCCATCCCGTTGGCCGATGCGCAGGACATCCGCCTGGGACAGGCAATCCTTCTTGTGGGCTTCCCGTGGGGCAAGCGCCTGGGTCTTTTCAGCGGAATCGTGAGCCAGGTGCCCGCCGGTGGCAGCGAGGCCGTGTCGGATGAGGGGACCGAGCAGACGATGGTGGTGGATGCGTCATCCGCCAAGGGGGTGAGCGGGGGAGGCGTGTTCCGGGAGGCCACCGGGAGTCTGGTCGGCATCGTCGAGGGATACCAGACCGCCTCTATTGCCCTGAAGGAAAGCTCGCGCACCTATTCTGTGAAGGTCCCCCTGCCCGGCGAGACCTTCGTCATCCCTATCACGCGGATCCGCCAATTTCTGGACGAGGCGGGGATCGCCGGGGGACAGGTACCCCCATAGGAAACGAGAAAGAGCGGGGGTGACCGGGCGGCTTCCCGAGAGAGGCCGCCCGGTCTGTCCAGCTCCGGCTACTGGCTCACCTCCAGCATGGTCGCCACGTTCTTTCCGTCCTTCTCCTCGTAACCCGCCTTGACCTTCGAGCCCTCCTTCAGGTCTTCGAGCTTGGCTTCCTTCCCCTCGATCGTGATCTGCGTGCTGTCGTCGCAGACGAGCCTGGTTCCGTCGTCCAATACGATCTGCTTGCCCATGGGATCGACTGACTGGATCTTGCCCTCCGTGTCCGCGGCCGCCGCGAGGCCCGCACCTGCAAGGATCACCGCCAGAATGAACACTGCTATCTTCTTCATGCGTCCGTCCTCCCTTGTCATGATCCCCATGGAGTGGGGATCGGGGTTATGGCCGACCGGGGGGTTTGGCTGCCAGCACCCCGGCGACCGCGTCGCGTAGTGCGCGCACCAGTGAGGTCCCATGAATGGGTTTCGGGAACACGTCGGCGGCCCCCGCCCTCAGACTATCCGACCACACCGCTTCCTCGGCGAAGGCAGACACCAGGACGACAGGAACGGCGGGGAAGCGGGTCCGGATGCGCCGGAGCAAGGCCACTCCGTCAAGACCAGGCATCCGCACATCGGCGATCACCACATCCGCCTGGACCGTTCCGCTGGCCATCGCAGTCCACGCCGCCTCGCCGCTATCGAAGGGGAGTGGGTCGAAGCCCTCGGCGTCGAGCAATTCGCTCAGCGCGCGGCAATTCTCGGCGTCGTCGTCCACGACCAAGATCCGGGGTCGCATTGTCGGGTACTCGCCTCGTCGTGGGTACGGATCGTCTCTCAAGCACCGAGCATGCCAGGGAGGTCGCCAAGGTGCCGTTTGGCGGGAAGTCGCCCCCGGATAGCACTTTCCATCCACGGGGAGGATTGGCGGGAAGATCGGCGCGGAATGAGCTTGTAGCGATGTGCCACACCACGGCGAGCCGGCGTGTGGCGGAATGGCGGCCCTGCGTGGCGTGAGGGTGGATGTCGAGCGTGACAGCCAGGGAGGCGAGGATTCGAGATGGCGCTTGAGGATCGCGGTCGAGCAAAGCGCGGGTGTCGGCCGCCTCACGCCTCGGGAGAACCGTCGGAGGAGCGGATCGGGTATCGCTCGAGCATTCTGTAGAGTGTGCGCCGGTCCACGCCAAGGATCTCGGCCGCCCGCTTCTTGTTTCCGCCGGTCGCGGCCAAGACTCGGGCCAGGTGTTGTCGGGTCAATTCGTTCAGCGAGACGAGATCTTGAGGCGCCGATGGGGGCCCCTCGGAAGGCGGGGGAGCGGCCGGCGGGGCAAGCTGCCGTGGCAGATCATCGGGCAGCACAATAGGGTGGTGGCTTACCGCAACGGCCCGTTCGATGGCGTTCTCGAGTTCCCGGACGTTTCCCGGCCACGCATACGCCTCGATGCGGGCCATGGCCTCGGGCGCGATCCCGTCGATGGCCTTGTTATTGCTCGCGGCATACTTGCGCAGGAAGTGCTGGGCCAGGGCGGGGATATCCTCGCGGCGCTCCCGGAGGGGGGGCAGGACCACGCTCACGACATTCAACCGGTAGAACAAGTCTTCGCGGAAGCGGCCCTCCCGGACCTCTGCGGGCAGATCCCGGTTCGTGGCGGCGATCAGGCGGACGTCGATGTGGATCGGCTCGTTGCTTCCGACCGGCCTGACCTCTTGGAGCTCCAGAACGCGCAAGAGCTTGGCTTGCATGTTCGGGCCGATCTCGCCGATCTCGTCCAGGAAGACGGTCCCCCCATGCCCGGCCTCGAACAGGCCGCGTCGGGCCGCCAGGGCGCCCGTGAACGCGCCACGGACGTGGCCGAATAGCTCACTCTCCAGCAGGCCCTCGGCCAGCCCACCGCAGTCGATGGTCACGAACGGGCCCGTGGCGCGTGGGCCGTTCCAGTGCAGGGCGCGCGCGACGACCTCCTTCCCCGTCCCGCTCTCGCCGGTGATCAGCACCGTGCTCCGGGTCGGGGCCACCCGGGCGATCAGCTTGAAGACTTCGATCATGGGGGGGCTGACGCCGACGATGTTGTCGAGGTGGTAGCGCTCCTGGAGTGTCTGGCGGAACCGCTGATTCTCGCGGACGAGCCGCCGCTGCTCCAGGGCACGCCGGATCGTGAGGAGCAGCTCATCGAGGCGAAGGGGCTTGCTCACGTAGTCGTAGGCCCCCTCCTTGATGGCTGCCAGCGCCGCCTCGACGGTGCCGAAGGCGGTCATCAGGATCACGCTGGCGTCCGGGCTTCCCTCGCGAAGCCCGCGGAGGAGCCCGAGGCCGTCCAGGTCCGGCATGCGGATGTCCGAGACGACCACGTCGAAGACCCGCTCCTTCGCCAGCGCCAGCGCGGCGTGCCCCCCCCGCACAACCTCCACCTCGTATCGCTCGGCGCGAAGCGCCTCGGCCACCGCCTCGCAGGATGCGGGGTCGTCGTCCACCACCAACAGGCGGGCCTGGCTCATGCCTGCGCCACCTCGGCGGCGAGCGGGAGGCGCACGACGAAGGTCGCCCCGCCCCCCGACGTATCGGTCACCTGGATGGTCCCCCCGTGCGCCTCCACGATCTGCCGGCAGATGGCGAGCCCCAGACCGGTTCCGCCGCCTGGCGCTTTGGTCGTGAAGAAGGGCTCGAAGATCCGCTCGCGCTCCTCGGGAGAGACACCCGGACCGGAGTCGGCGATGGTGAGGCAGGCCATGCCGTTCGACGCATCCGCGCCGACCCGGAGCGAGCCGCCGGTCGGCATGGCGTCCACGGCGTTGGTCAGCAAGTTGAGCAGGACCTGCTGGATCTGGTGGCCGTCGGCTTGGATCAATGGCAGCGGGCTGTCCACGGCGTGGCTCAGGGCGATCCCCTTGGCTGCCAGGATCGGGGCCATCAGATCCGTGATGCTCCGGACGAGCTGGTGCAAGTCGGTCGGCTGCAGCCGGCGTGCCTCGCCGCGCGTGGCGGCCAGCCGCGCCTGCACGGTCGCCACCAGCCGCTGGATCTGCCCATCGATGGTGACCAGCCGCTGGCGATCCTGCTCGGTGAGGCCGGGGCTCCGCGCCAGGAGCTGGAGGTGGACGGCGATGGAGTTGAGCGGCGTGCCGATCTCGTGGGCGATGCTGGCCGCGAGCTGTCCCAGGGTGGCCAGGCGCTGGGCTCGGCCGAGCTGCCGCTGGAGGTCGAAGAGCAGCTCGTTGGCCCGACGGAGGGCCTCGTTTCGGTTCGCCAACTCTCGGGTGGCCTCCGTCACCCGGAGCTGGAGCTCCTGGTTGAAGCGGTTGATTCGCTCCAGCAACCGGGTGTTCTCCTCGTGGCTCTCCCGAATCCGGCCCAGCATGTGGGCCAGTCCGTCGGCGAGCTGCCCCATCTCGTCCCGCCGCACGACGCGGGGCGCGGCCGTGAGATCCCCCCGCTCGACCGCGGCCATGGTGTGGAGCAGCGCCCGGATCGGGCGATTGATGCTCCGCTCCATGAAGAGGGCGACGCTGATCACGATGGTGAGGCAGGCCACCACCAGCACGAGGAGCAGTTGCTGGCCCAGGGTGACGGCCAGGCGGTTCGCCCCCTCCAGCGAGATCGCGAGGGCAACCACGCCCTCCACGGTCTCGCCGAAGCGGACCGGAGCCGCCGCCTGCCACCCCTCGGGACCGCCGGCCGTGCCTGCGGCGGTGAGCGTGCGGCCCTGGGCAAGGGCCTGAGCCACGAGGTCGGGAGGGCGTGACGACACAGGCTCGCGACTCGAGGCGACGAGCACGGGGCCGCCCGGACCGCGGGCGTAGATATCCAGCCACTGAAGCGTTGGCCGGGCCGCCATGATGTTCCGGACCTCCAGGACCAGGAGATCGTGGTTCGCCAGTTCCTGGGGCGTCGTGATGCCGTAGGTGATGTCGGAGGCCACGGCCGCAGCCCGAGTCCGGACATCCTCCTTCAAGGCCTCGAAGGCGAGCCACCCGTGGATTGCGCTGGCGGCCAGGCTGCTCCCGACGGTGAGGGCGACGACCAGGGCGGCGATCCTCCAGCGAAGCGACCAGCCTCTCATCCGCGAATGCCTCGGTAGTGGGGAAGATTCGAGCTATTCTATCCGAAAGTGCGCTCCAAGTCACCTCCCCTTGCCGGACTCCGGAACTCGGCCCGCAGCCCGCGGCCAGGGTTGCGGCGCGGGTGACTCCGGGTGAGGCGACCGCACATCGGTTCCAGCCAAGATCGTCTGCGCCGAATGACGCGGAGGGCCAGAATCATGCGCATGCGCGGTGGGTGCGGCTGACGAGGCCATGCGCCACGACGTCCCCAGCCGATCCTCGACCCGCGCGTCTCCCGGGGCGACCTACGCGAAGACGAGATCGTACTTCCGGGCAATCCCCTTCAGCGCTTCGAGGTCCGGGGGGCTAGGGGGGAGTCGACTCAACTCCTCGAAAAACCGCTCGAACCCGGCCGGGGTAATGGTGGCGAGCTGCCGACCGGGGGCGGGTCCCTCGCTCAGATAGGAATGGGGAATGCCACGGGGTCCGAAGACGAATGTGCCGGTTGACGTCCGGAGCACCTGGCCCCCGACCCTGAGCTCGTAGGTTCCCCCCAGCACGTAGAAACCCTCGTCTTCTCGACGATGGACGTGCATGGGCGGGCCCACCTGTGGAGGCGTCTGGATTTCGAGGAGCGCGTAAGCCCCACCGGTCTCCCCCCCGACGACTTTGCAGACGAGTGTCTCCCCCAGGACGTGCAGCACCCTGCCCTCCCCTGCGGGGACGAGCTTGGGACAGGGCTGGTCCGTGGCCATGCTCCCTCCTCTCCTTCCGGAGGCAAGCGGCGGACTCGGCGATCTGGATTCCTTCCGGGACGGCACGTCACCGGACCGCCTTCGACCCGTAATTCTCGACCGCGAAGCGTTGCAGGCCAGGATAGGTTCGCCGGTTCGCCTCATCCCATCAATTGGTTTCCAGTTGCGCGGGGGTTGCGTCCTGTGCTATCTAGAGCCGTGCACAGCAATCCTGCATTGCTTAAGTATCCGCCATCTGCGAGCCCTGGGGGCAATAGTTCCTTGACAAATCACGCCCCCATCCATAGAATCACACTGGTCATCGCCACCAGCAATCCCGGGAAATTGGACGAGATCGTCGCGTTGTTGCAGGGCCTGGAAGTCCTGCTCGTGCCGCTCGACCGGGCTGGACCATGCGTGGTACCCCCGGAGGGCGGCGAGTCGTTTCAGGAGAACGCTCGGTACAAGGCCGAGGCGGTGGCCCGCGCCACGGGCAGTCTTTCCTTGGCGGACGACTCCGGGTTGGAGGTGGATGCGCTGGCAGGACGGCCTGGAGTGCTGTCGGCCCGGTTCGGCGGACCCGAGGCGACTGACGCGGCTCGGAACCAGTTGCTCCTTGAGAAGTTGCGGGAAGTCCCGACCGAGCGGCGGACGGCTCGATTCCGATGCGTGGTCGCCATCGCCGAGCCGGACGGGCGGGTCCATCTGGCGGAAGGGATCTGCCAGGGGCGGATCGCGCTGGCGCCGCGCGGGACGAACGGCTTCGGGTACGATCCTGTCTTCGAGATCCCGTCTCTGGGTCAGACCCTGGCCGAGGTTCCCCCGGCGGTGAAGAACCGGCTGAGCCATCGCGGCCAGGCGCTGGCCAAAGCCCGGGGGATCCTCCGGGAGATCGTCGGGCATCGCGACTGATCGGGAAACGGCCGGACGAGGGTGGTCGGCCCCACCAGACGAGGTTCTTTCGGGGCGTGGCGCAGCCCGGTAGCGCACCTGCTTTGGGAGCAGGGAGTCGGAGGTTCAAATCCTCTCGCCCCGACCACCCGTTCTCACGCAAGGATATCGGTGGCGGCGGGGATTTCGGAATAGCAGAACCGCCGAACAGTCGTATCGCCGAACGGAATGTGCGCCTGTAGCTCAGCCCGGATAGAGCAACGGCCTCCGGAGCCGTGTGTCGGGTGTTCAAATCACCCCAGGCGCGCCAGATGATCGGTGATTGCAGATCACTGAGTGGTTCAAACGTGAGATCTGCAATCGGCATGGTGAGCGTAGCTCAACTGGTCAGAGCACTGGACTGTGGCTCCAGGGGTTGAGGGTTCGAGTCCCTCCGTTCACCCCAATCCCGCCGCAGGGCGCGGACGGGAGGAGGCGCCCGTAGCTCAGTTGGATAGAGCGGCTGGCTTCGAACCAGCAGGTCGGGAGTTCAATCCTCTCCGGGCGCGCCAGACGGGCGGGAGCCCGAATGACCGATGGAAAGAATGACCAACGACCATCTGGGGCATCCCACGGGTCATGTGAGAATCGGTCGTTGGTCACTGCAGGGGATCGCGCCTGTAGCTCAGTCGGATAGAGCAACTGCCTTCTAAGCAGTGGGTCGGGCGTTCGAGTCGCCCCAGGCGCACCAGCCGGAACGGGCTGGGGATCACGCCCGCGGCTCCCGGCCGGAAGGGAGCCTGGGGCGCGATGCAGGATGGGCCGCTAGCTCAGTTGGTAGAGCAGCTGACTCTTAATCAGCGGGTCGTAGGTTCGAGTCCTACGCGGCCCACCAAAATCAACTCGTTACGATGTATCAAATCGTGACCGACCTCCTCTTGCTACCATTTTCCTTCCACTGACTTCGTCGCTGACAGTTGTCCAGGCTCTCCACAGCTGTCTTGTCCTTCGGTCAGGACTGCACGCAAGTCTCCCGCTGGTGGATCGCCCTCCAGAAGTCCCTATAGAATTACCCAGTTTCTTCTTGAAAGGGCAGGTCAGAATTCCACGCCCCATGTATGCATCGTGTGTCTGGGAAGGGAGGCTCTCAGCGGGTGGCAGGTTTGCAGTGATATTCGGAGCGGCCCGGCTGTCCGGCTACAACTCGCAGAAATTCGGCCGGCGAGACGATCTGGGTGCCCTCATTCCTTCGCAAGGGCAGGAGGTGTCCATCACCGGTCACGACACAGGCGACGGTGCCTTCCTTGTCGGTCCTCGCCACCCCGCCGAGGTTCCCGCCAGGGACACCTGGCCTACTTCCTTTCGCCCGTGGGCCGGAAGCCTGACGCCGGAAGCACGGGGACCTCGGCGAAATTGGACGGCAGCTTGCCGGTAAGAGTCCGGAGAAAAGCCACGATGCGGCTCACCTGGGTGTCCGAGAGCGTCTTGCCGAGTTGGAGCCGTGCCATGACCCGGACCGCCTTCGGAAGCGTGGCCACCGAGCCGTCATGGAAGTAAGGCGGGGTCATCGCCACGTTGCGCAGACTCGGTACCTTGAAGGCGTAGGTGTCGCCTGGGTTGTGGGTGACGTCAACGCGTCCCTTGTCGAGCTGCGTGCTACCCGTAGCCTTCCAGTAGTCCTCAAGAAGCCCGAACTTCTGGAAGAGCCCGCCGCCGACGTTCACACCGTTGTGGCAGGTCGCGCAGCCGGTCTGCACGAACTCCCGGAGGCCGGCCTCGGCGTCGGGCGAGAGCGCCTGCTCGTCTCCCGCCAGATAGGCGTCGAAGGGCGATGGCGTGACGAGGGTCCGCTCGTACGCGCCGATCGCCTTCCCCCAGTTCTGCGGCGTCACCGGCTCCTTCTCCTCCGGGAAGGCCTTCGCGAAGAGTCCCGAGTAGCCGGGGATGCCCTTGAGCTTCGCCATGGCGCTCTCGTAGCTGGGATTTCCGAAGCTCGGCGGGCCGATCAGGGCCTGGGTGGCCTGGTCCTCCACCGACGTTCGATCCCCTCGCCAGTGCTCCACGAACTGGAGCGCTGCATTCAGCACGGTCGGCGCATTGCGAGGGTTCTCGCGGCCCTCGGCGCCGATCGCTTTGGGAAGGGCGTCCGTCCCATGAAGGAATGGCTGGTGGCACCGGGCGCAGCTCACGGTGCCGTCCACGGAGACCCGGGTGTCGAAGTAGAGGAGTCGGCCGAGCGCAACCTTCTCGGACGTGATGGGATTATCGGGACTCGACATCTCTTTCGGCAGGGGCTTGAAGAGTGCGCGGGCCTGAGCGAGCAGGGCCTGGTCCGCGGCAACGGCCGAGCCCGAGGCCAGCGGGAGCAGACCGAGAACGGGCAAGGCAATCCAGAGCCATCGGCGGTGCATGAGGTCCTCCTTTCGCACGTAGCTGCGCCGGCACCGGGAGCTGTCCGGCAAGAATGTGACATTGCAGGACAGCCGGTGGCTGCGGGTGTTCTCACATGACATTGCGCAGGTCGCCGCCCAGATAGCCGGCGACCGCGATCAGGATCGCGCCAAGCAGGGAGAGGGCCAGGAGCACTCCCTGCATGCGGTGCTGCCTCCGGACACGCCAAAGAAAGCTGGCGACATAGGAGGCCGTCGCGAGGTAGGCCACGACGCTGTGGATCCGGTGCCGCATCAGGAGGCCCGTGCCCACGCCCTGGCGCTCCTGCTCCAGGAGATCCACCCACCCGAACAGAATGCTGACGGCCGCGCCGAGGAGCCCGAGACCCACGAGCCAGTGGGCGGCCCGGCGAAACATCGGGTCTTCCCGTCGCCAGGCCAGGAGGTCGAAGAGCACGCTCGTGAGCCAGAGAGCCAGGGGGAAATGAACGACGAGGGGGTGGATCAGCATGGCCGATCGCCCCCTCGCACCGCCGTCATGTCCTCACTTCGCCTTCCGCGCGTCCTGGAGCGCCAGGCTGGCGATGCGGGCCGCGGCCCTGGCCTCTTCGAGGTTCTGGGACGCGATGCCCTGATCGGCAACGCGGGCCGCCCACCAAGCCTCGTAGTACACGGGATCACTGCCCTTCTTCGCCTTGAGGTCGGGCAATGCACCATTGCCTTGCCCCTGGCAGGGGTTCCCCGCTGCGGCGTCGAACAGCTTGTCCTGTGGGCCGACCACGCAGTTGATGGTGTGGTGGAGATGCTGGCTTACCTCCTTCAGGGTGTCGTATTTCGCGGCAAACCCGGCGTGCGTCATGGCCGTCTGGAGTTCCGCATCGGGATTCCCCGCCGATACGGGCTGTGTCGACTGGGCCAGCGCCGGCGCCACGGCAAAGGCCAGAACGATCGCGAGCGCGAGCATGCCTTGCAGAAACCATCGGACGTTCCTCATAGTACCTCGACCTCCTCTGTCGGGCGGCCGATGTGTGCCAAAGCACCCACCGGCGACCGACCGCTTCTCCGAACCTCCGAAGTTCTGAGAGCACAAGCCCCCGTCCTCGCCTTGCCGGCGAAAACCAGCACGCTCATCACCCCGCCGGAGACCGCGCCATGCGATCCCCAGCGCAGGAGTCAAGTGACGACCTCGGAGGATCGGTTCGACCATCTGGGGAATGTCCCGCCGGTATTGCCCGGGACGTCGGGGTCAAGGCCTCGACAACCTTGCGGATCGAAATCGGCGCCGCGTTACCCCTTCGTCGCGCCGGCGGTCAAGCCGGCGATGTAGTAGTCCATCAAAAAGGCGTACAGGATCACCGGCGGGGCCGCGGCCATCAGGGATCCAGCCATGATCTTGCCCCACTGGAACACATCGGCGCGGATCAGGTCGCTGATGATCCCCACCGTCAGCACCATCTGGTGGTCGGTGTAGAGATAGGCCATCGGGTAGATGAACTGCCCCCAGCTCACCGTGAAGGCGAAGATCGTCGCCGCGATGATGCCGGGCATGGCCACGGGGATGAAAATCTTGAAGAGCACCTGGAGCCAGCCCGCGCCGTCGATCAGCGCCGCCTCATCCAACTCCTTCGGGAACGAGGCGAAGTAGCCGATCATGATCCAGACGCAGAACGGCACCGCCACCGTGGGGTAGATCAGCAGCAGACCCCAGGCGTTGTTGATCAGACCGAGCGTGCCAAGGATCTGGAAAAAGCGGGATGAAGAGCAGCGAGTCCGGGATCAGGTAGGTCAGGAAGACCCCGGCCCCCAGCGTCTGGCTGCCCCAGAACCCCATTCGCGCCAGGCTGAACGCCGACAGCACCGAGATGGCCATCGAGGCCGCGACCACGCAGGCCGTGACCTTGACCGAGTTGAGGAAGAAGTGCTGGAAGTTGCTGTTGCCGATCAGCTCCCGGTAATTCTGCAGCGTGGGGTGGGAGACCAGCCACGGGTTGGTTTGCTGCGCCGAGATCTCCGCCGAGGGCTTCAGGCTGGTCACCAGCATGTGAAAGGGCGGGACCAGGAACATGACGACGAAGACGGAGAGCGCCGCGTAGCTTCCCCACAACGCCCAGCGCCGCTGCCGCGACAGGCTTCCGAAGAGGCCTGGGGCCGGGTGCATCGCATCGGCGGTAACCTGGCTCGCAGGCATCACATCGCCTCCTGGTTGCGCCGGGACACACCGCGCAGGATGAAGAAGCTGGCCACCGCCAGGATGGGCAGCATGAACAAGCTCACCGCCGCGCCCAGCGGGACGTCGCCCGACTGGATGCCCACCTGGAAGGCGTAGGTGGCAAAGATGTGGGTCTGATCCTGCGGCCCGCCGTTGGTCAGGATGCGGACGATGTCGAAGTTGGCGAAGGTGACGATCAGGCTGAACAGCACGGTGATGCTGATGATGTTGCGCATCATGGGCAGCGTCACGTGGCACATCCCTTGCCGGGCGTTGGCGCCGTCGATGGCCGCCGACTCGTAGAGATTCTCTGGCACGGATTTGAGCGCGGCCAGATACATGATCATGAAGAACGGGGTCCCGTACCAGGTGTTCACCAGGATCATGCAGAAGCGCGCCCATCCCGCGTCGCCCAGCCACGACACCGTCGGCAGGCCCAGCCCGCTGAGGATCCAGTTGAAGGCCGAGTAGGAGGGATCGAACAGCCACCACCACCCCAGTGTCGAGATCGCCAGCGGGATCACCCAGGGCACCAGCAGCAGGCCGCGCCAGATGCGCTGGTTCTTGGACGGCAAATTATGCATCAGGTGGGCGAGCGCAAAGCCGATCAGTGCCTTGGCGATGACCGCGGTGATGGCGAACAGGCAACTCTGGAAGATGACCAGGCGAAAGGTGCTGCGGCGGAGCAGGAACGCGAAATTCGCCAGTCCCACGAACTGCGTCATCCGCTTGTTCAGCAGGCTCAGGTACATCGCGTACAGCGCCGGGTAGATCACGAGTCCGACGATAAGCACGATGAGCGGCAGGCACATCAGAAAGGCGATGGTCGAGCGTCGACGCATCAGCCGGTGCAGGCCCCTGGTCCGGACCCGGACGGTCTCGGCCCGGGGTAACGCTACCGAAATACTGCCATCGGTCATCTCGCCCTCCTGTCGAGGGCAGCCGCGGGCGGAAAACGGCGGACCCGTTACCCGCCCGCGAGGGCGTTAACCGCGCGCGAAGCCTTCCAGCTCGTTCTGCGCCCAGGCCAGCACCTGATCCATGGTCTGGCCGTGGGCCATTTTCGCGACCATGGTCGTCATGGTGCCCCGGTTGTAGATCTGCACCGCCACCTCCGGCGGCGCGGGGTACGCGGCGATCGAGGGCGTCACATTGTGGACCGGCCGGATCGGATAATTGTACACCGTGCCGACCGGCGGCTCGACATCCGACCAGATCTTGAAGTCGGACATGCTCAGGAAGGGTGGAATGTCGTAGCCGTCCACGACGTTGGCGCGCTGCTCCACCTGCTCCCGCTGCATGAGGAACGTCAGCAGGTCCTTGGCCGCGCTCTTGTTCGGGCTGAACGACCAGATGCCCCAGAAGTACGGCAGGTAGGGGACGAAGCGGCCCTTCGGACCGGCGGGGTTGGGAAAGGTCCAGCAATCCGCCGCCACGGGCCGATTGTCGCGCTTGGCCACCGCCCAGGCGGAGGGTGGGTTGAAGATCAGCGCGGTCTTGCCGGAGATCAGGGCCCGGTTGTTGGAGGCGTCGTAGCTGAACACGTCGCCGGGCAGGAACTTCGCCAGCTTCGTCATATACTCCAGCGCCTGCTTCACGGCGTCCGATTTCACGCTGACGTTTCCCTTCGCATCCACCAACTCGGCACCGAAACTCGCGAACAGCGCGCCGACCCAGTCCACCGAATCCGTGTATTGGCTGAGCCCCAGTGCGAACGCCATATTGGCCTTCTGCGCCGGCTCGGCATACGTAAGCATGGTGTCCCACGTCCACTGGTCGGATAGGGCTGTGCGCTCCGGTCTGGCGGGGTACATCGCCCGCACGTCGAGGCCGTGTTCCTTGAAGAAGCTGATCCGTGCGCAGGTGGGCTTGTACTGGGTGCCGGAGCTCGACGGCACAGCCAGCCAATGCCCCTTGATCGTTGCCAGGTACTCGCAGACCGGATTGATCTTGCCATACTTGTTTTCCAGGGCTCCGACCACGTCGTCCACCGGCTCGAGGTTCTGGGCGTTGTTGCGCACCTCCCAGGTCGGGAAGGCCTGGATGTCATGCCCGGTCTTGGCCTGCGCCTCGGCGGCAATGGTCAGCAGGTTCTTGTTCCCGACAGACGTGATGAAGTCAATTGACACGTCGACTTTATTCTTCGTCGCCCATCCCTCGACTTGTTTCTTCATCATGGCGTTGCCGGCAGGCACCCAATGGTCCCAGAATCCGACAGCGAGCTTGCCGGCAGTGCCGCCGGTGCGGACGTGCGCGAACGGCAGCGCGGCTGCGGCCGTCGCTACCCCCAGCTTCAGGACCTGGCGGCGCGAGATTCCATGTTCTTTGCTCATGCCATGCCCCCCTCCGAATGGCGGCTATCAACGCCGACCTAGCTACCCCAGTGCGGTCGTTTCTCCCCAGAGCCACAGAGGCTCTGACAGCCCGACGAGA
Organism: Methylomirabilis sp. (SeqCode); assembly: GCA_035455275.1. Lineage (GTDB taxonomy): Bacteria > Methylomirabilota > Methylomirabilia > Methylomirabilales > 2-02-FULL-66-22 > 2-02-FULL-66-22. Next base: position 1,234 of record DATIFO010000040.1, on the reverse strand, counting down.
CGTCCATGACCTCCATGTGATAGGAGTCATCGCCCAGTGGCACTGGCAACTCCTGTGCCGATTATCACCGCGAAGCAGGCGGTTGTCCTAAGATTGTGCAAGGAGAGGGCTTGCGGCTGGAGCGGATGGTCAAGTCTCAGGAGAAATCGGAGCGGGCGGAGGTGACCTGACCTGGTCTTCCCGCGAAATTCACCTAAGTGGTTCGATTCATAAGTTCACTAACGTATTCCACCCGGCGACGCCGCGGGGCGCAAGGCCGCCAGTTTCTCGGCGGTCATCTTCTGGAGCAACGTGTTCAAGGCGCCCCGGGTAAAGGTCCACTCGAACGGGTGCGCGAGCGCCTCGTAGTACCGCTCGAAGGCCAAGAGCCGCTCGGCCACGGCGCTCAGGGACGCGAAATCATTGGGCGTGAGGACCTTCCGTTGGACAATGGAAAAGTAAGATCTCGATCTGGTTCAGGCAACTCGCGTGGACCGGCCCGTGCACCAGGACCAGGCGCGGATGCTGCGCCTGCAGCCGGGCCACCGCGCGCGGCCCCCGGTGTGCCGAGCCGTTATCCACGATCCAGAAGACCCGCCGCGCCTCGGCGTAGGGCGGCGTGGCCATGACCTGGGTTACCAGCCGATCGAAGGGGGCGATGCCGCTCTTCGGCTCGCAGCGCCCGAAGAGCTTGGCCCGGTGGACATCCAGGGCCGCGATATAGGCCAGGGCCCCGCCCCGGTCATACTCATGCTCCACCCTCATCGGCTGGCCCGGCTGCGGCGGGCCCGTCGGGTGACAGCGCACTCGCGCCTGGATGCTGGTCTTCTCGTCGGCCGACAGGACGAACTCGTCGTCCCGCAAGGCCTGGCCCTCCCATCCCCGGGCGTAGAGATCCAGGAGGCGCCCGGCCTTGGCGGCGAAGTCGGGGTCGCGGGGAAAGAGCCAGCACCGGTGCTGCCAGGGGCGGAGCGCATCCGCGTGCAGCCACCGCCAGACCGTGCTGTCGCTGCTGGTGGCCACCAGCCCCGTGCGCCGCGTCGCCGCGGCGAGGTCGGCGACGCTCCAGCGGGCGAGGGGCGTGCCCGGCCGGCCGGGCAGTTCACACGCCAGGGCCTTGACCTGCACGACGACCTCTGGGGGGAAACGCCCGGGGCCGCCCCGGGCGTGGCCGTTCCTCCAACCCCGGGAGTCGCTGGTCATAGAAGCGCTTGCGCCACAGGCTCACCACCTCCCGGCGGGTGTGCAGGCACTG
>DATIFO010000039.1:0-17472 GCA_035455275.1 Methylomirabilis sp. (SeqCode) | reverse complement strand
GTGGTGTACGCCTGGTCCAGAAGCTGGCTCACGTGGCGCACCTGGACCGGGAGGCCACGGCGCCGCGCGCCGTAGGCCAGGTGCATCATACAGGCCGGACACTCCGTGGCCAGGACTGCGGCCCCGGTCTTCTCCACGTTGCCCATCTTCCGGCCCAGTACCCCCACGGCCTCGGCGTGATGCAGGAACGTGTAGCTCCCCGCCGCCCCGCAGCACCAATCCGCTTCGGGAAGCTCTTTGTAGGAAATCCCCGGGATGGCCTTCAGGAGCTTCCGCGGCTGGGCCGTGACCTTGGCGAAGCGGTTGGACAGATGGCAAGGGTCGTGGTACGTCACCGTCCCCTCCAGCTTCCCCATGCTCCCATTGGCCCCAACCGCCACCAGGAACTCGCTGAAGCTCTGGATCTTCCTGGAGAAGGCCTCGGCCTTCTCGGCGTAGGCCGGATCGCCCATCAAGAGGCTGCCGTAGTCCTTGAGATGCGTGCTGCAGCTCCCGCACTCCGAGACGATGGCGTCCAGCCCCATGCAGGGCGCCAGCCGGTCCACGTTCTTGCGGGCGATGTCGCGGGCGGCCTGAAGATCGCCGTACGCCTGGGCCGGCCGGCCGCAGCAGGTGTTGTCGAGGACGGTCATGGCGCAGCCGTTATGCGCCAGGACGCGGAGCGTCGCCTCCACAACCTCGGGGAACTGGAAGCTGAAGCCGCAGGAGACGAAGTAGCCGACGCGATGCTTGGTCTTCGCGGGGGCGGGCGCCCGCCCCGCCTCCCCGCGCAGAAAGGCCTTTCCCGGCAGCGTCGGCACCACCCGGTTGGCCGCGCTGAGGCGCCTGTCCACGAGGTCCAGGACGCCGGTCTTCTCCGCCAGGGTCGCCAGACCCGTGCGCTTCGCCCAGAGCGCCATGCGGCCCGCCGACTCCAGGCGCTGGCTGTCCGAGAGGATCGAGCGGAAGAGGATGCGCTGCCACATGGGCTGCCCGTGGCGGTTGATGTAGGCGTGCCGGATGGTCGTCACGACCTCGTCCGTCTTCAGGGCCGGGAAGCAGTGGGCCGTGCAGCCGCGGCAGAGCAGACAGTCGTCCAGCGCCCGCACCACCTCGGGCGTCAGATCGAGCTGCCCCAGCATCAGGCCGCGCGCGATGGCCAGGCGGCCGCGCGAGAGCGAATGCTCCTCACCCGTCACCCGGAACACGGGGCAGCCGGCCTGGCAGAATCCGCACCGGTTGCACTTTGCGATTAGATCGTGCAGGGGAAGCAGCTCTGCTGTCGCCATCTCCGCCCTCCTCAGATTCCGCCGAGGAATCGCCCCGGGTTGCAGAGGCCGCGAGGATCGAATTCCGACTTGAGCCGACGCATCACGTCGAAGCCCTCGCCCGGCTTCCCCCAGGCATCCACCTGCCTCTTCACGGCCGGGGGCGCCGCCTGCAAGACCAGGCTGCCCTCCGCCGCCTCTGCCACCTGACGCAGCCCCTCCAAGGCGGTGACGAGGACCTCCCCCGGAGGCGCCCCCTCGGAATGCGAGTAGCACGCCCGGACGACCCCGCTGCCGGCGTGCGCTGTCATCGCCCCGCGCAGATTGTGCTGGCGGGCCAGCAGCTCCGCCGCCGCCAGCATCTCGGCCGTCCGGCTGATGGGCACGGCGACCTTGCAGATCACTTGCCCGGCGGCCGGTCCGGGCAACAGATCGAACACGTCCCGGATGGCCCGCCAGGCCTGGATCGATCGGGCGCCCGCCAAGGTGGTCGTGCTGCTCGCCTGCCCCTCCCGGATCAGGTCGGAGAAATCCCGCACCTGGCGGCCCACCGTCTCGGGACTGCCGGCCAGGGCCACGGCGAGGCCGTAGCCTGTCGAGGCTGTGAGGCCGAGCGGCGGGGTGAGGAGACTCACCGCGCCGGGGTCCAGGAACTCCATCGCTTCAGGGAGCAGGACCGAGTCCAGCACCTTGGTCACGATCTTCGCCGCCTTGCCGAGGTCCGGGAACAGGCCGATCACGCTGGCCCGCTGCGCGGGGAGCGGCAGGAGCTTGAACGTGGCCTCGGTGATGATCCCGAGGGTGCCCAGGCTGCCGATGAACAGCTTGTTCATGTCGTAGCCCGAGACGTTCTTGATGACCTTGCCGCCGCAGCGAATCTGCTCGCCGTCGGAGAGTGTAACCCGCATCCCCAGGACCCAGTCCCGAAGGGTCCCGTACAGGAGCCGCGCCGGGCCGCTGCCGTCGGACGCCAGGAGCCCGCCCAGGGTGGCATTCCTCGTGCCTGGCGGGTCCAGCGGAAGATGCTGTCGCCGCTCGGCCAGCACTACCTCCAGCTCGCCGAGGCGCGCGCCCCCTTCCACCGTGACGTTCAGGTTGGCCGCGTCGTGGTCCACGATCCGATTGAGCCGCTCCAGGACCACGGCCACATCGGCGCGGGCGGGCGGATTGCCCAGGCCCATGCTCGTCCCGCCGCCCCAGGGGACGACAGCCGCCCCTGCCTCGGCGCAGGCCGCCATGACCGCGGCCACCTCATCCCGGGAGCCCGGCCGCACGGTGAGCCATGGGCTCACCCCATCCACGGCACGGCGGACCACCTCCACCGGGTCCGCGCTCACGCGGGCCCCGCCGACGATCGTCTCGAGTCTGCCGCGTAGCCCGGTGAGGTCAGGCCGCATGGCGCACCTCCTCCAGAAGCGGGAACATCTTCCCGGGATTGGCAAGGTTCGGGGGATCGAAGGCCTGCTTCACCCGGAGCTGCGCGCGGATCTCCGACTTCCCATGGACGAGCCGCATGGCGTCGATCTTCTCCAGCCCCACCCCGTGCTCACCGCTGATCGTTCCGCCCACCTCCACGCAAAGCCGGAGGATCTCCATTCCGGCCTTGAGCACGCGGGCCTTCTGCTCCGCATCCCGCCAGTCGAACAGGATGAGCGGGTGCAGGTTCCCGTCCCCGGCATGGAACACATTGGGGATCTGCAGGTCGTACTTCTTGCCAACCTCGGCCACCTTGCGCAGGACCTTGGGAAGCGCCGTGCGGGGGACCGTGCCGTCGCAGACCAGGTAGCTCGGCGTCAGGCGCGCCACCGCCCCGAACGCGCCGCGTCGCCCGGCCCAGAGTGCGGCCCGTTCGGCCTCGTTCTTGGCCACCCGGACCTCGCGGGCGCCGTGCGCGCGACAGAGCTCGGCGATGGCCTTGGCCTGATTCTCCAGGTCGTCCTTCAGACCGTCCACCTCGATAATGAGCACCGTCGCGCAATCCAGGGGGAATCCGCAGTGGATGGACTCCTCCACTGCCTTGATGACCAGCTGGTCCATCATCTCCAGCGTGGCCGGAACCATGCCGGCGGCCACGATGGCCGACACGGTCTCGCTGCCCTCCTCGATGGAATCATAGATGGCCAGCAGGGTCTTGACGCCCTCGGGCAGGCGAACGATCTTTGCGACAATCTCCGTGCAGATCCCCAGGGTGCCCTCGCTCCCCACGAAGACGCCGGTGAGGTCGTAGCCGGGGGCATCGGGGGCCTTCCCGCCGGTCCGCACCACCCGGCCATCAGAGAGGACGAGCGTCAGGCCGAGGACGTGGTTGGTCGTCACGCCGTACTTGAAGCAGTGGGGCCCTCCCGAGTTCTCGGCCACGTTGCCCCCCAGGGTGGCCGCCTTCTGACTGGCCGGATCTGGGAGGTACTGGTATCCCAGGGGGGCCAGGGCCGTCCCGAACTCCAGATTGAAGAGGCCCGGCTGGACCCGGGCCCGGAGGTTGGCGCGATCGACCTCCAGCACCCGGTTCATGCGGATCATCTCGAGGACGACGCCGCCCTTGATCGGAATGGTGCCGCCGCTCAGGTTCGTGCCACCGCCCCGCGGGACGAAAGGCACGCCGTGCGTGTTGCAGGCACGGACGACCCCGGCCACCTCCTCGGTGGAGTGGACGAAGACCACCGCGTCCGGCTGCCGCTCCTCCAGGTACGCGTCATACCCGTAGAGCTGGAGGTCCACGGCCGAGTGCAGGACGTTCGCCTTGCCCACAAGGTGCTGCAGATCGGTGACGAGCGCGCGTACCGGCATCGGGCTCCCTCCTGGCGACCCCGCGTGAATCCGGAGGGATCCGCACTCGCGCGGGCTGGCTCCAACGACAGTGGCGACAGTGTGCCGCTCTCGGCCACGTGCGTCTGCTGGTGCTGGGGGCTCCGGCTCGAGTGCCTGCTCAGCTCGACGACACTGCAGGAGGGATCGACCGGAGCGACAGCCTCCGGGTGGTGCGGGGTGTGAGGTTCGCTTCACAAAGTGACCGGGCAAAACACCTGGTGTGATTTCGTCGGGTGCAGGCTATGCCCGATCGGGGGGCGGCGTCAAGCCTGCGCCTTCCTTTGCATGCACAACCGGACAGGTCTTACCGCGCATCACCCCTCCCGCCAGACGGCCCAGGCGAGGACGAGCCATCCCCCGATCAGCGCCAGCCCCCCGAGGGGCGTGATGGCGCCGAAGGCGAGGGTCCCGGTCAGGACAAGCAGATACAGACTGCCGGAGAAGAGCAGCGTGCCTCCCAGGAACAACCATCCCGCCAGGCGTGTGGCCGCTCCCGGCCAGCGGCTCGCCGCCCATGCAACGCCGAGCAATCCCAGGGCGTGGATCAACTGATAACGCACGCCCGTCTCGAAGACGGCCAGCATCTCCGGCGTGACGCGCGTTCGCAGGATGTGGGCCCCGAAGGCCCCCGCGGCCACCCCCAGCGCCGCCAGCCAGGCGCCGATGGTGAAGAAGACCCGATCCATTCCCCGGCCCCCGGTTCCCGGAGCCCGTTCCTTTCCCGGCTCGCGGCTCGTGGTTCAGCATTGGCGCGTGGGTATCGCCTGCCCGCCTCGCGGCTGGACGCTCTCCCTCACGGAATCAACAGCAGCTTCCCGGCGGACTGCCGAGACTCCAGGTGGCGGTGAGCCTCGGCCGCTTCCGCCAGGGGAAACGTCTTGCCGATGCGGAGCTTGAGCTTGCCCTCCTGCATGAGCTGGAAGCAGTGGACGATGCCCTCCAGCTTCTTCTCCGGCAGCTCGAAGATCGTGTAGAGGACGAATCCGCTCACCGAGTGGGACTTGCCGAGCAGGCTGAGCAAATTGAATGGCTCGGGCGCGCCCCCGGCGCGACCGTACAGGATCACGCGACCGAGGGGCGCGAGGCAGCGGAAGTCACCCTCCATCGTCGGCTTGCCCACCGCGTCTAGGATCAGGTCCACGCCTTTTCCGTCGGTGTACTTCAGCGCCTCTTCGGCGAAGTCCTGGGTCGTGTAGTTTATGACGAGGTCCGCGCCGTTTTCCATGACGAGTGTCTTCTTGCTGTCCTCGGAGAGAGTCCCGATCACCCGGCCGCCGGCGGCCCTGGCGATCTGGACGGCCAGGCCGCCCACGCCACCGGCCGCGGAATGGACCAGGACGGTTTGCTTGGGGGTCACGTGGTGAACCGTGTGGAGCATATGGTAGGCGCTGAGCGTCTGGATCGGGAAGGCGGCGCCCTTCTCGAAGCTCATCACGCCGGGAAGCGGGATGACCTGAGCGGCCCTGGCCAGCGTGTACTCCGCATAGGTCTTGGTGGCCACGGCGGCCACCCGCATCCCGACTTTCAGGTCCCCGACGCCGGGCCCGACGGCCTCGATGACGCCGGCCGCCTCCAGACCCGGCGTGTCGGGGAGGCTCGGCGAGGTCAGATACATCCCCTGGCGGAAGAGCACATCCGCGAAGTTCACGCCGATGGCGTGGTTCTTGATCAGGACCGTCCCCGGTCCCACCGCCGGCTTCGGCGCCTCACCCAGCCGCAACACCTCCGGCCCACCGACTTGGTTGAACAGGATCGCTCTCATCGTTCCCCCTTTGGCCTTCGGGCCATCCACGTCACCTGTTCTCGGTGATCATCCCGCCCTCAACCCGGCCGGCGCCCCACCTCGCCTCCGCCCACATCCCTTCCGGGGGGCCAGCCATGAGTCTCTCGCAGTTCGCCAGTGAATGCCTGCGCATTTTCCGGTCGACCGAACTCCGGTGGAGGCATATTCCCAAGACCGGGTTCATGTCCGGAGGGGAAGAAGAGTCAGGGGATTGGTCGAAGGATTCTATTCTTGCGTGTTGGAGAAACACAAGGGCTTTTTCGGAGAAGGCGGGGGCGACTGGCGGAGAGGGCAGCACTACCCCGCGTCGGGATCTTCCCCCAAGGAATAGGAAAGCCCGCCCAGGACGGAGCCGATCAGGACCGCGACTCCCACCAGGTACACGAGATTCCCACATGCCTGATCCCATTTCAGGAGGTGGAGACGGCCGAGGAGGTAGTGCCAGTCGTGCAGGGCGTCCTCACCGCCGAGGAGCGGGAGGGCCTGCGCCCTGGCGTCCCGGACATACACGGAGAGATTGAAGAGGCTCTGGGCGACCCAGAACAGCGTGACCGCGGCGGAGTAGTGCTGCTGATGGAAGAAGAAGCAACCCACGACAATCGCGGGGATGAGAATCTGCATGAGGCTCCCGCCCAGGACCCCGATGAACTCGCCGAAGAGCCCGAAGATGGCGTGCCCGGCCTCGTGGAAGACGAGGTCCACGCGATCCAGGAAGCGGTAGGTGCTCGGGCTCGCCGAGCACACGGCGCCGTAGAGTCCGACGAGGATGACGAGCCCGAGCCTGAAGAAGTTGGGGCGCCACGGCGACGACCTGCTTGCCTTCCCGGGCCGATCGACTTGCCTGTTCATTCCGTCTCGTGGCTGCGAGGTCCGCAGCGATCCGAATGCCGAGCATCGAGATGCTCAGGTGCTACGCCTCCGATGGCAAAAACGCGATGGGGGCATGCCCCGTTGCAGGACATGCCCCCGCTTGGTCTTTGGCTGACGGCTGACAGCGTCCTCTCAGTACCGATTCGCCGACCCCAGGACGTTGGTGTTCTTGTGCTTGATGACCTCGATCAGTTCTTTCCGGGCCGGGCCCAGGTACTTCCGCGGATCGAACTCCTTGGGGTTCTCCATGAGGACCTTGCGGACGATGGCGGTCACCACCATGCGGCCGTCGGTGTCGATGTTGATCTTGCAGACGGCCGACTTCGCCGCCTCGCGCAACTGCTCCTCGGGCACGCCGGCCGCGCCCTCGAGCCTCCCGCCGTACTCGTTGATCATGGCCACGTATTTCTGCAGGACCGACGAGGCCCCGTGCAGGACGATGGGAAAGCCCGGCAGCCGTTTCTCGATCTCCTTGAGAATGTCGAACCGGAGCGGTGGCACGCTCTCCCCGGGCTTCAGCTTGAACTTGTAGGCCCCGTGGGACGTGCCGATGGAGATGGCCAGGCTGTCCACGCCGGTCCTCCCCACGAAGTCCTGGACCTGGCTGGGGTCGGTGTAGTGGGACTTCTCCGCGCTCACGTGCTCCTCGATGCCCGCCAGGACACCCAGCTCCCCCTCGACGCTCACATCGTACTGGTGGGCGAAGTCCACGACCTGCTTGGTGAGGGCGATATTTCCCTCGTAGGGCAGGTGGGAGCCGTCGATCATGACCGAGGAGAATCCGAACTCCACGCAGGACTTGCACAGCTCGAAAGAGTCGCCGTGGTCGAGATGCAGGGTGATGGGAATCTTGCTCCCCATCTCCCGCGCCATCTTCACCGCGCCCATGGCCATATAGCGGAGGAGCGTCTGGTTGGCATACTCCCGGGCCCCCTTCGAAACCTGGAGGATGACGGGAGACTTGCTCTCGACGCAGCCGAGGATGATGGCCTGGAGCTGCTCCAGATTGTTGAAGTTGTACGCGGGTATGGCGTACCCGCCCTCCATGGCCTTCTTGAACATCTCTCGGGTATTGACGACACCAATTTCCTGATACGGCGGCTTCATCCCCTTCTCCTTTCTGCGAGTCTCGACAAACGCTACACAGTTCCCTAGCTCGAAACCCTGTGAACTTCGGCACAAAGGCACGCTTACTATGACTCCGGAGGCTGCCGGCCACAACCCCAATCCGGCACATGGTCTGTAACTGAGTACGAATCGACAGATTTCGCCGATTCCCCGACCCCCCCATCCTCCCTCGGAGGGGGAGGGTTAGGGTGGGGGGTGGAATCCGGGAATCACGCCGATCCGCTCCCCGAGCTCAGGGCTGCTGGCCCTGCAAGCGTCTCTGGTTCGCGGCCATCCGGCACGCCAGGACGAAGGCCTGCCAGAGGCCCTGGGGGTTCGCCTTGCCCTGGCCGGCGATGTCGAACGCCGTCCCGTGGGCCGGCGTGGTGACCGGCACAGGCAGCCCTCCCTGCACCGTCACCCCCCGCTCGAATCCCATCAGCTTCATCGCGACCTGGCCCTGGTCGTGGTACATGGACACGATGGCATCGTAGGCGCCTCCCCGGGCCCGCAGGAAGATCGTGTCCGCGGGGAACGGACCGCTCGCCTGGATGCCTTCAGCGCGGGCCTGCTCGACGGCGGGGGCGATGGCATCGATCTCCTCCCGGCCGAACAGACCCCCTTCCCCGCCGTGCGGGTTGAGGGCCGCCACGGCCAGCCGCGGCTTCTCTACACCCGACATTTTCAACGCGCGATCGATCAGGGTGATGGCGTTATAGACCCCCGACTTCGTGATCAGGGCGCTCACCTGCGCCAGTCCCACATGGGAGGTCACCCGCGAGGTCCACAGATTATCCAGCACGTTGAACTCGGAGACATGTCCCTTCCACTGGAGCCGATCGGCCATGAGGTGCAGCTCATCGGGGAACGGCGAGCCCCCAAGATGCATGGCCTGCTTATTGAGCGGCGCGAACACGACCGCGTCGATGCGCCCTGCCTTCGCCTGGTCCAGGGTGAAGGCCAGCACCTCCAGGACCGACTTGCCTGCCTTGGCGCTGAGTTGTCCTACCGTGAACTCCTCGGGGGATACTCCAGGGAAATCCAGGAGCTGAATCGTTCCGTCCCCGAACCTCACCTCCTCGAAGCCTCGAACGGCACGCACGGCCAGGGAGGCGCCGGCGATCTTCTGACCCATGTCGAGCACGCGGCGGTCCCCGATTACCACCAGGTCGGCGTGCGCGTGGACATCATGTCCCGCCAAGAGCTTCGCCACCAACTCCGGGCCGATCCCGGTGGGATCGCCCAACAAGAGCCCGACCTTTGGCTTCATCCTTGGTTTCTCCTCATTTTATCCGACGTGGATGGGTGGCCCGTTCGCCCGCAGGGACGGCGGCCGGTGAAGATTTCAGTGGACACGCGGGAGACTCTCGGCAAATATTGCGCGGCGGAAATTCGCCATGCGGGCCCTCTGGTTCTCATCATCGGGAGACTCGACCCCATGCCGCGATTCAACCTGCAGCGGTTTCTCGGTGAAACCGGCCTGAGCCTCGCCAGGCTGGCGTCTTACCTGCAGGTCGCCCAGACCTATCTCCGGGAGGCGGCCGAGGGAAAAGTGGACCTCACGCGCCGGGACCGGGAAGCCTGCCGCACCCTTTGGCGTCGACTCACGCAGGCGGTGCAGATCGAGTTGCCGTTCGCGGAGCCGCCCTCGACCTTCACACGAGGGCACGCCCGGCTCGTCGCACGCTCCCGCGCGAAGACCCCGCGGGGGAGGCCAACAGGAGCCGCCGCACGAAGCGAGCGCCGCCCGGCCACGCGGGCCGCCTCGGCGCGAGGGCAGGCCTCGGAGTCCCGCCGAAAAAGAGGGGCCGGGGGCAGGGTGGCCCGACGGTCGGAGGGCCGGTAGAGACTAGGCGACCACCGGCACGGCGTAGGGGCCCTCCTTGATGAAGGCCATGCTGGGACGATAATCGCCCCACCGCGGATGGCTGACAGCGAAGACCACGGCGTTCTGAACCATGGACCGGGCCCGCTCGGCAGCGTCTCCGGATTCGCCCTCGTCGAGATAATCCCAGCCCATGCCGCCCGGCACGAGCTGGTGCTCCTCCTCCGACAGGACGGCGGAGCAATACACCATCCCCGCCTCCCCCACCTTCTTCAGGACCTTGGCCCACATCTGCGGCTCCCACTGATCCTTGGTGAACGTCCAGCCGGGATTCAGCAGCGTGGACAGATACCCGTCGGGACCCTGAAGCTTCAGGAGGTGGAGTAACGTCTTGTACGTCGTAGGCCCGATGGGGTCCACATCCCGCTCGCAGGCGGCCAGGATGATGACCCCGCCCTCCCTGACGACGGGCAGAGCGTTCACGGCCGCCTTGGCGTTCTGGTAGTGATTGATCCCGACGTAGCCCCCGTGGGTCAAGACCACGTCGAACTCCTGATCCATCGGGATCGTGACGATGCCCCTGAGCAGCTCCACGGCCTTCGCGTGCGCCTGGACGAGGTCTCCGGAAAAGACGTCCAGCAGCTCCAGCTTGCGGTTCAGCACCGTGTTGATGATGAAGTCCGCCCCGGCCTTCCTGGCGATCTCCAGGGACTCCTCGTGGCAGGGATTTCCCCCCAGGACCAGGTTCGTGGCGAGCGGCGAGTCCAGGTACTCTGCGCTGTGGAATCTCTCGATGGTCTTCCGGCTGACCAGGGCGGGGCAGATCGCCTTCCTGCCTCCCGAGGCCCCCGCCATGAAATGGCTCTCCACCAGGGCCGTGGCGATCTTCACGTCGGCTTCGTAATAGATCTTGTTGAGGTGCACCTCGGTGCCGCTTTTGGTCTTGCCGATATCCACGAGCATGGCGGCGTTGTCGCATTCGTGGTCCACGATCCGGTATTGCGCCACCACGTCCGCACCGAACATGGCGGACTTCTCCGCCGGGGTGCTCGGCCGGTGCGTGCCCGTCCCGACCAGGAGCGTGATGTTCTCCCTCCGGATGCCGGACCCGTGCAGCAGCTCCAGCAGGGGCGGCAGGATCCCTGTCTCGCCCTTGTAGGGCACGGGCCGGGTGATGTCGGAGGTGGTGATGCAGACCCGGAGGTCGCCCGCCGGCTTCCCTTTCCCCTTCAGGATTTCCGGCAGCGGGTGGGAGCCGACCGGGTGATGAATGGAGGCGCGGATGGCCACGCGGGGATCCGCCAGGGGCGGGACCTCCCGCATTTCCAGCACCCGGCAGTTGCCGGGCACGCGGACCGTCAGGGTCTTGGCGCCGTATTCCACCTCCACGCTCTTCCAGCCAGTCAGATCGGCCTGGCGGATGATGCGCGCCACCTCAGATTTCATGACAGCCTCCTCCCCGCAGCCCGCAGGCATCTTATCGGCGAACCGCCGCCTCGACCCCCAGGGATGCCTTCCGCAGAAAGTCATATTGTAGCAGGCAAGCCCCCCTCCCTTCCAGGACGATTCTGCCCGTGTGGGGCATGCAGGCTCAGCGCCCCGTCCGTGCTTTGCTCCATGAGGAGGACAGGGACGCTTTTCTGGCCGATCTCAGGGCAATTCGCGGCCGACTTGACAGCCCGGGGTCACTTGGCTAGGCTCCTGTTCGAGCCTCCACTTCCCGCCTCGCGGGTGGCGCCCTTCGACTGGGCTCGGGGCAGGGCCCGGGCTCGGGGCAGGGCCGCTCAGGCGCCCTGCTTCAACCAGGCCAATCCGGTGACCCGATTCGCCGGTCCGGCGACAAGACACGCCACGGGCGGCCATGTGCTCGGTGGCATTGAGGGAACAATATGGTTTCGCTTCCAGAGTACGTTGATGGATTGCCCAATATCTCCGGTGAGGAAGAGCGCGTGGCTGCAGCGACCAGGAAGGCCGGCCCGATCTACCTGCCAGAGAGCGGCATCGACTTCGCCCGGATCAAGAGTGCCTTCGCCATCGCGCTGCACATGCACCAGCCGCTGATTCCGGCCGGGGGGGCCGATCTGCGCACGGCCGAGGTGATCAGCAACCTCAAGCACATGATGGACAACCAGCACGTCGGGGACAACCACAACGCCCCGGTGTTCCACTGGTGCTACAAGCGGATGGGGGAGTTCATCCCCGCGCTCGCGCACGAGGGCCAGCAGCCTCGGGTCATGCTGGACTACTCCGGCTGCCTGCTCCACGGCCTGCGCCACATGGGCCTGAACGATGTCTTTGAGAACCTGCAGCGCATCACCTGCGACCCCGCATACAGGCGCTGCGTGGAATGGCTCGGGACCGCCTGGGGGCATGCCGTCGCGCCGAGCACGCCCGTCCAGGATTTCCGACTCCACGTGATGGCCTGGCAGCATCACTTCGCCGCCATCTTCGGTCTGGAGGCGCTCGGCCGGGTGAAGGGGTTCTCCCCACCCGAGATGGCGCTGCCCAACCACCCCGAGGTCGCCTATGAGTTCGTCAAGACCCTCAAGACGTGTGGCTACCAGTGGGTGCTCGTTCAGGAGCACTCGGTCGAGCGCGTGGAGGATGGCGCCGGGCTGCGGTACCGGCACCTCCCCCACCGGCTGGTGGTGCGGAACGCCTGTGGCGAAAGCCTCAGCATCATCGCCATCATCAAGACCCAGGGGAGCGACACCAAGCTCGTGGCCCAGATGCAGCCCTACTACGAGGCGAAGGGCCTCGCCCGCCTCGACCTCGCCGGGAGGCAGATCCCGCCGCTGGTGACGCAGATCGGCGACGGGGAGAACGGCGGGGTGATGATGAATGAGTTTCCCGGCAAGTTCCACGAAGCCATGCGAGAGGCGTCGGGGAGCGATACGCCGCCCGTGAACGTCACCGAGTACCTGGAATACCTCTGGGGGTTGGGCGTCAAGGAATCCGACCTCCCGCGCATCCAGCCGCTCCACCAGAAGCGTCTGTGGGACCGGTTCGGCGCGAAGGGGGACCCGGAGCGCCTGCCCCAGATCATCGAGGAGCTGAAGCGGGAGGACCATCGCTTCCACATGGAGGGGGGGAGCTGGACCAACAACATCTCCTGGGTGAAGGGCTATGAGAACGTCCTCGGACCCATGGATTCGGTCAGCGCCCTCTTCGCGGAGAAGGCCCTGGGAAAGGTCCCGACCCGCGAGCACCGGTACCGCAATGCGCTCTACTACCTGCTGACGACCCAGACGAGCTGTTATCGCTACTGGGGGCAGGGGATCTGGACCGACTACGCGCGCGAACTCTGCCGTCGCGCCTCCGACATCCTGAGGCACGACTTCTGAGCCAGGGAGCCTGCCAGCGGCCGCTCTTGCGTGCCACAGGAGAGCGCTTGTCAGCGGGCCGGTCGGCGCATATCATGGGCGCGATTCCCGCCACAGTATGAGGTCACGGGCGGGTGGGCCCGCAAAGACGGGGGAGGGGAGAGAGGGTCGCTCATGGAGGCCAGGGTCCCCCATCCGATGTGGATGGAGCACGAGGAGTTGCTCATGCAGCTCAAGGCGGCCGCCGACCTTGACGGGAAAGTTGGGCGAGCGGCCCGGGCCGTGGTGAAGGCCCTCCAGCCCCATGCCGAAAAAGAGGAAGCCTACGCCTTGCCCCCCCTCGGACTCCTTCCGCAGTTGGCGGCGGGAAATGTCACGCCCGAGATGGCGCGCGTTCTCCAGTTGACCGACCTCTTGAAGGCGGACCTCCCCCACATGCTGGAGGAGCACAGGGCCATCGTGGCGACATTGCTGGACTTGATCGACATCGCCAAGGCTGAGGGACAGCCGGACTGTGCCCGCCTCGCGGAGAAGCTGATCCTTCACACCCAGGCCGAGGAAGAGATCGCCTATCCCACCGCGATCCTGATCGGCGAATACCTGAAGCTCCGGCTCAAAGACGTTCCGCAGAACCGGTCTTGACCCCCTGCAGGATACAGCCCCACCAGACCCGCCGCGCACGGCGAGACAGACATGGATGAGGAGCTTCAGCTCGATCTCTTCACCTGGGATCGAGTCAAGACCGGGGAAGGCTTCGACGCCCTGGCAAGGCTCGACTTCGAAAGGGCACTGGCCATATTTGAAAGTGTCCTTTCACAGTGGCCTGGACATCCTGATGCCTCCGCCGGCCTTCAAATGGCTGCTGCGTGGGACGCGTCCCTGAAAGAAGCGGAGAGCCTTCCCGGGAAGGATGCGGCCGCATTTCTCTGGGAGAGATTGAAATCCTACCAATTTGGACAGTGCGGGAAGGCGCTGAGGCGGGGGTTGCTTCAACGAACAGTCGCGCTCATGGAGGGCGACTGTCAGGTCTTCATTCCTCCGGACCTGTGTCTCGGTCGCCTCCTCTTTGAGCTGGAGGAATACTCGAAGGCCGAAGCGGCCCTCAGCCTGCTCCTGGAGAATCATGGCCCGAACGGAAGAATACTCATCTGGCTCGGCAACTGCCTCTTCAGGCAAGGCAAGGAAGATGAGGCACGGTTCGTCTACGCAAAGGCATTCTTGGGGGCGCCATGGGAAGTGGAACTGGACGAGCTTGATGACAAGGAATTGTTGGAAGCAATCGCCGACGAGGACATATACTCGGCCGCAGTCTGCGGATGGCTGCGGAGGCTCCTGCCCTTCGTTGACGTAGAAGTCGCATGCCCGCACGACAGGAAGCATGAAGAGTCATTGCTGGTCTACCATGCTGTTGGAGGCGCGGAACAGGCGCGCGCGAGGGGCGCGCATGAAGAGATGGTCGAGCAAAGGCGGCTCTTGAGGCAACTCGCCCGGCTGTATTCTTGGTATACATGGGTCGGCTGTAGGTCTGCACAGGGGCTGGGGACGCCACGCCTCCGCATCAGGAGCAGGAAGTGTCCGAGAGGCCGCCGGCTACCGGTCGAGGCAGCCAATGGGATCGTGTGCCGAGTCGGCGCGGCGCCGCGAGAACATCCTAAGGGTGCCGTGCGGCCCGTCGAGCTAGACGAGCCATACATCCGCGACGCCGACTGAGGTCACGCCGGCATGGGAGCGAGCATGCCGCACCAGGTCTTCATCAGCTACGCTACCGATGACAAGAATGTGGCCGAGCGCGTCCGTGACCACCTCGAGGCGGCGGGCATCCCATGCTGGATCGCTCCGCGCGACATTGAGCCAGGTGCGAGCTTTCCGGCTGCGATCGTAGCCGCGATCGAGCAGTCCCGGGCGTTTGTCCTGGTCCTTTCCGAGCACTCCAACGCATCCGCGCACGTGAGGAGCGAGGTCGAACGTGCGTTCACCAAGGGCATTGGCGTTGTTCCCTTCCGGATCGATGGGGTTCAGTTGTCCCCCGATCTCCGATATTTCCTTTCGACGGTGCAATGGCTGGATGCTCAGGGTGGACCCATGGAGCTGCATCTGGAGCAGCTCGCGAAGGCGGTGTCTGACATCCTCGCGGGTGGGGGCGGGTCGCTGGGTCCACCACCGCAGGGGTGGCGCGAGCGACTCGGACAGCGACGGGCCGTCCTGGTCACCGTATCGGCGCTTGTGCTCATTTCGGGGCTTGGCGTCGGCGTCCTGTACCGAGGCGGACCCAAACAACAGACGCAGAGTCCACTGAAGACAATGGAAGGCACCCCGCACCCGCCCGAGAGCGCCGTGGCCAAGACCTGGGTGAATCCGGCCAGCGGACAAATCTACGTCTGGATTCCACCTGGAAAGTACTTGATGGGATGCTCGGCCGCAGATTCCGAGTGCAAGGAGGACGAGAGGCCGGCTCGCTGGGTCAACATCGCGAGGGGGTTCTGGCTTGGTCAAACCGAGGTGACCTGGAAGGCGTACCGACCGTATGCGCAGAAACGGAAGTTGCAGGTGCAGGCAGCCAAAGACGACCTCCCGGTCACGGAGGTCACCTGGACCGAGGCGAAGGCGTACTGCAACGCGGTCGGGGGAAGGCTGCCGTCCGAGGCAGAGTGGGAGTACGCGGCCCGGGGCGGGCGCCCCGAGCCGCGGTATGATGTGCTGTCGAATATCGCCTGGTACAGCGGCAACAGCTCCGATCGACTGCACGAGGTGGCGAAGAAGCAACCGAACGCATTCGGGCTCTACGACATGCTGGGCAACGTCTCCGAATGGGTGCTGAACCGCTACTACAACAAGTACTACGAGGTGGGCGGAGACGCCGAACCCGAACAACCGCTGGCGGACAATGCATCCGGCATCCTCCGTGGCGGGTCCTGGGCTCACGACGAGAGAGCCGCGCGCGCCTCAAACCGCTTCGGCGTGCCCCCGGACCTCTCTGAGCCGTTCGCGGGATTTCGGTGTGCGAGCGATCACCGTGACACCCAGCCTGCAGCCCAGGCCGGAGGCTAATTCGTTGCAAATGCAGGGGTTATCTACGTGAAGACTTACGACCAAACGTCAGCGACGAGGTTTGCGACGCCTGCCGGGGCACCCTCCTCAGCCTTCCTTATCGCCCACCACAGAAACCTCGTCAATACTCCCAGTTCTCATGGCCCAATGGTGTCCGGTTCAATTCCTCGCGACGCGAGCGCCACTGGGGCATGAACTGATCCATCAGTGCGCGGAAACGATCGCTGTGGTGGCGCTCCAGTAGACGCACCATCTCGTGGACAGCGATGTATTCCAGGCAGTGCATCGGCTTCTTGGCCAACTCCAGATTCAACCAGATTCGACGAGCGGTCCTGTTGCAGCTACCCCACCTCGTCTTCAT
Source organism: Methylomirabilis sp. (SeqCode) (assembly GCA_035455275.1). Classification (GTDB taxonomy): domain Bacteria; phylum Methylomirabilota; class Methylomirabilia; order Methylomirabilales; family 2-02-FULL-66-22; genus 2-02-FULL-66-22. The sequence goes on along the minus strand of DATIFO010000039.1, from coordinate 1,100 downwards.
TTTCTTGATGCCCCAGTCGGCCACCTGGACGCCCATGACCAGCTGCCATTTCTCCAGGAGAGGCGGAATCAGGGCCTTGAGTTGCCGGCGATACCACTGATGAAGCACCTCGCCGCGCTGTCGAGCGCTCGTGTGGGACCGCGCATGCAGCTCGATGATCGACCTGCTGCTAACCGCCACCCGGTTTGCCCCGTCGCCTTCGATGACGCGGAGGCGGTAGCGCTGTCCAAGAAAATAGTCTTCGTACAGCTGGCAGTACAACGTGCAGTGAGAGCGCTTCGGGCTGGCGGCGATGCCCGAGATGGCCGAGATGCGGTCGTGCGCATACCGGTGCCGGACGATCGGGGTCTGGCCCACCGGACTCCAGGTCTTCCGGACCGACGGGATCAGGAGGAAGCCCGATTCGTCGGTGCAGATGAGGTGGGCCGCCAGCCTTGCGGCGTTTTTTTACGCGGGGCCAGACGGCACGTTTCCACTCGGCGATGGCGGCCTCGTCGCGCTCCACGGCCCGTCGCTCCGGTTTCTGGTGGCTCCAGCCCAGCTGGTGCAGGAGCTTGCCCACATGGTTGCGATGGTAGCGCACCCCCAGGCGGCGTTCGATCAGCTCGGCGATCCGCTGCGTGGTCCACAACTCGGTCCGGTAGCCGTGGGCCGTGGCCCCTGCGCTCAGGAGCCGCACGAGGCGCGCTTTCTGCCGCGCCGTGAGCCGCGGCGGCCGGCCGGGTGCCGGCTGAGCCTTCAGCGCGTCCGCCCCGCCAGCGTGCCACGCATTGCGCCACCGCAGCACGCTGCTGGCGTGGCAGCCGATTCGTCGAGCGATCTCATGCAGGGACAGCCTCTGCTTGAGGAACGCGACCATGCTGCGCCGCCGTGCTTCCAGCGATTTCGGAGAGCCGTGAGGGCGCATGGAGACACCTCCCTTCAGGAGGTCTCCATTGTATTGCATTACTTATGCGGAGGTCAGTGAACAACTACCGCCTGGAAGGCGGTAGCTTCGGATGATCGTCGATTCGAAATCGACTGTCGTCTTGGAGCGGTTCCCCTTCTTGCTCAGCGATGTACTCTCGAATCATCGCTTCGGTGATGGTCCCCGAGGTCAC
>DATIFO010000038.1:0-20939 GCA_035455275.1 Methylomirabilis sp. (SeqCode) | reverse complement strand
GACTACATGTACTACGCCTATGTCCAGGACCCTTTGATGAAGCTGAACATCGGGATCCGCCGCCGCCTGGCGCCTCTCCTGGAGAACGACCGGGCGAAGATCCAGCTCCTCAACAGCCTGCTGTTCACGCTGCCGGGAACACCCATCATCTATTACGGAGACGAGATCGGCATGGGGGACAACATTCACCTGGGGGACAGGAGCGGTGTGCGGACTCCCATGCAGTGGTCGGCGGACCGAAACGCGGGATTCTCCCGCGCGGATCCGGGACAGCTCTACAGCCCGGTGATCTCCGATCCCCTGTTCGGCTACCAGGCGGTCAACGTGGAAGCGCAGCTTCACACCCCCTCCTCCCTGCTCCACTGGATGCGGCGCCTCATCGCCGCCCGGAAGACGTCACACGTCTTCGGTCGCGGGAGCCTGCGGTTTCTGAGCCCTGCCAACACCCGGGTGCTGGCTCACCTGCGGGAGTCCCCGGGAGAAACCATCCTGCTCGTCCACAATCTGGCCGGCTCGGCCGAGCCGGTGGAGCTGGACCTCCGGGAGTTCCGCGGGGCCATTCCCGTCGAGATGCTGGGTGGGGCGCGTTTCCCGCCCATCCGCGAGTCCCCCTATTTTCTCAGCCTGGGACCCTACGGCCACTACTGGCTGCGGCTCCGGCAACCCGGGACACAGCGAGAGACCTATGGGATCGAAGACGCCGCGGTCTGACCTCAAGGTCTTGCTGTTGACCCGGGAGTACCCCCCGGAGATCTACGGAGGCGCCGGCGTGCACGTGGACTACCTCTCCCGGGAGCTGGCCAAGCTGATCCCGGTCGAGGTCCGGACCTTCGGCGCGCAGGATATCCGGTCGGGAAACCTCGTCGTGCGGGGTCACCGGTTCGCCCAGGGCGAGGCGGCCGACACCCCCGAGAAGCTCCTCATGCCGTTGCAGGCATTACGCGTCTGCGCCAGCTTCGCCGCCCGGCCCATCGACGCCGATGTGGTCCACTGCCACACCTGGTACTCGCACTTCGGCGGACTGCTGGCGAAGATGCTGTACGGGATCCCGCTCGTCGTCACCGCCCACTCGCTGGAGCCCCTGCGTCCCTGGAAGCGGGAGCAGTTGGGGCGCGGGGCCGACCTGTCCTCCTGGATCGAGCGGACCGCCATCCAGGCGGCCGACGCCGTGGTGGCCGTGTCCCAGGAAATGAAGGGGGACATCCTGCGGCACTTCAGCCTCGCCCCGGACAAGGTGCATGTCATCGGGAACGGCATCGACACGCAGGAGTACCGCCCGGTGCGCACCCGGGCGCGACTCGAGCGCTTCGGAATCGATGCGGATCGGCCGACCGTCCTCTTCGTGGGCCGGATCTCCCGCCAGAAGGGGATCCTGCATCTGGTGAACGCCATCCCACACCTGGGCCCCGCCGCCCAGGTGGTCCTGTGCGCCGCGAGCCCCGATTCGGCGGAGATCGCCGCCGAGGTCGAGGAGGCGGTCCGCCGGGCCGGCGCCGCGCCGGGCCGGGTGATCTGGATCCGGGAGATGGTGGATCGGCCCACGGCCATCGAGCTGTACTCCCACGCCGCCGTCTTCTGCTGCCCCTCCATCTACGAGCCCTTCGGCATCATCAACCTGGAGGCGATGGCCTGCGAGACCCCCGTGGTGGCCAGCGCCGTGGGGGGCATCAAAGAGGTCGTGGCTCACGGCGAGACCGGGTACCTGGTGCCCCTCGACCAGCGGGCAGACAGCCCCTTCGAGCCCCGGGACCCCGACGGGTTCTCGCGCGACCTGGCCTCCCGCATCAATGCGCTCCTGGCCGACGCCTCGCTGGGGCGGGCCATGGGTACCAAGGGGCGCCAGCGGGCCGAGGCATTTTTCAGCTGGCATGCCGTCGCCCGGCGGACAGTCGCACTGTATGAATCCCTGGACCGACCCGGAACGCGGGCATCCCCTGCTCCCGACCCCCCGGTTCCGGAATACCAATCGACTCCGAAGAGGGACCTGCCTTGACCTCGGAGACGCCGGCCGTGGCAAGCCCCTCGGCGAGCCGGGAGTAGTCTCTGCATGGGAACGAAGTCCCGAGCGGCCCGGAGCGCACCCGCACGCGGGCGAGCCCCCGGGACCCAGCCGGTCACGATCCTCCCACAGGATCTGGCGGCACGCGCGGCCGCAGGCCTCCCGGTCTGGCTGCCCGCCCAGCGCTGGTTCGGAGGCAAGTCCCGGACGCCGGTCGGCGCCACCCCGCTGGACTTCGCCTCGCTGCCGGGGACGCCGGCGATCCTGGGCCTCTTCGAGGTTGCCTTCAGCCATGCGGACGCTGAAACCTACCTGATCCCGGTTGTCCCCGACGAGGGCGAGGCGGGGTTCCGGGATGCCATGGACGATCCCGCCTCCTGTGTGGCCCTGGTGGAGCAGATCCGGTTGCGGGCCTCGCTCACCGGCCGTCGCGGGACCTTCCAGTTCATCCCGACCGACCGCCTGGCGGAGATCCTGCCGGGACCTCCCGGGAAGGTAGCCCGGGTCCGGACCGAGCAGAGCAACACCTCGGTCATCTTCGACAGCGCAGGCATCCTGAAGGTGTTCCGCAAGTTGCAGTGGGGCGCGAATCCCGATTTCGAGATCACGGATTTCCTCACCCGGCGGACCGCCTTTCGCGGGATCGCACATCTGGCGGGCTCCATTGCCTATGCGGGGGCCGAGGGCCAGGGGATGACCTTGGCTGTCCTCCAGGAATTCGTCCCGAACCAGGGAGACGCCTGGACGGCCGCCCTGGGCCGCCTGGCGGAGTACTACGCCGCCGCCCTGCAAGGCATGGAGGAAGGGGGAGCCGGCAGCGAGGCCTTCGCCCGGACGCTGGCGTCTGCAGATGCCGAGGAGGCCCGGCGTCTGGGCAGCTTGACGGGCGGGCTGCACATGGCCCTGGCCTCGGGCGCCCCGGAGCCGGCCTTCGCCCCCGAACCCATCGAGCCGTCCGACCTATCGGCCTGGCAGGCCGGAATGGAGAAGGACCTGGACCGGGCGATGGCGGTGGTGGCCTCCGTGCTGGAGACGTTCCCTGCCTCTGCACGGGAGGTGGCGCGCCAGGTCGTGGCCCTGGCCCCAGGCCTTCGAAGCGAGCTGACGGCCGTGGAGGCGCTCCGCGGGGGCGTGACCAAGATCCGCGTCCACGGCGACTACCACCTGGGACAGGTGCTCCGGGCCGGGGAAGGGTTCGTGATCCTGGACTTCGAGGGGGAGCCGGCGCGCCCGATGGAAGCGCGGCGCGCCAAGCAATGTGCCCTCAAGGATGTGGCGGGAATGTTACGCTCCTTCGACTACGCTGTCCACGCCGGCCTGTTCGCCGTCGCGGCGGCCGCCCCGGACGATCTCGGGCTGACGGATCGCCTGGCGCCCTGGGCGGAGCATTGGGCCACAGGGGTCCGCGAGGCCTTCCTGGAGGGATACCTGGCAGAGACGTGGGAGGCCGGGGCGTCTTTCCTCCCCCGCGAGCGCGAGGCCACGGAGGCTGTCCTCCGGGTCTTCGAGCTGAACAAGGCGATCTACGAGCTGGCGTACGAGATCGACCACCGCCCGGCCTGGATCCGGATTCCCCTGGAGGGTCTGCGACGCGCCGGCACCTCGGCGCCGCGCCCCGGGTCGGCGCGGCTTCGTCCGGGCGAAGGGCCCTTCGCCTTCGTGGCCTGTCTGGAGCTTCTGGAATTCGTGGGTGCGCGGGCGGAGAACGAGCGACAGCTGGCGGAGCTGCTCGAGGAGGTCCCCCTGGATTCCATCTACTACCACACACACAGCTTCTTCCTGCGCCACAAGTTTGTGGCCGGACCCTTCCCCAACGACTTCGCCACGTGGTCCGCCATCCAGGTCCGGGACCGGGTCCTGGGAGAGCGGCTGGCCATGGTCGATCCCGGCATGTTCCCGAGCCTGCAGGCCCTCCGGGAGGAGCTGGTGGCCGTCATCGACGATCACCTGCGGCGCCTCCCGGTCATTCCCGGCATCATCTTCGGCGAGCCGTTCGACTTCATCCAATCACGGATCGTGGAGATCCCGACGGGGATCTCTGCCCGCTCCCTCCAGGAGTTCCGCGATGTGCTCCTGGAGGTGGACCTGAGCGCCGTCTACTATCACCTCATGGAGGCGCGGCTGCGCCTCGGACGGGGCCAGAACGATTTCGCGGCCTGGCTGGAGCGCGCGCTCGGCCTTCCCGACCTGGCAGCCCGGATCCGGGGGGTGGACCCGTACTCCGGGAGCCTGGAGCGAACCCGGTCGCGCCTGGTCCAGTTGTGCGACGAGGCCCTGAGCGAGGGGGGGAGCCGATGATCCCGGTGCGCTTGGAGGATTACCGGGATGTCGCCCCGCGGGGGAGCATCGACCTGCTGCTGCGCCTGGCGGAGCGACTCAAGGGGCGCCGCTTCGTCCACGTGAACGCCAGCCGCTTCGGCAGCGGGTCCGCGGAGATCCTGGGGAGGATGGTTCCTATCCTGCAAGATCTGGGGATTGCCGCCGCCTGGGAGGTGGTCGTGGGCGATCCGGAGTTCTATGCCAGCCTTCGCGCCCTCGACTCGGCCCTGGCGGGCGAGGCGCAGGAGGTGAGCGAAGGGATGCTCCGGTCGTATGGCGAGACCGCGGCCGCCAACTTCGCAGACCTCCCGCTGGAGGCGGACCTCGTGATGGTGCACGACCTGGCACCGCTGCCCATGGCCCGGCGGCGTCCCTCGGGGGGGCGATGGATCTGGCGTTGCCATGCCGATCTCTCCCGCGCGTACCGCCGGGCCTGGCACACGGTTCGCCGCGAGCTGGAGCGATACGATGCCGCGGTCTTTTCCTTGCCGAAATTCACGCAGCGGCTGCCTGCACCCATCTTCATCGTCCATCCCTCCGTGGATCCCCTGAGCGAGAAGAATCGCGACCTGACCCGGGCGGAGGTCCAGCGGGTGCTGGACCGCCTGCAGGTCCCCCGGGACAAACCCCTGCTTCTCCAGGTCGCCCCCTACGCCAGGAGCAAGGACCCCTCGGGGGTGATCCAGGCATACCGGCTGGCCAAGCGGTACGTGGACTGCCGCCTGGTGCTGGCCGGGAGCGGCGGCGCGGACAACCCCGAGGGAAGCCGTGTGCTGGCCGAGGTTCGCGACGCGGCCGCCCACGACCCGGACATCCAGGTACTCGTGCTTCCGCCGGAGGCCGCCCTGGAGATCAACGCCCTGCAGCGCGCCGCGGCGGTGCTGATCCACAAGCCGCTCCAGGAAGACTTCGGTCTCATCGTGGCCGAGGCCATGTGGAAGGGGAAGCCCGTGATCGGGAGCATGGCCGGCGGGATTCCGGCTCAGGTGATCTTCGAGGTGACGGGCTACACGGTGAACTCGGTGGAGGGTGCGGCCTTCCGCATCCGCCAGCTCCTCCAGAATCCAGACTTGATGGCGCGGCTGGGCGGCGCCGCGCGCGAATACGTCCGGAGGAACTTCCTCATCACCCGGCAGGTGGGAGACAACCTGGCGCTCTTGGCGAATCTCACCGGATGAGCGTGCGGAGGGGGGATGGTCGAGGAGGTCCGCATCGAGGACACGCTGAGTGCAAAGGATCGGGAGGCCGGCCACGCGACGGGCCAAGCCGATCTGCTGGTCGGGATCATTTCTCGTGACCGATCCCCATCCGTGGTCCAGGTGGTGGAGGGGGTCACGAAGGGGCTGAGCAAGTACTTCCCGGCCCAGAAGTCCTCGGTCATGGTGGCCGATGGCGGATGGGGGGGCGGCAGCATCGATACGTTCGAGGCGCGGAAGGGGGGCGCGTCCGGCGCATTGCCCGCTCACCGGGTCCAGCCCGCCGTCCCTCCCGGCGAGGGACGGGCGGTGCTTGCCATCCTGTCCGCGGCCAGCCGTCTGGAGGCTCAGGCCTGCGGTCTGGTGGATGCGGACTTGGTCGGGCTGACCCCCGAGTGGGTGGAGCGGCTGCTCCGGCCGGTGCTCCGGGCCGAGGCGGAGTACGTGTCGCCCGCCTACACCCGCACCCTGGCGGAAGGGACCCTCACCACCAACCTCCTCGCCCCCCTGACCGGCGCCCTGTACGGCAAGCGGATTCAACAGGTCCTGGGCGGCTGCCTGGGGTTGTCGAAGGAGGTCGTCCGGAGACTCCTCGGGGCCGACGTGTGGAGGAGCGATCTGGCGACTCGCGGGATCGCCGTGTGGCTGCCGATCGAGGCCCTCGCCTCCAACTGCCGGATGGTCGAGGTTGCCCTGGGTCGAAAGGTCGTCGCAGCGGGGGTGCGCGAGACGGACCTGGCCGCCACCCTGGTCCAGGTGGTGGGTCCGCTCTTCAGTCTGATGGAGCGGTACCAGGGGATCTGGCGGGATATTCGTGGGTCCGAGCCCCTCCCGCGGGAGGGTGACCCGCCAGAGCTTCTCGGGGAACTGGGAGAGGTTCACCTCGACCGGATGGTCCGGGCGTTCAAGCTGGGGCTGAAGGACTTGCTGCCGGTGTGGGAACAGATCATGCTGGAAGAGACGCTGGCCCAGCTCTACCCCCTCGGACTCCTGGCGGCGGATGAATTCCGATTTCCGATCCACCTGTGGGCGCGGACGATCTCGGATTTTGCCGTGGCCTTCCACGAGCGGCGCGTGCCCCGGGATCACTTGCTCCGGGCCCTGGCGCCGCTCTATCTTGGCCGGGTGGCGGCATTCCTGCTGGAGGCCCACGCCATGCCGGCCCACCGGCGCGCCGAGATGCTGGAGGCGATCGGCCGGGCTTTCGAATCTGAGAAAGAGTCCCTGCTTTCCCGATGGAGGTAGGCCATGCGAGAGACGTGGGTGGAGATCCTGATCAGCTCGTTCCGGGAGGTGATGGAGCGACTGGCACAAGTCACCCCTCGGATCCTGGCCATGCTGACGCTGATCGTCCTGGGGCTGATCGTGGGCGCCTTTGCCCGTCGCCTGGCGGCGCGGGTTCTGCAGGCGGCCGACTTCGATCGCCGCTGCGCGCGCTGGCGGCTCACGCCCGCGCTCACCCGGGCGGGGTTCCGCGAGTCCCCCACCGTGCTGACGGCCCGCCTGGTCTTCTGGACCATCTTCCTGGTGGCGCTTCTCATGGGGATCGAGGCCCTGGAGATGCCGGCCGCCACCGGACTGGTGGCCATGATCCTTCGCTTTCTTCCGGACCTCATCGTCGCCACGCTGGTCATGGTCACGGGATGGGTCCTGGCAAACTTCCTGGGCCAGGCCGCCCTGATCGGCGCGGTGAACGCCCAGGTGGCCGGCGCGCCCCTGATCGCTGCCGCAGTGCGATGGATGGTGCTTGTCTTCACCGGAGCCGCTGCCCTGACGCAGCTCGGGATCGCCCGGGAGATGGTCCTGCTGGCGTTCGGCATCGCCTTTGGGGGCACCGTCCTGGCGCTGGCACTGGCCTTCGGTCTGGGGGGCAAGGACCTCGCCCGGGAGATCCTGGAGAGCCGGCTCGGGAAGCACGAGGAGGACACGGACCAGCTCACCCACGTGTAGCCTCCTGCCACGCCAACCGGCCACCGGGTCGGGATGGGACGCCGGCCCTCGGCAACCGGAAAGGGGACAGCCTGGCATGGCGTACGTGCCCATCGAAGACTACGGAATCATCGGCGACCTCCACACGGTGGCGCTCGTGGGGAAGCACGGGTCCATCGACTGGTTCTGCTTCCCCTCACTGGATTCTCCCAGCGTCTTCGCCGCCCTGCTCGACGATGCCAAGGGGGGCCGATTCCAGATCGCGCCCCTGGGGGGCGAGGTGACCCGCAAGCAACTCTACTTCCCGGACACCAACGTCCTGATCACGCGCTTCCTTTCCGACGAGGGCGTGGGCGAGATATGCGACCTGATGCCGGTGGCAACCACGGCGGCGGAGCGAGACCTCCACCGGCTGATCCGCCGGGTGTCGGTGGTCCGGGGCAGCATGCGATTCAGGGTCACGTGTCAGCCGGCCTTCGACTACGCCCGGACGCCGCACGTCGTCGCAGTCCATTCGTCCGGGGCCACCTTCCGAAGCCCCGAGCTCAGCCTGACCCTGCTGACCGAGGTCCCCCTCACTCAGGAGGCGGACGGCGCAACCGCCACCTTTGCGCTGAAGGCGGGACATGCGGCCACCTTCCTTCTCCAGGGGGCCCAGGTAGGCCAGGATCCGCCAGCGCCCCTCTCGGAGGCGGAGTACGAAGACATCTTTCGCGCGACCGTGGCATTCTGGCAACACTGGCTGTCCAGCTCCAACTACCGGGGCCGCTGGTGGGAGACGGTCAACCGCTCGGCCCTGGTCTTGAAGCTCCTCACCTTCGAACCCACGGGGGCCGTCGTGGCGGCACCCACCAGCAGCCTCCCCGGCGGTCTGGGCGGGGGACGCACCTGGGACTACCGGTACACGTGGATCCGAGATGCCAGTTTCACCCTCTACGCCTTGCTGCGGATCGGTTTCACCCGTGAGGGCCGCCACTTCATGGACTGGCTCCAGGCGCGATCGCGCGAGCTGCAACCCGACGGCTCCCTCCAGGTCATGTACGGCATCGACGGCCGTCACGAGCTGGCCGAGCAGGTGGTCCCCCACCTCGAGGGCTACCGGGGGATGGGCCCTGTCCGGATCGGCAACGATGCCTACAAGCAGCTCCAGCTTGACATCTACGGGGAGCTGATGGACTCCGTGTACCTGTACAACAAGTACGGCACCCCCATCAGCTACGACCTCTGGGTGAACCTTCGGCGGCTCCTCAACTGGGTGTGTGACCACTGGCACGAGCCGGACGAGGGGATCTGGGAAGTCCGGGGAGGGCGGCAGCATTTCGTCTACTCCAAGCTGATGTGCTGGGTGGCCCTGGACCGCGGGCTGCGTCTGGCCGACAAGCGCTCCTTCCCCGCGGACCGCGAGCGCTGGCTTCGCGCCCGGGACACGATCTACGAGGAGATCATGACCCAGGGCTGGAACCCTTCGCGCCGAGCGTTCGTCCAGGCCTACGGCAGCCGGGCCCTGGACGCCAGCACCCTGCTGATGCCGCTGATCTTCTTCCTGTCGCCCACGGATCCCCGGATGCTGTCCACCCTGGAGGCCGTCCAGCGAGAGCTGGTGTCCGACAGCCTCGTGCACCGCTACGACCCGACGCTGGCGCCGGACGGCCTCCCCGGCCTGGAAGGGACCTTCTGCATCTGTACGTTCTGGTTGGTCGAGGCGCTCACGCGGGCCGGCCGGCTCGATGAGGCCCGGCTCATCTTCGAGAAGATGCTGGGCTATGCGAACCACCTCGGCCTGTATGCCGAGCAGATCGGCCCGCACGGAGAGGCCCTGGGGAACTTCCCACAGGCCTTCACCCATCTGAGCCTCATCAGCGCAGCGCATAACCTCGACCGGGCGCTGAACCGCCGTCGAGGCGAGGGGGGCGACTAACGGGCACGCTGCCTTGCGTGCTGAGCCGGCTCGTCCAGGCCGGGCGGCCTTCGTTCGGACCGGAGGCATGCCTGACCTTCGACGGCAGGTCGGGCAGCGTGATGCCCCGCGTGGATCGGGGGGAGACGTGACGTGTCCCGGATACGGCTTCGCCGGTGGCTCTATGCCGCGTGTATCCTCTGCCTGATCCTGGCCGGCTTGGGCCTCGCCGCTCGGTGGGCCTGGCGGGAGTATGCGCCGCTCCTGGCGCGCGAGCAGATCGAGGCCGCGCTTTCCCGGGCCCTGGAGCGAGTGGTGCGAGTCGGGGGGTGATCCTCCATCCCTGGTTCGGCCGCCTGGAGATCCTCGACGTCGCCTCTGCCCGCCGCATGGTGGAGGTGGTTCTCCGCCGGTGACGGTTCATGCACCTCCGCCTCCGGCCGTTTGCCTCCGTCTCCTAGGCCCAGGTGAGGTAGGCCCTGGGTGCGGGTTCCCCAGACGCCGGAGGAAGGCCGGGGAGTTCACCAGGCCCTCCAGGATGAGGCGGTGGATCGCAGCCTGGCGGCCTGGCTGCCGGAGGCCCGGACGCGCGCCACGATCCGGCGCCCGGACATCCCACAGTGGGTTTCTCTTCCCTGTTGCATGCCGGCCGGGACGGGCCGCGGGCCGGGCTACCCCTGGAAGCCGTAGCGGGACAGGGCCAGGCCGACGATCTCCAGGATTGTCTGGGGATGCGTCCGGCCCGAGGCGCGGGCGGCCCGCATGAACTCCGCCCGCGAATGGAGGTAGGGATTGGGGTTGGCCTCGATCATGTAGACCTCGTTGTTCGGGGTGATCCGGAAGTCGAAGCGGGCGTAATCCAGAAGCTGGAGGGCCTGGAACCCGGTGAGGGCCGCGGCCTGGACGGCCTCCACCACGTTGGCGGGGAAGTCGTCCGGGATGCGGTATCGACTCTCCCGGTAGGCGCGCGTCCCCTCCCGCCACTTCACCTCCGTGCCGGCGATGTGGGGCGTCCCCTCGGGGAGATGGGAGAGGTCCAGCTCCACGGGAGGAAACGCGCCCGGCCCGCCGTTCCCCAGGACCCCGACATAGATCTCCCGCCCCTCGATGTACTGCTCGATCAGCACGGGATGGTTGAAGTCGGCGTGCAATGCGTCGATGCGCTCCAGGAGGTCCTTGATGCTGTCCACCCGGGCGTTGAAGCCGATGCCGATGGACCCGTCCTCGCGGACCGGCTTGACGATCAAGGGGAAGTCGATGTCGTGCGCCCAGTCCACCCGGCCGCGAAAAACCGTGACGAACCTCGGGGTCCGCACGCCGTGGAAGTGCAGGACCTTCTTGGTCAGCGCCTTGTCCATGGCGAGGGAGAGCCCGCGCGGCCCGGAGCCCGTGTAGCGCAGCCCCAGGAGATCGTAGTAGGCGGCCACGTGCGGCTCCTTGGTGTCGTCGGCGCCGAAGGCTTCCACCAGGTTGAAGAGCAGATCGGCCTCCACCCCGGCCAGCCTCGCCAGGCAGTCTTTCCCGCCGTCCACGACCAGGGAGAACACCTCATGGCCCGAGCGCGTCAGGACCTCGGTGATCTCCTGGACGTCGGTCCTGCGCCGGCGTCGCCGGCGTCGCGGGGAATCGGGGGGGGCATCCTCAGGTCCGTGGGCTATCCCGATGCGAAGCTTGGCCATGTTGTGCCTCGGCGCTCCGGGGGGAGCCGGCTGTCCCGGTCCGGGGGAGGGTCCGCCGGGCCCGGGGGACGAAGCTCCCCCGGGTCAGGAAATTCATGCTGAGGGTGCTGGCGTAGGCAGTCAGCTCCACCAGCGCGGAGGGCTCTTCGGCCGTGTCCACGGAGAGCTGCAGACGCTGGGCGGCCTGCCCGATGGTGTCCACCAGCGACCGCACCACGCTGCGCTTGACCCCGGTCCAGTACTCGATCTTGTCGATGAGGTGGGTCCGGTGCTGCCGGATCATCTCCCACGCGGGACGGAGCCCCCGCCTCCGCCGACCCTTGCGGATGAAGATATCCGGGAGGTCGTTCTCCAGCGCCACCTCCACCGGCCAGGCCTCCGCCTGGATGGTCCGGAAGAACTCCTCCACCGTCATGTGCATCTCCTCCGTCGTGATGTCGGTGGAGGCCAGGCGGACCAGCGGCTCCGTTCCGCCCAAGTCGCGCGCCACGCGGTTCACGTAGCGGAGCTTCAGCAGGGCCGGCCACCCGCGGTAGCGCAACCGCCAGCGGGATCCCGGGGTGAGCCAGACCGCGAAGGTCTCGGCGAAGTCCTCGTCGGGATGCTTCTGAGCGTACCAGCCCTCGATGTGCCGGACGAAGCTCCGGTCGAAGGGAACCGGCTTGTATCGATCACGGTAGGGTCGGCTGAAGGGTCCGAACAGCTCGCGCCACTCGGCGGTTTCGTAGAGCTTGTACGCATAATTGAATGCATGGCCGGCCTCGTGGCGGAGGTACATGCGGATCCCCCGCCGATCCTCCAGGCCGTCGATCGCCTTCTCCAGCCGGGCCAGCTTGGGGTCGGCGAGGTAGAACGGGATCCCGATGATGGGCTCTCCCGAGGGACAGCCCCACTCGTCGGTCAGGTAGCAGGGCGGCCGGAAGTGCTTCAGGCCCTTCCGCCAAAGCTCCCGGTAAAGCATCTGGACGGAGCGCTCCACCGGCGAGCCTTCCAGCCTGAGGCCGAGCTGGCTGATGCGGCGAGAGAGGAGCGGCTGCAGGTCGCGGGGCGTGGTTTCCAATCCATGCATACCCTGTATAATGCCATCTTGAGCCTGTCGGTTCAAGAGCGCGTCTTGGCGGCCTGCCTGACCCTGGCCCCGCGACCCTGCGGGACCGCGAATCGGGCATGGCCCGACCTTCTGGGAGCCATGCGATGTGGCAAATCATCCGTCCGATCCTGGGCGTGACGCTGATCATCCTGGGGGCGATCGGCATGCTCCTGCCGATCATGCCCGGCATCCCGATTCTGATCGCAGGGGTCGCCCTGCTGGGCGCCAATCACCCCTGGGTGCGGCCGTTCATGGTGCGGTTTCGCGCCTGGCGCCGGGCGAGGAAAAGACCCCGATGATCAGTCCTTTTGATTTTTCTGATTGACCTTCTCGGGCAAGATCCGCAATATGGTTAGGAAGTACACACTACCCGAGGAGAATCAACCGGTGGCGAAAACACGACTTCCGGGCGCCGAGCGACGGCAGCGGATCATCGAGGCGGCGGCCGCCCTGTTTTCGCGCAAGGGGTTCAGCGGTACGACGACCCGGCAGGTGGCCCAGGCCGTGGGCGTGAGCGAGACGACCATCTTCAAGCACTTCGCCACCAAGGAGGAACTGTACGCCGCCATCATCGAGGCCAAGTCCCACACGCAGCAGATCCTCAGCAGCGTGACCCCGGCCGCGGGTCAGCAGGACGATGCCGGGGTGCTGCGGGCCCTGGCCCGGGAGATGATCGAACGGGTGCAGGTGGACCCGACCCTCATGCGCCTGCTCTTCTTCAGCGCCCTGGAGGGCCACGCCCTCTGCGAAATGTTCTTCCGCTCCAGGGTTCAGCATCTTGACGATTTCCTCAGCCGCTACATCGCCGACCGCATCGCGGCGGGCGCCTTCCGACCCGTGGACCCCGTCCAGGCCGCCTGGAGCTTCATCGGCATGGTGGTCCTGCATATCCAGCTCCGGGAGTTATTCGGGCAGAAGGCCCCACCCCACCTGACCACGGAACGAGCCGTGGAAGAGATGGTCGCCCTCTTTCTTCACGGGGTCCAGACGCCATGAGACAGCGCCGCGTGCAGGATCCCGACTTTCACACGGGCTGCATCCGCCGCCGGCCCGGACACCTTTCATGGAGTCTCCTGATCCTGGCGGTCCTCGCCGGGGCTTGCTCCCGCGAGGACAAGGCTGTCGCCGTTCCCAAGGGCCCGGCCGCTCGCCCGGCGGTCCGCATCACCGCTGCCGTGGTGGAGGCACGGCCGGTGGAGCGCACGGTGGAGCTGGTGGGGACGCTCCGGCCCCAGGAGGAGATCACGGTCAGCAACGAGAACCCGGGAACGGTGGAGCGCATCCTGGTGGACCTCGGCGATCGCGTGACCGCCGGCCAGCTCCTGGTCCGCCTCGATCCCCGGGACGCCCGCTACGCCTTTGACCAAGCGCAGGCGACTCTCGCGTCGGCGAAAAAGGCCCTGGACCGCGCGCGGGCGAACCTGGCCGCCAGCCAGGCGAACGTCCGGCGGGCACGGGCCGTCCTGGAGAACGCCCAAGTGAACCGCCGCCGATTCGAGGAACTCTTCGCCGAGGGCGCGGTGTCGGCCAGCCAGCGAGACGCAGCGGCCACCGACGCCGACGTGGCTCTGGCATCCCTCGGAGCGGCCGAGGGACAACTGGAGAGCGATCGGGAGGCCATCGGGGTTGCGGAGGCCACCATCGCCCAAGCGGAGGCGGCCCTCCAGACCGCGCACAAGCGGCAGAAGGATGCCGAGATCCGCGCACCCATGGCAGGGGAAGTCCAGAAGCGGCACGTCTCCGTCGGCGAAACCATCAAGGAGAAGACTCCGCTCCTGATCCTCGTGCGGACAGAGAGCCTGAAGCTCGGCGGCGAGGTCCCGGAGCGCTTCGCGAGAGAGGTCCGCACCGGGCAGACCGTTCGGGTCACAACCGACGCCACCGCGGGCCGGCAATTCCCGGGCCGGGTCGTGCGGATCGCCCCGATGGTCAACCCGGAGACCCGGAGTTTCGCCATCGAGGCATCGATCCCCAACCCTGACAGCGCCCTGAAGGCCGGAGCCTTCGCCAAGGCCGAGGTTCGGGTGCGCCAGGATTCAGGCGTCCCGTTCGTCCCCGAGGAGGCGGTGGTCAACTTCGCGGGGATCACCAAGGTGTTCGTGATTGCGAACGGCACGGTGGCGGAACGGAGCATCCGGCTCGGCGCGCGCCAGGACGGCATGGTCGAGGTCCTCGAAGGGGTCAAGCTGGGCGAACAGGTGGCCGCTTCCAACCTCGGACAGTTGAGCCAGGGGCAGCCGGTGGCGGTCGAGGTCCCGGTGAAAAAATAGCGGGTGGCCGCACAATGTAAGCCAAAGGCCCATGGCCAACGGCTGACGGCCTGGAGTATTCTTGTGTTCCTTGCCGACCTCTGCATCAAGCGCCCGGTCTTCGCCACCATGCTGGTCATGTCGCTGGTGGTCCTGGGGCTCTTCTCCTACCGCGACCTCGGGCTCGACGCCTTCCCTCGCATCGAGTTTCCCACCGTCACGGTGACCACCACCCTGTCGGGCGCAACCCCCGAAGAGGTGGAGAGCCAGATCACCAAGCCCATCGAGGAGGTCGTCAACACCATCAGCGGGATCGACGAGCTGCGCTCCACCACCAAGGAGGGGATCTCCCAGGTCTTCGTGACGTTCGTCCTGGAGAAGCCGGTGGAGGTCGCGGCCAACGAGGTCCGCGACAAGGTGGCCACGATCCTGGCGCAGTTCCCGCTCGGGACCGATCCTCCCATCATCGAGAAGCTGGACCCCGACGCCACGCCCATCCTGGCCGTCGTGGTCTCCGGCCAGCGTTCCGCCCGGGAGATCACCGAGATCGCCGACAAGCGGATCAAGCGCCAACTCGAGACGGTCAACGGCGTGGGAAGCCTCACCTTCGTCGGCGACCGGAAGCGCGAGATCCAGATCGAACTGGACGCCAACAAGCTCGCGGCCTATGCCCTCCCCGTGGAGCAGGTGAAGCAAGCGCTCCAGCAGCAGAACGCCGAGATCCCCGGGGGGCGCATCACCAAGGGCCAGCGGGAGGAGGGCCTGCGCACCCTCGGCCGGATCGATCGGGTGGAGGACTTCTCCGGCCTCATCGTGGCCGATGTGAAGGGGGCGCCTGTCCGGATCGCGGACATCGGCCGCGCCGTGGACGGCATCGAGGAGCCCCGCACGCTGTCCCGTCTGAACGGTGAGAACGCCGTCTCGCTGCTGGTCCGGAAGCAGTCCGGAACGAACACGGTGCAGGTGGTGGATCGGGTGCGCAGGCGCCTGGCCGAGATCAAACCCACGCTGCCCCCGGACATCCGGGTGGTGGAGGTCCGGGACCTCTCCCGCTTCATCCGCCGTTCCATGAAGGAGGTCCAGGAGCACCTGGTCCTGGGCGGCATCCTGGCCAGCATCGTGGTCTTCTTCTTCATCCGGAACGTCCGGGCCGCCCTCATCGCCGCCCTGGCGATCCCCACCTCCATCATCGGGACCTTCACCCTGATGAAGTACATGGGCTTCACCCTGAACAACCAGACCATGCTGGGCCTGTCGCTGTCGGTCGGCATCGTCATCGACGACGCCATCGTGGTCCTGGAGAACATCTTCCGCTACATGGAGGAAGAGGGCGTCGGCCCCCTGGAGGCGGCCCGGGAGGCCACGCGCGAGATCGGCCTGGCCGTCATGGCCACCACCTTCTCGCTGGTCGTCATCTTCCTCCCGGTGGCCTTCATGTCCGGCATCGTCGGCCGCTTCTTCAACAGCTTCGGCCTCACCGCGGCGTTCGCCATCCTGGTCTCTCTCTTCGTCTCCTTCACGTTGACGCCCAGCCTGAGCTCCCGGTTCCTGAAGCCGCCAGCCTCCAGGGGAGCGGGTCGCGGGCGGGCCAGCGCAGCATCCAAGCAACGCGGGGTGTACGCCGCGCTGGACAAGGGCTACGACTGGCTGCTCCGCCGGGCCCTGGCGCACCGGTGGGCCATCATCCTCATCACCGTGATCGTCGTGGCCTCCACGATCGCCATCGTCCCGCGGGTGAAGAAAGAGTTCATCATCGCCGACGACATGAGCGAGTTCGAGGTGGTCCTGGAGACGCCGGCCGGCTCCTCGCTGGAACGGAGCGATCAGATCCTGCGGCGAGTGGAGGCGGAGCTGAAGAAGCTGCCCGGCGTCGAGACCCTCTTCACCACCATCGGCGTCCAGGGCCAGAACATCACCAACGTGACGGATGCCTCGATATACGTCGGCCTCACGCATCTCTCCAAGCGGAAGGAGACGCAGCAGCAGCTCATGCAGATGGCCCGCGAGGCAATGCGCCGGTTCCCCGATCTGCGGGTCAGCGCCCAGCAGATCAGCCTCATCTCCGGCGGCGGCTTCCGCCAGACCCCCTTCAACCTGATCTTCCGGGGTCCGGAGCTGGAGCGGCTCGACCACTACGCGCAGCGCGTGATCGCGAAGCTCCGCGATGTCCCCGGCATGGTGGACCTGGACACCAGCCTGGCGTCCCGCCGACCCGAGGTGCGGGTGGAGATCGACCGCCGCAAGGCCTCCGACCTGGGGGTCCGCGTGGCGGCCATCGCCAGCAGCCTCCGGACCATGGTCGGTGGCGAGAAGGTGAGCACCTATCGGGAAGGGGACGAGCAGTACAACGTCCGGCTCCGGCTGCTGCAGGATTATCGGAACAGCCCCCAGGTGATCTCGCAGGTGATGGTGCCCGGCGCCCGAGGGTCGCTGGTCCGGCTGAACAACGTCACCGACTTTTCCACCGGGAAGGCCCCGGGGCAGATCGACCGCTACAACCGGGAACGGCAGATCACGGTCGTCGCCAACCTCTTCGAGATCCCGCTGGTGGAGGCCATGACCCGGGCGAATGCCGCCGTCCGCGAGCTGGGGTTGCTCCCCGGCTATTCGACGTCGTACTTCGGTCAAGGGAAGTTCATCGGCGAGGCCGCCCAGAACTTCCTGCTGGCCCTGGTCCTGAGCCTCTGTTTCATCTACATGGTGCTGGCCTCTCAGTTCGAGAGCTTCGTCCACCCGATCACCATCATGCTCTCCCTGCCCCTGTGTCTTCCATTCGCCCTCCTCACCCTGGCGGTCACGGGTCAGAGCCTGAACCTCAACAGCATCATCGGCATCTTCCTGTTGATGGGCGTGGTGAAGAAGAACTCCATCCTCCAGGTGGATTACACCAACACCCTGCGGGAGCGGGGCCTGGATCGGTTCCAGGCGATCGTCGAGGCCAATCACGCCCGCCTGCGGCCGATCCTGATGACCACGCTCTCCATCGTCTTCGGCATGATCCCCATTGCCTTCGGCCGGGGGGACGGCGCGGCTGGCCGTGCCTCCATGGCCACCGTGGTGATCGGGGGCCAGATGCTCTCCCTCCTCCTCACCCTGGTGGCCACGCCCGTGTTCTACTCGCTCTTCGACGACTTCGGGACGCCCCGCTGGCTGAAGGCGCTGGCGAAAGCGCCTGCCACGGTCTGGGACCGCTTCGCCTGGGGCTGGTCCAAGGTGGCCAACGGCCGTCGCCCCGAGGTGTCGTAGCCGGCGCAAGAGCTGCCGCCGACCGAGACCATTTGGGACTTGGTCGTTTGGCATTGGTCGTTTGACAGGGCCTGACCTCGTATCCCTGCGGGAGGAACGCGTCGTGTTGAAGAGGCTGATGTGCTGGGGGTTCGTCGCAGGCGTTGCCGTGTTGCTGGCCATTCAGGCGGTGCCCTACGGCCGGAGCCACACCAATCCCCCCGTCCGGCAAGAGCCGCGCTGGGACAGTCCCCGCACGCGCGAGCTGGCGGTCCGAGCCTGCTACGACTGTCACAGCAACCAGACCGTGTGGCTGTGGTACACCAACATCGCGCCGGCCTCGTGGCTCGTGCAGCAGGATGTGGACGACGGCCGGAGGAAGCTGAACTACTCGGAGTGGGACCGCCCGCAGAAAGACGCCCGGAAGGCCGCCGACAAGGTCGAGGCGTGGAAGATGCCGCCCCTCTACTACGCCGCCTTTCACCCGAAGAGCTGGCTGGCGGGCGACGAGCGGACGGACCTCATCCGGGGGCTCACGGCCACCTTCGGCCGCCGGGTCCGCGAAGGCCGCGGCAGGCATGAGTAACACAACTCCGGGGTGTCCTGGAATAGGGTCTCCAGCAGTTTGAGAATTGACAAGGGGGCGGTTGCGTTCATAGACTGAAGCGTTCTCGGAGTGTCTCCGCTGCCCGTAACGCCCACCCGAATCGCGAGGGCACCGTGTCTCGACGCACCGCCCCATCGCCTATCCCTTCGCCGGCACTCTCGCCGCCGTCACCGCGAGGAGACCTGTCGGGAAGTCTGTTCACCCGGCTCTGCTCTTTGCGGGCCATTGTTCCCCCGCCCCGCTCCAGCATCGTGCGCTGATCCTCCCAGGTCGTCTTCCAGGGCCGGGCCGAACCGTCGGCTCGCACTCGACCTCCATCCTGCAATCCGACAGGGAGGAGCTGCTCTTGGTCATCGCATTTCGCCTCCCACGCCAAAGGGGCCAACACCGGATCCGCTTGGCATGTTCTCTCGGGCTCGCATGCGCGCTATCGCTCGCAACAATCGGGACGTGTGCCGACGGGCCTGCCCTGAGCCCTGCCGAAGGAGGCGCCTCGCTCGTGAATCGCGCGATCGAGCACCTCACTCTTCAGAAGCGGCGCACCGAGATCGCCCCGGCCTACGCGCCAATCGAGTACACTTGGTTTACCCGACTGCCCACGCCCGAGATCCGGACAGCCCCCGAGCTGGCCGCCATCGACGAAGTGGAGGGGCACGCGGTCGCCATGGCCGGATACGTCGTGCGCGTCATCCCCGTGCCAAGCCAGGTGGCGGGGCGGCGAGCCACCGAGTGGGAGTTCCACGCCCACCTGCGCGTCGGACCGCCCCAGCACTGCGAGTACCAGGACGATCCGCGCAATCTGGTCACGGTGGTGACGCCCCCCTTCCAGCCGCCCCATACCGGGTGGGATTACGATGTCCTGCGCGAACTCTGCGAGAAGCACACCCGGGTTCGGTTCTCCGGCTGGCTGCTGTATGACTACCTTACCCGTGCCCAGGTCGGTCGCTCCCGAGTTTCCCCCTGGAGCATCCACCCGGTCACCCAGATCGATGTCTGGAATGCGGGGGATCGGAGTTGGGCCCCCCTCCGCTGATCCCCGGCGGCGCCCATCTTCCTCCCCCCTTCAGCGAGCCGTGCCTTCGCCAGTCTTGTCTTGACAGTGCGCCCCCCTGCTGCGGTATCCTGCTCCCCAGGTTCGACGTGGGCGGGCCCCACACCGACCACCGGACGCACTCTCGGCTAGACGCCCCAAGAGGGGCATTCCCGATTCCTCGGTTTAGAGATAGAATCCCTTCTCCTTGGCGCCTTGGCGGTTAGAATTTTTGGATCAATGCAAGCTCTTCTCACATCGGAGGGAGGACACGAGCATGCTGACTCGTGAGCAGGTCGAGTTCTACCGTTCCAACGGCTTCCTGGCCGTGGAGGGAGTGTACAGCCGGGCAGAGATGGCGGAGGCCCGGGCCGTGGTGGAGGAATTCGTCCAGCGCTCCCGCAGCGAGACCGACCACACGGACGTGTTCGACCTCGAGCCCGGCCACTCGGCCGCGGAGCCGCGCGTGCGGCGGATCAAGTCGCCGTACCTCCATCACCCGACCTTCGATCGGCTCGTCCGCCACGACCGGATGCTGGACGTGGTGGCCGCGCTCCAGGGCCCGGGGATCCGCCTGCACGGCAACAAGCTGAACATGAAGTCCGCCGGCTACGGCAGCGCCGTGGAATGGCATCAGGACTTTGCCTTCTACCCCCACTCGAATGACGACCTGCTGGCCGTGGGCGTGGCCCTGGACGACTGCCTCATCGAGAACGGCTGCATGCTGATGGTGCCCGGCTCCCACCGCTGGCCGATCCTGGACCACCATCAGGAAGGGGTCTTCGTGGGCGCCTTCGACTCGGAGCGGGAGGGCATCGACCTCGGACAGGCCGTGCCGGTGGAGGTCCACGAGGGCGGGATCAGCCTGCACCATTGCCGCACGGCGCACGGCTCTGCCGTCAACACCTCTCCCGCCCCGCGGCGGCTGTTCCTGATGGAGCTGGCCGCGGTGGACGCCTGGCCGTGCCTGGGAGTGTCGGACCTCTCCGCCTTCGACGCCAAGATCCTGCGCGGCGGACCCACGGCCAGCTACCGGGTGAAGGACATGGACATCCGGGTTCCCTTCCCCAAACACGAGCGCTCCGGCTCCATCTACGAGGTCCAGACCGCCCTGCGGACCAAGCTCTTCGCCGAAGGCAAGGCGACCCTCCCCACTTGAGAAGCGAGACAACACTTGAATCGCCAAGACGCCAAGAACGCCAAGGCCAGAAGGGCTCATAGGGAAAACAAACAAGACTTCTGACCGCACCATGAGTGCGTTTTCAGGGTCTTCGTAGAGTGCGTCGGCGAACCGTATCCTTGGCGACCTTGGCGTCATGGCGGTTCAAAGTCTTTCTCGGATCAGGGTCAGTTCTTGGAGCGCATCCCCAGCCCTCGAACGCCGCCCCTTTTCGCTGTCTCGATCCAACCCGTCTTTCACCTTGACTGCGAACTCCCGTCGGAGATAGCCTCGGATCGGCTTGCAGCATCCCTCCACGCCCGAGGTAGGGGGGCAATCGTGCCGGCCAGACAAGCATCCCCGCGACCACAGTCATCCGGCCCTTTGGAGACATCCACCTCCAGAGGGCCGCTCTGTTCTTCGGAGAGATGGAGTCAGGCGACAAGGCGGCCAAACCCACGCTGTTCAACGGGAAGGGACTCCCCATGACGCTTGAAGAGCGCAAGAAGGCCCTCGACGAGACCCTCACCAAGATTCGCGCCGCCGGTTACCACTATGAG
>DATIFO010000037.1:0-23127 GCA_035455275.1 Methylomirabilis sp. (SeqCode) | reverse complement strand
TACCACGACCCCGTGGTGCTGGCGGGCTTGCGGAGCATCAACACGGATGCCACGGATCCCAGGGCCAGCAGCCCCGATGATTCCGGGGGTGCCTTCAAGGTCCCCGGGGACTGGCGCGAGACCATGAGCACCCACTGGTTTCACGACCACATGTTCAGCTTCACCGCCCAGAACGTCTACAAGGGCATCGCCGGGATGTTCAACATCTACAGCGGCCTGGATCGTGGGAACGAGGCCGTCAACGACGGCGTGAACCTCCGGCTCCCGAGCGGGACGACGAACTCCTGGGGAAACCTCGATTATGACATCAATCTCATGCTGGCGGACAAGGCCTGGGACGGCAACGGGCAGCTCGCCATGGACATCTTCGACTTCGACGGGTTCCTCGGGGATGCCATGACCGTGAACCTGGTCTACAAGCCATTCATGGAGGTGGAGCGGCGGAAGTACCGCTTCCGCATCCTGAACGGCGCCGTCTCCCGCTTCTTCAAGACCGCCCTCGCCGATGCGTCGGGCAACGCCCAGCCGATGATCTTCATCGCCAACGACGGGAACCTGTTGCCCCACCCGGTGGTCGTCACGGCGACCGACGAGCAGGGAATCGCCGAGCGCTACGATATCGTCATCGACTTCTCCCGCTACAAGGTGGGAGACAGGCTCTGGCTGGTGAACCTGACCGAGCACCAGAACGGGAAGAAGCCCTCCAAGGACCTCTCGCTGGCCGAGGCCCTCTCGGGAAGGTCGGACGATCCATGCGTGGGGAAGTATCTGGAGTTCCGGATCGCCCGGGATCCGGTCAAGCCTGACCTCAGCCAGGTGCCCGATACCATGATCCCGAACCCGGATCTGTCCAAGGTCCCACTGGTGCGAGAGCGGGTGTTCGAGTTCAACCGGGGCGCAAACCAGACCACCAACGACCCCGTCTCGACGTTCTTCGGCCCCTGGGGCATCGAGACGGATAATCGGGGGGGGACGCTCGCCGCGGACTTCGGCCGGATCTCTGCCGCCCCACGAATCGGCACCCGGGAGATCTGGACCCTGAAGAACGGGGGCGGGGGCTGGGACCACCCCATCCACATCCACTTCGAGGAGGGGCAGGTCCTCGCCCGGGACGGGAAGGCGAGCAAGGTCCCGGCCTGGGAGCGGGGCCGGAAGGATGTCTACCGCCTTCGCCCCGGCGGGAGTATCACCATCACCATGCAGTTCCGGGACTTCGGGGGCATGTTCATGGAGCACTGCCACAACACCGTGCACGAGGACAACGCCATGCTGCTCCGCTGGGAGATCGACGACGCGGGTGGCGCGTTCCTGAAGGCGCTGCCGACACCGATCCCCTCGCCGCAAGGCGTGACGTTCCTCGATCCGGACGACATCCTCCCGACCGCCTTCTGAGGTGGGGCATCAGGAAACCGCCCCGTGCCCCCTCCCCGGACGGGGGGGCACGGGGGTTCTCGAGCGGAGAGCGGATACCATGTACAAGAAGAGGTGGACAATTGTCACGGCGGCTTCAACGATGCTCGTCGGCGCCTTGGCCCTTGGGTATACCCGCCCCGCATTCGCCGGTTCCCCCTGGGGGGCGGACTACTTCCCCAACGTTCCCTTGCTCACCCAGGACGGGCAGATGGTCCGCTTCTACGACGACCTCCTCAAGGGCAAGGCCGTCGCGATCAACCTCATCTACACCTCCTGCCAGGATAGCTGCCCGCTGGAGACCGCCCGGCTCGCCCAGGTGCAGCAGCTCCTGGGAGAGCGGGTGGGCAGGGACATCTTCTTCTACTCCATCAGCATCGATCCCAAACGGGATACGCCCGCGGTGCTCAAGGCCTACATGGAGAAGTTCCACGTGGGGCCCGGCTGGCTGTTCCTCACCGGGAAGAAGGCGGACATCGACCTCCTCGCGAAGAAGCTGGGGTTGTCCTCGCTCACCGACGCCGAGAATCGGGACGGCCACATGGCCAGCCTCATGCTCGGGAATGAGCCGACGGGGCAGTGGATGCGGAACTCCGCCGTGGACAACCCCCGGTTCCTCGCCACGACGATCAGCAATTTCCTGCAGAGCTGGGCCGCGCAGAAACCGGGGAAGAGCTACGCGGAGGCGGCCCCGCTCCCCATGCCCGCGCAGGGGAAGCACCTGTTCGCAGGGCAGTACCTGTTCCAGACCCGCTGCGCCGCCTGCCACACCCTGGGGCAGGGCGACCGGATCGGGCCGGACCTCCTGGGGGTGACGGCCCGGCGGGACCAGGGCTGGCTGGCCCGCTTCATCCAGCGGCCGGACCAGATGCTGGCGGAAAAGGACCCCCTCGCCACGGCCCTGTTCGCGCAGTACAAGAACGTGCAGATGCCCAATCTCCGCCTGGGCCCGGGGGACGTGGAGGTCCTCCTCGCGTACCTGGAGGCGCAGAGCGCTGCGCTTCGGGAAGCTGACCCAGAAGAATCCGTGGCCAAGCTCCCGGATGGCAACCTGGCCGTAGCCCATGAGCACCACACCCACGAGGGCGGCCCGGTGAGGTAAGCGAAGAGGAACGGAAGCAACGGTCCCAAGCGCGGGAAGAACCTGACGGAGTGGGAGACCTGCGCGGAGGACTCGGAATCTATCTAGCCATGTCCCCCTTCCGATAATCTGGCTTCTCACACAACCTTTTCCACGTGCGAACCGGATACGTGGTCATCCCCTCTGGGAGGAGCGGCAGGAGTCGTGGAATGCTACAGGTCCTCCTCTCGCTTGCCCGCATCCGGAAAGAATAACGGCTCACCGAACTTCTCCACGCCAAACCTTCGGATGATCTCCTGCGCCTCCCCCGAGACCAGAAAGTCCGCAAGGGCCTTGCCGCCGGCCCCATTGACCTGCGGGAACCTGCGAGCGTTCGACTCCAAGACGGAGTAAACGTTCAGGAGCATCCGGTCTCTTTCCACCATCGGGACGAGTTGCACGTGCTTGCTGAACGCCAGGTAGGTTCCGCGATCGGTCAGGGTGTACGCCCGCTTCTCGGAGGCGATTACCAGCGTGGCCCCCATCCCCTGCCCGGTTCGCAGATACCAGGCGCCACTCGGCTCCACGTGTGCCGCCCTCCACACCTTTTTCTCCATTTGTTCTGTCCCGGAGTCGCCACCGCGGGAAACGAAGGTGGCCCTGGCCTCCGCAATGCGTTTCAGGGCCTCGGCCGCCCCGCGGTGCCCCCGGATCTTTGCCGGGTCCTCCTTGGGTCCCACGATGAGAAATTCGTCGTGCATCACCAGCCGCCGATTCACCAGGAGACCGTCCGCGACGTACCTCTTCTCAGCCTCAGGCGCATTGACCAGGCAAACGTCGGTCTCTCCCTTCGCCGCCAAGGCCAACGCATGCCCTGAGCCGACCTCCATCAACTTCACCGTATGACCCGTCCGCTTTTCGAAGAGAGGCAGCAGGACATTCAGCAGCCCCGAATCCTCCGCGCTGGTGGTGATGGAGAGAACGACTGGCTGCCCGCCCACCGACGCTCGAGGCGCGATCAGCTCCCCGAGAAGCATCAGACTCACCGCGAGCACCATCCCGAGTCCCAGCGCAAATCGTCCGGCCGCTGTCCGGCACATCTGGTCCCCTTTTCCCCTCAAGACAGCGAGAGATTCGGCCGCATCGGTCACCCCTCGTAGCGCGGCCAGCTCAGATGCGCTTTGCATGAGGGTGGATACGATGCACTCTAACGTCAGTGCGGTTGCCGGTCAAGAAAGGAAGGGGGACAGGAAGCCTGGGCGGCTCGTCTCATGCACCTGCCCTTTGGAGTTCACCGCCGGCTCGCCGCACTTTTTGGGTTCAACGCGATGCCAAGAGGACACGAAGGGGAGGGTCAAGACGAGGGGGACGCTCCATCACAGGAACTATTGCTTCATCTACACCAAGACTCCATCACCTTCAGCACACGCGAACCAACCCTTCGCTTTTTTTCGATGGTGGGCCCAGGAGGACTCGAACCTCCGACCATCCGGTTATGAGCCGGATGCTCTCACCCCGCATCGCCTGTTCTTTCACCATGTTGCGCGGGCGCCCTTTCGCGGGTGCCGGTTGGAGTGCCGTTTTGCAGAGTCGCTGAACGCCCCACCGACGCCTTGAGGTCGCCCTGCGACTGGTGGGCGTACCGCTCGGACACGAACACGCGGCATGCCGCAGGAGCTTGCTCACCCTTACCCATCCATCGGCGGCTTCGACGCTTCCCCTTCCAGAATGACCACAAATCCGGTGCAAGCCCTCTCCTCTTGAATCGAGTCCAGCCGGGCTCTTAAGACTTTGGTGTGAAACCGGAATGTCGTCTGACAGTGGATGGGCTCCTCCGATCGCCCAAAGTCCCTCAGGAGGTCTTGCACACTTTTCTGATCTGCAAGCGGGAGGAGGGAAGCGAAGTATTCCCCAACCAATTGCCTCCCCCCTGTCTCCAAAATATCACAGGCTCCTGGGTTCGCCATGATGATGCGGCCATCGGGATTCAGCACCAAGGCACCAGGCGCGAGGACTTCAAAGATGGCCCGCAGGAAGCGCCGCTCCAAGAGCAACTCATTGACGAGGCGGCGCGACTTCATCTCGTCGAATCCAAGCAGACGCCCTTCCCCACTCGCCGTCGTTCCCTCTTCAAAACTTCTGACCGCTTTCAAGATATTCTCGCAGGTGGTCGGCAGGGCGCCCTTCGCCACGTAGGCGTCCGCGCTCAAGTCCGGGAAGAAGCTATAGTCTGCAGGACTGAGGGAGGAAATCACAATGATCGGCATAGGAAGCAGGCTGGCATCCCGGCGAATCATGCCGCAGACCTGCCCCCCGTCGAGCTTGGGGAGCACCACATCCAGGAGGACGCAATCCGGCTTGACCTGTTGGATACGCTGGAGCGCCTCCAGGCCATCCTGCGCCGTATGCACGGCATAGCCGTTCGACGTCAGGAGTTCGGTAATCGCTTCACGAAAGAACCGGTCGTCATCAGCGAGGACGATGGTCTTGATCGGCCGCTTGGCTTCAGCTTTCACAATTTCAATCATAGGTCCTCCCTTGGCCAGAGGGTGCGGATCTTGACAGCTATCCAGTCTGGGCCGTTTCTACCATAACGGACCCAACGTCCTTGTCAAGTCCCCCGTACAATCCTCAGTGTCGCTCAGACTTTACGCCCCAGAGGCCAAGGCCCCGCCAGCGGACAATCCGGTAAGTCAGGGATGAACTTCACCATCAGTGCCGACTTGCAGCATAGGTTTCCGCTCCACCGCCGCCTTGAGGTCGCTCTGCGACAGACGTGCGTATCGCTCGGACATGACCACCGACTGGAACCGCCTGTGGACAGCCTGCAATGCCAGTATCACTGACTGCCTCTGCTGCTCGGGCATCGTTTCCCTCCTTTCGGGCCCGCTGCCCCTGGATCAAGCGCCCGTTTTCACTTCTTTCCCTGGTGTGGCAGATATTTGCGGTACCGCTTGGCGGATCTACTGGCCATCGGTTGTGGTACATTCTTGCTTTTCGTCACGCTCCCTCGCAGTCGTCCGACCAAAGAAAAACCCGCGTGGTTTCGCGTCACGCGGGCTATCTCTTCGTGTCTTCGATGGTGGGCCCAGGAGGACTCGAACCTCCGACCATCCGGTTATGAGCCGGCGGCTCTGACCAGCTGAGCTATGGGCCCGGCTGGCACCGCCTTGCCGGCGGTGCGACATGACAAGTGATCAGTGGCAAGACCCCAACGGCAAGGCGCGAATGCCGAGCGCTGCCACCCCCCCACGCTGAGCATTATCTCCCTTGGTCATTTGTCATTGGGATTTGGTCATTCCTCCGGTCTAGCCCTCCACGAAGCTCTTCAGCTTCTTGCTGCGGGTGGGGTGGCGGAGCTTGCGCAGGGCCTTGGCCTCGATCTGGCGGATGCGCTCGCGGGTGACGTCGAACTGCTGACCCACCTCCTCCAGGGTGTGGTCGCAGCCGTCGCCGATCCCGAAGCGCAGGCGCAGGACGCGCTCCTCGCGGGGCGTGAGCGTCTTCAGGACCTCCTCCGTCTGGCTCTCCAGGTTGATCCCGATCACGGCCTCCAGCGGCGAAACCGCGGCCTTGTCCTCGATGAAATCCCCCAGGTGGGAATCCTCCTCCTCCCCGATGGGCGTCTCCAGCGAGATGGGTTCCTGCGCGATCTTGAGCACCTTGCGCACCTTGTCCACGGGGAGGTCGATCTTCTGGGCGATCTCCTCGGGGGTGGGCTCGCGCCCGAACTCCTGCACCAGGTGCCGCGACGCACGGATGAGCTTGTTGATCGTCTCGATCATGTGCACGGGGATGCGAATGGTCCGGGCCTGATCCGCGATGGCCCGCGTGATGGCCTGCCGGATCCACCACGTGGCATAGGTGCTGAATTTGTACCCGCGCTGGTACTCGAACTTGTCCACGGCCCGCATGAGCCCGATGTTCCCCTCCTGGATGAGATCCAGGAACTGGAGGCCGCGGTTGGTGTACTTCTTGGCGATGCTGATGACGAGACGCAGGTTGGCCTCCACCATCTCCTTCTTGGCCTGCAGGGCCTTCCGCTCCCCCTCGGTGATGGCGGTGAGGAGGCCCCGCAGGTCAGAGGCCGTGGCGTCGGCCTCCTGTTCCACCTTCCGGATCTTGTCCACCTGGACCGTGAACTGCTGCCGGAAGATGTCCCCGTCCCCCTTGGGGGGTTTGGCCCGGCGCAGGATGCTGCGCAGGGCACTCGGGTCGAGGCCATTGCCGCCCCCCAGGCGCTTCAAGTCCGCCTGGTTCAGCCGCGCGACTCGGCCCAGGTCCTGCAGCTCGCGCTCGCCGGCCGCGATCCGGTCCAGGAAGCTCCGCATGCGGGCCACGACCCGGTCCACCACCCGCTGGTTCAGGGAGACCTTCCGGAGGATCTCCGCCTGCTTGGTCTTGTGCTGGGTGATCTCCGCCTCTAGCCGGGCCAGGCCTCGGGCGCTCAGCCGGCCGCGAGTCTTCTCCAGCTTGCGGTGCGCGTCCTCCAGCTTCGCCTGTTCATTTCGCAGGGAGCGGAGGACAGGGCGCACGTCGTTCACGAGTTCGCGCTCCTTCTGCTCCGAGATCTCCTCGAACTCATTCAGGGCCAGCAGGTCACCGATGCGCAGCCGCCCCTGTTCCAGCCGCTCGCCGAGGTAGAGCACCTCCCGCACGGCTACCCCGGCGCGGCACACGGCGTCCGCCACCTCCTTGCGGCCCTCCTCGATGCGTTTCGCGATCCGGATTTCCCCCTCGCGGGTGAGGAGGGGCGTGCGGCCCATCTCCCGCAGGTACATGCGCACGGGGTCGTCGGTCCGACCCACGGGCGAGGGGGAAAGGTCCAGCTCCATCTCGTGCGAGGCCTCCTCCTCGGGGGCCTCCTCTCCCTCCGTGCCCTTTTGCCGGTCCGGGGCATCCACCACCTCGATGTCCATCTCGCCGAGCGCCCGGAAGACCTCGTCGAACCGTTCGGCTGACGATTCCTCTTCGGGCAGGTGGCTCATGATCTCGTCGTAGGTGAGGTACCCCTTCTTCTTGCCCAGGCCGATGAGCGTCTTGATTTCTTCGACGAGCGCCTGGGGCGTCGCCGGTCTCGACGGGGCGACCTCGCCCTTCGGACCCATGCCCTTGGTCGGCTTGCCCTCACCCGGCTTGGGCATCGAGGTGACCTTGACGGGCGCCTGGGGGGTCGCCTTTGCTCCAGACCGCCCGGCCGTCCCCTTCACCTGGGCCTCCCGGGAGGCCCCCGGGGCCTTCGTCACCTTACGGGCCGCTCGCCCGGTCTCGGGTGCACTCCGCTGCCGCGGTCCTGCCGCGCGCGGGGACGACGCCCCGCGACCTGTCGGGGCCGAGCCGGAGCCCCGACGCTGGGCCGCGGTCTTGCTTCGCGCCTGTGCCTTGGCCATGCAGTGTTCCCCCTATGAGTTCCCCGGTCCCCGCTTGACCGAGGGATGCTCGGACAGCAGTTGCAGCAGTCGGGTCCGGTCGCCGCCGCGATCCGCGTCCGCCAGTTCCTGGCGAAGCCGCTGGCGCTGCGAGGCCTCTCGCTGCTGGCCGATCCGAGCCAGACAATCTTCCACCATCTGCCGGAGCGTCTCGTGGCCTTCCGGGCCCCCCGCCGGATCCTCGACCTCCGACGAGCCGGACCAGGGACCGGCGGCCAGGAGGGACGAGAGGCGGCGCTGCACCTCGGTCGGATACAGACTCATCGGATGGCCGCCCGTTGGAGAGGCGGGAGACGCCCCCGCCTGAATGATCTCGGTGAACAGGCGACGCAGGATTGGGTCCCGCACGTCCTCGGGCGCTAGGGCGGCCGCGATACGCTCGCGCCAGGCCGGGTAGTTGAGGCCGATGGAGATCAGATGCTCCTCGGCCGTGGGAGGACTCGAGACCCCCTTCGGCGCGGGCCGGCCTGCGGCGAGTTCGGCCGAGCGGGCAGCATCGCGGCGCCCGGCGAGCCCGCGCTGTCTGGCCACGGCCTCGAGCAGGGTGCGGTCTGTGATGGCGCTCCACTGTGAGACCCGACGAATGTATCCCTCCCGGCGGATCGGGTTGTCGATCGTGCTCAAGAGCTCCACCAGACCGTCCACGGCGCGCGCCTGCTGGAGGGGGTCCGCCATGTCGAGACCGGACACCCGGCGGTCCAGGAAGAACTCCACCAGATCCTGCGCCCCATCCAGGGCCGCGGCGAAGGCCGGGGCTCCGCGGGCGCGGAGGAACGCGTCCGGATCGAGCCCCTCGGAGAGCAGCACGATGTGCCACTCCAGGTCCACGTTGATCAAGTGCTCCAGGTTGCGTCGGGCCGCGCCGATCCCCGCCGCGTCCGGATCGAAGAGCAGGACCACGGTCGAGGCATAGCGGCCCAGCAGGCGCGCCTGGTCTGTCGTCAGGGCCGTCCCCAGGGTCGCCACCGCCTGCTCGAACCCGTGGGTGTGAAGCATGATCGCATCGAAGTAGCCCTCGACCACGATGGCCTGCTTCCGCTCGCGGATGGCGCGGGCGGCCAGGTTCAGCCCGTACAGATGCGTTCCCTTCCGGTACGTCGCGGTCTCCGGCGAGTTCAGATACTTCACCTCACTGGAATCCAGCGCCCGCCCGCCGAAGCCGACGACCTTGCCGCTCACGTCCCAGATCGGGATCATGAGCCGGTTCCGGAATCGGTCGTAATGCCCGCTGCCGCTCTGCCGCTGGAGGGTGAGCCCCGCCGCCTCCAGCACCCCATCCGGGTGCCCGCGCTTCTTCAGGGCACGCAGCAGGCCGTCCCAGCGTGGCAGGGCGTAGCCCAGCTGGAATCGCTCGATGATGGCAGGCGTGATGCCCCGGCCGGCGAGGTACTCCCGCGCCGCGGACGCCTCGGGTCCCTGCAGATTCTCGCGGAAGTGCTCCAGCGCCTGGCGCTGCACCTCCAGGAGCGTGAGCCGGCCATCTGCCGCGGGCGACCCGCCACCGCCCCGCCACGCGGGGAGCGTGATGCCCGCCCGCTCCGCCAGGAACCGAGCCGCATCGGGGAATGTCAGGTGCTCGTGCTTGACCAGGAACGTGATCGCATCCCCGCCTTCCCCGCATCCAAAGCAGTGAAAGATCTGGCGCTCTGGATTGACCACGAAGGACGGGGTTTTCTCGTTGTGGAAGGGGCAGAGGGCCTTGTGCGTCCGCCCCGCCGCCTTGAGGGGCAGGTACGCGCCGATCAGCTCGACGATATCCGTCCGCTGCAGGATCTCGGCGATCACGTCCTCGGGGATCACGCTGTCCTCATCCGTTTGATGGTCCGCCGGGGGGCGGATCGGGAGACCCCCCCGCCTCGCGCGACTCCAGATCCACGATTGTGGCACCCGCCCCCCCCTCCTCGAAGGAAGCGAGGTGAAACCCGGCCACCAGGGGATGCGCTTTCAAGAGATCGGCCACGCCCCGCCGCAGCCGCCCCGTGCCCTTCCCGTGGATGATGCGCACCCGTGAGAGACCCCCGAGCATCGCATCCTCCAGGAACCGCTGCACGCGACCCGTGGCTTCCTCCACGGTGCAGCCGATCACGTTGACCTCCTCCCCCAACTGATCCCCCGCGCCGGCCCTCCAGGTGACCCCTCCGGATGGAGGCGAGGGGGCGGCTGGAGCGAGGGTCAGGGACGCCAGGGGAACCCGCGTCTTCGCCACCGGGAGCTGGACCTCGACCAGCCCCTGGGAACTTACCTCCGACAGCACGGTGCCTGCCTGGCCCAGACCCTGGACCCAGACCCGCTGCCCCGGCAACACGCGGGCGGGCGCATCCGCCAGCTCCCCCGGTTCTTCCGGCGGAGCCGGCAACGCTTCCAATCCCGCGTCCGGCAGGTCGGCCACCTGGTGGATTCGTTCCCGGGCCTCCCGGATGGAGCCACCCCGCCTGAGGTCCGCCACGGCGGCCTCGGCGCGCCGGCGAGCCTCGGCCGCGATGTCCGCCACGAGTCGTCCGGCCTTGCCCCGGATGGCGGCGACTTGGCTGCGAAGGTCGGCCGCAAGCCTCTCGGCGGTCTCGCGCGCGGCGGCCGCCGCAGCCGCTTCCTGGGCCACCTTGGCGGCGTCTGTGGCGTGCTGCTGTTCCAGGACCTGCAACCGGTTCAGCAAGGCTGCGACCTCGGCGCCGGAGTTTCCAAGCAATTCCCGGGATCGCTGGACAATTGTCGGCGGGATGCCCAATCGGCAGGCGATGTCGATGGCAAAGCTTCGACCTGGGAACCCGATATGTAATTTATACAGGGGGCGCATCCTGTCAAGGTCGAACTCCACCGCGGCGTTAATCATTCGCGGATTGAGCGCCACGAAGGCCTTGATTTGATCGAGGTGCGTGGTGGCGAGGACGTGACAGCCACGAGCCGCTAAGTCCTCAAGAACCGCGCTCCCCAGGGCCGCCCCCTCGCCCGGATCGGTACCGGCCCCGATCTCGTCCAAGAGAACCAGGCTCTTCGGACCGACCTGGCTCAGGATGGTGCGGAGCCGCGCCACGTGGGCCGAGAAGGTGCTCAGATCCTGCGTGATGCTCTGCTCGTCCCCGATGTCGGCGTACACCGAGTCGTAAATCGGCAGCTCGCTGTCGGGGGACGCCGGGATGTGAAGACCTGCCTGGGCCATGAGGGCGAGGAGACCGACAGTCTTCAGGGCCACGGTCTTGCCGCCCGTGTTCGGCCCGGTGACGACCAGGACGCTCGCCTCCGCCCCCACGATCACGTCGATGGGGACAACCTCTGCCCCGTCGGAGCCCGAGCGGGCTCGGCGCGTCTCCAGCAGGAGCGGGTGCCGTGCCTCTCGGAGAGAGAGCGCGCCTCCCGGCAGGACCCGCGGCTCCCCTGCCCGACAGCGATCCGCCAGACGGGCCTTGGCCAGGCAGAGGTCCAGGTCGGCCAGGGCCTCGACGCTGACCGCTATGGGCATCCGAGCGGTCCGGACCATGCCGGTGAGCCCCTCCAGGACACGGTCCGCCTCCGCCTCCGCCTCGCGCTCCAGTCTCCGGATCGCGTTGTTCAGCTCCACCACCGCCAGGGGCTCGAGAAACAGGGTGTGCCCGCTACCCGATTGATCCTGCACGACGCCCTGCAGGTGCGCCCGGTAGCCGGTCGTGACGGGGATCACGTACCGGTCGTTCCTGAGCGTGATGACCGGCTCGGCAATGACGGGCTGAAGCTGCGGCGCGGCGAGCAGCTCCTGCAGCGCCTCTCGGGCCGTCTCCCGGGTCCGTCGCGCCTCCCGGCGCAACCGGAGCAGTGTTGGGCTGGCATCGTCCGCCACCATCCCCTCCGGCGTGATGCACCGGCGAATCTCCCCCGTGAGATCGGGCAGCGCTGCCAGGCCCGCGGCCAGGCGGCGGAGGCCGACCAGCGGGAGCGGCGAAGCCGCGAGGTGACGGCGCAGGAGATGGGATGCATCCAGGGTGTCGGCGATGGCCAGCAGCTCCTGCGGGGACAGCCGAACGCCCGCGATGGCCGAGCGCCCGAGGGCGGCCCGGATGTCCGTGGCCCGCTCCAGTCCCGGCATCGGGCCCTGCCGCAGCAGATCGCGACAGTCTCGGGTCTCGGCCAGGCGGGCGACCACCAGGTCGGGGTCGGCGGATGGAGCCAAGGCTCCCGCGCGCTGCCGCCCCAGGATGGACGCCGCCTCGGCCGCCAGCAACTCCAGGACGGCGGCGAATTCCAAGACCCGCAACGAGTGAGCGTCCATGGCCTTTCCGTCGCGCGCAATGTCGGCGACCGCCGGGGAGCGGAACGCAGCCGCCCGGCCCTCCGCGCTCGCACGGACCGTCGCACCCTCAGAAAAAGTGAGGGACTCGTTCCCGAGTCCCTCGCGTGATTTCGCTCTGGCTGCAGTGCCGACCCCCGCTGCTGCGGGGGATCGGGCGTGGGCACGGATCATCCGCTCTGGATAAGGGCCTCTCGCACCAGCGTGCTCACCACCTTGCCGTCCGCGCGCCCGGTCACCTTCGGCATGAGGACGGTCATGACCTTGCCCATCTCCTTGGGAGACGCCGCCCGCACCTCTCTGATCGCCTCCTGGACCATGGCCCGCAACTCGTCGGGCGAAAGCGGGCTCGGCAGATACGACTGCAGGATCAGGAGTTCCGCCGATTCCTTGTCCACCAGATCCTGGCGCCCCCCCCGCTGATACTGCTCGATGGCCTCCTGTCGCTGCTTGCAGGAGGCGCTGACGGCCTGGATCACCTCCGGATCCGTGAGCGGCCCACGCTTCTCGACCTCGCGGTTCTTGATGAGCGCGGTGAGCAGGCGGATCACCGAGACCCTCAGCCTGTCCCCGGACCGGAGCCCCGTCTTGAGATCTTCGACCAGGCGTTGCTTGAGGTCCACACCCCTACTCCGTCATCAACCGCATCCGCTTCGCCGCCTTCTTGCGCGCCGCCAGCATTTTCTTCTTCCGGCGTACGCTCGGCTTCTCGTAGTGTTCTCGCTTGCGTAACTCGGACAGGACCCCCGCCTTCTCACACTGCTTCTTGAAGCGGCGTAGCGCGCTCTCGAAGGACTCGTCCTCCTTCACCGTCACGCTCGGCATTCATCACACCCCCTTTGCGCCGCGACACTCGACGTTAAATCACCCCGCATGCCAGACAGCCCATAAATATAACGTATTACGATATCCCGAACTTCTGCCATTGTCAAACGATTTACCGTGCGACGCGATCACGCCGCTTAGCCCCGTCTCGAGGTCGCAATCGGGGCATCACACGCGCTCCAGAGGCAGTCCGCTTCCCCCCCTCAGGCATACTCGAGCTTTCGCTTCCCGAATCGCCTGCCCAGCTCTTGCGCGATCTCGTCCGGGAGGATGTCCCGCTCGGCCAGCAGGACCAAGGCATGGAACCAGAGGTCGGCCATCTCATACACGATCTGCTTCCGATCCCCCGACTTGGCCGCGAGCAAGACCTCGGCCGCTTCCTCCGCGATCTTCTTCAGGATCTGGTCCGACCCCTTCGCGAGCAAGGATGCCACGTAGGACCCTTCGGGTGGATGCGCCTTCCGGTCCTGGATCACCCGGTACACGTCCAGCAGGATCCCCAGGCCGGAATACACGACGCCCGGATCGAAGCAGGGGCTCCCCGCCACCCGATCGCCCCCTTCCCCGAGGCGGAGCTCCCGGTAGAAGCAGGACCGGTTGCCGGTATGACAGGCCGCCACCTCCTGATTCACCTTCAGGAGCAGCGTGTCCTCGTCACAGTCGTACAGGATGGCCCGGATGCGCTGCACGTGTCCCGACTCTTCGCCTTTGCGCCACAGGCGTCCGCGCGAGCGGCTGTAGTAGTGGGCCAGACCGGTCGCCAGGGTCCGGGCCAGGGCCTCGGCGTTCATGTAGGCGTGCATCAAGACCTGGCCGTTCTCGGCATCCTGCGCGATCGCAGGGATCAGCCCCTGCGCGTCGAAGCGAAGATTCTGCGAACCCGTCACATTCACCAGCACGCCCCCCTACCCCCGATGGTCCCGCGCCCGTGACCGAGCGGCCACGTGCCGGCGGGGCCTCAGAGCTTGTAGCCGATCTTCCGCAGGAACTCCGTCCGGGCGAGAACGTCCGCGGGCCCCTCCACTCCCTTCGGAGGCAGGCCATCCACCACACCCATCACCCCCCGCCCCTGCGCCGTGACCGCCACCACGACCTCGATCGGGTTCGCCGAGGCGCAGTAGATGCTGCAGACCTCCTGGCACTGCTTCACGGCGTTCAGGACGTTGATGGGGTACGCATCCCTCAGCACCACCACGAAGCAGTGACCTGCGGAGACCGCCTGGGCGTTCTTGACCGCCACCTCCCGGAGGCCGTCGTCGTTGCCCGCGACCCGGATCAGGCAGGGCCCGGAGGACTCGCAGAAGGCGATCCCGAACTTCGCCCCTGGCACCGCGGTGACCAGGATCTCGTACAGGTCCTCGACCGTCTTGATGAAGTGGCTCTGCCCGAGGATGAGGTTCGCCCCTTCAGGGGTCTGCATCGCCACCGTCTGGAGTTCCATGGTCGCCCTCCTGGTGTCCCCCGTCAGGCCATCGGTTCCCGGTCCCCCGGCGACGGCCGGACGCGCACGCCCTGCGCCGCCAGGTATCGCTTCACCTCCGGGATCGTGACCTCGCGGTAGTGGAACATGGACGCCGCCAGCACCGCATCGGCCTTCCCCGCGGTGAGCCCTTGGTGCAGATGCTCCAGGGTCCCGGCCCCTCCCGACGCGATGATCGGGACGCCGACCGCCAGGGCGACGGCCCGGGTCAGCTCCAGGTCGTAACCGTCCTTCGTGCCGTCGCGATCCATGCTGGTGAGCAGGATCTCGCCCGCGCCGAGTCGCTCCCCCTCCACCGCCCAGGCCACGGCATCCCGGCCGGTGGCCGTTCGCCCCCCGTGAATGTAGACCTCCCATTCGAGCCGCGAGCCAGGATGTTCGAGCCACGTTCCGCCCTCGCCAGTCTCGGCTCGCGGCTCGCGGCTCGTGGCTCGTGGCTCGTGGCTCGCACCTCGCCGTTTCGCGTCGATCGCCAGGACGATGCACTGGCTACCGAACCGCTCGGCGGCGCGGCGAATCAGCCCCGGCTCCCGCGCCGCGGCGGTGTTCAGCGAGACCTTGTCCGCGCCGGCCCGGAGCAGGTCCCGGATGTCCTCCAGGGACCCAATCCCTCCCCCCACCGTCAGCGGCATGAATGCCTGATCGGCCGTCCGCGCCACCACGTCGATCATGATCCGCCGGCGCTCGTACGAGGCCGTGATATCCAGGAAGACCAACTCGTCCGCGCCTTGCTGATCATACAGGGCGGCCACCTCCGCCGGATCGCCGGCGTCGCGCAGGTTGACGAACCGGGTGCCCTTCACGACCCGGCCTTCCTTCACGTCCAGGCAGGGGATCACCCGCTTGGCCAGCATCACGCGCCACCCGCCGCAGCCAGGGCCGCCTCCAGCGTGAGGCGGCCGTCGTAAAGCGCCTTGCCGAGGATCGCCCCGGCGACGCCGCAGGGTTCCAGGGTCTTCAGGGCCTCGATGTCTGCCGTGGTGGAGATGCCGCCCGAGGCGATCACCGGGTGCCGCGCGGCAGACGCCAGGGCATGCAGTCCCGGGAGATCCGGCCCCCCCAGCATCCCGTCCCGTCGGATGTCCGTGTAGATGATGGCTGCCAAGGGGAGCCCACCCACCCGAGACGCCAGGTCCGTAGCCTGGAGGCTCGTGGCCTCCGCCCACCCGGACACCGCCAGCATCCCGCCCCGTGCGTCCAGGCCCAAGGCCAGGCGCCCCGGGAAGGCCGCGCAGGCGGCCTCCAGGAACGCGAGGTCGCGGATGGCCGCGGTCCCCAGCACGGCCACCGCGGCCCCGAGATCCAGGACGGCCCTGACGGCCTCCAGGGTGCGGAGGCCGCCACCCACTTCCGCCGGGATGCGAATCCCCCTGAGGATGTCCCCCAGGGATCGCTGGTTGGCCGGCACCCCGCGGAGGGCCCCGTCGAGATCCACCAGGTGCAGGCGGGGGGCGCCGCGCCGCTCCCACTCCTGCGCCACGGCCACGGGATCCTGGCCGTACCTCGTCTCGCGCAACGGGTCCCCCTGGACCAATCTGACGACCCGTCCGTCGCGCAGGTCAATGGCGGGGATGATCTCCATGGGGAAAGTCGATCGCCTGTGCAATTGCGCACTACCGCGTCAGCGCGGCAAAATTCTTCAGCAGCTGCAGGCCGGCCGCCTGGCTCTTCTCCGGATGGAACTGGGTGGCGAAGAGATTGTCCCGCCAGATCACCGACGTGAAACGCGTCCCGTACTCCGTGGACCCGGCGGTCACGTCCGGGTCCGCCGGCTCCACGTAATAGGAGTGGACGAAGTAGAAGTAGGGCTCGGCCGGCAAGCCGGCCAGGATGGGGACCGGTCGATCGATCCGGACGCGATTCCAGCCCATGTGGGGCACCTTCAGCCGGGCCCCGGGTGTCTCGGGGTCCGGCATCCCATCCGCGAAGCGACGCACCCTTCCGGCCAGTAGGTCGAGCCCCTTGTGGACGCCGAACTCCTCGCTCTCCGAGAAGAGGAAGTGCAGCCCCAGGCAGATCCCCAGGACCGGCTTTCCCCGCTCGATCTCCCGGAGCAGCGGCTCCACGAACCCGTGAGATGTGAGCTTGGCGATCCCGTCGGCGAAGGCCCCCACGCCGGGGAGGACGATCCCCGCGGCCTCCCGCAGGCGGCGCGGGTCCTCGATCACCGCGGCCT
Source organism: Methylomirabilis sp. (SeqCode) (assembly GCA_035455275.1). Classification (GTDB taxonomy): domain Bacteria; phylum Methylomirabilota; class Methylomirabilia; order Methylomirabilales; family 2-02-FULL-66-22; genus 2-02-FULL-66-22. The sequence goes on along the minus strand of DATIFO010000037.1, from coordinate 6,489 downwards.
CGACCCCGAGCCGGCCGAATCCCTTCTCCACGCTCCGCAGGTTGGCGATGCCGGAGTCGATGACCGCAATCACAGGAGCATCCCCTTGGTGGAGGGGACGATTCCGGCGAGACGCGGGTCCAGACTGGTCGCCTGATCCAGGGCCCTTCCGACCGCCTTGAACGCGGCCTCGACCATGTGGTGGAGGTTCTGACCGTATTCCACCTGGACGTGCACGTTGGCCCGGAGATGGTTCGTGAGCCCCTGGAAGAACTCCCGCACCAGATCGGCGTCGAAGTCGCCGATCCTCCCCCCCGCAAGCTGCGGCGCCTGATACACCAGGAATGGCCGCCCGCCAAGATCGATGACGGCCGAGGCCAGGGACTCGTCCAGGGGGACCCGGGCCGCCCCGTAGCGGACGATCCCCGCCTTGTCCCCCAGGGCCTGCGACACCGCATCTCCCAGGGCGATGCCCACGTCCTCGACGGTATGGTGAAGGTCCACCTGCAGATCCCCCTTGGCCGTGAGCGTGAGATCGAAGCGTCCGTGGCGCGCCACCTGGGACAGCATGTGATCCAGGAACGGGATCCCGGTCTCGATCCGGTGCTCCCCGCGACCGTCCAGGTCCAGGCGCACCTGGACGTCGGTCTCGGAGGTCGTGCGTGCGATGGTGGCCTGCCGGTTCATGTCATCTCCCGCGGTCGAGAACGTCGGCCAGGGCCGAGAGGAACAGCGCGTTCTCCTCAGACGTCCCGATGGTGACCCGCAGGCAATCGGCGAGACGGGGCGCCCGGGAGAAGTTCCGGACCAGGACCCCGCGCGTGAGCAGCCCCCGGAAGACCTCGTCCCCCGACTGCCGGGTCCGCATCAGGAAGAAGTTGGCGTCACTCGGAAAGACGGTGATGCCGCCCATGCCCCGCAGGGCCGAGAGCACCCGCTCCCGCTCCTCGACGATCGCCGCGGCGTGCCGCCGGACCACCTCTGCGTGCCGGAGGACCACCCGGCCGGCCGCCTGGCTCAGGGCATTCACGTTATACGGCAGCCGGACCTTGTTCACCTCCCTGACCAGGCCGGCGCTCCCGATCAGCATCCCCAGCCGGATCCCCGCCAGGCCGATCTTGGACAGCGTGCGGAGGATCACCAGGTTGGGAAACTCGCCGAGACGCGGCAGGAAGCTCCGTCCCGAGTAGTCGGTGTACGCTTCGTCCACGACCACCAAGCCCTCGCTTCGCCGGATGATCTCCTCGACCACGGCCGCGTCGAAGAGGCGGCCGGTCGGGTTGTTGGGCCAGGCCAGGAAGACCAGCCTCGGTCGCTCCTGCACCAGCGTCCGGAGGAACGCCTCCGGGTCCAGGTCGAAACCCTCGCCGAGCGGGACCCCCGCGAAGGTGAGACCCAGCGCCCGGGAGCCCAGCTCGTACATCACGAACGTCGGCACGGGCGCGGCCACCCGCACCCCGGGGCCGGCGACGGCCAGCAGCAGCATCTGAATGGCCTCGTCCGACCCGTTCGCAGCCAGGATCTGCTCCGGGCTCACGCCGAGGTCCGAGGCCATGACCTCTCGCAGCTCCCGGGCCTCGGGATCGGGATACCGGTGAAGCGCCACGTCCGCCAGGGCCTTGGCCAGCTCCGCGGCCAGGTCCTCACGCAGGGTCTCGGCCAGCGCGAAGGGGCTCTCGTTGGCGTCCAGCTTGGCCCGGACGCCCCCGGGGGGGAGCGGCTCCACGTGATAGGCGGTGAGCGCCCGCACCTCGGGGCGTATGATCGTGCAGGGATCGAAGCTCATGGCGCATCCGTCCGGATGGTGATGGAGCGGGCGTGAGCCTCCAGACCCTCGATCCTCGCCAGACACGTGATGGGATCGCGCCAGCGGCGCAGGGTCTCCGGCTGGAGCGAGAGAAGCGAGCAGCGCTTCTGGAAGTCCTCCACCGACAGGGGGGAGCTCCAGCGGGCCGTCCCCGCCGTGGGGAGCACGTGGTTCGGGCCGGCCAGGTAATCGCCGGCCACCTCGGGCGTGTGCGCCCCCAGGAACACGGCCCCCGCGCTCCGCACGGATCCGAGCAGGGCCCACGGGTCCGCCACCATCAACTCCAGGTGCTCGGGCGCGATGGTGTTGGCCAGGTCGAGCGCCGCGGGGAGATCCGGAACCAGGATCGCGGCCCCGAATCGCCGGAGCGCCTCCGCCGCCAGATCCATCCGCGGCAGGGTCGCGAGCTGCCTCGTGACCTCGGCCCGGACCGCCTCGGCCAAGGAGACCGACGGCGTCACCAGGAGCGCCGAGGCGGCCGGATCGTGCTCGGCCTGGGCCAGGAGGTCGGCCGCGACCCACGGGGCAGGCGCCGTCTCGTCGGCCACGATCAGCACCTCGCTGGGTCCCGCCAGCATGTCGATCCCGACCACCCCGAACACCAGGCGCTTGGCCGCGGCCACGTAGGCGTTGCCGGGACCCACGATCTTGTCCACCGGACGAACGCTTTCGGTCCCGAAGGCGAGGGCCCCCACCGCCTGCGCCCCGCCCACCCGGTAGATCTCCCGGATCCCCAGGAGCCCCGCCGCGGCCAGCACCTCGGCCGGGACCCGACCGTCCCGTCCGGGGGGCGTGCAGATCACCAGCTCTGTCACCCCCGCCACGCGGGCGGGGATGCCGTTCATGAGGACCGTGGAGGGATAGGCCGCCGAGCCGCCCGGGACGTACAGGCCCACCCGCGCGAGCGGCCGGACGAGCTGGCCCAGGAGGCCCGCACCGTCTTCCTCGTAGAACCAGGACTCGCGGTGCTGCCGGCGGTGGAAGCGCTCGATGCGGGACGCGGCCAGGGCCAGGGCCTCGCGCACCTCCGGCGGCAGGCTCGAGGCGGCCGTCTCCAGGTCGTCGGCCGGGACGCAGAGCGTCCCCTCGTCCAGGCGGATCCCGTCGAACTTCTCGGTGTAGTCGAAGAGCGCGGCGTCCCCCCGCAGGCGGACGTCCCGCAGGATCGCCGACACCGCGGCCTCCACCTCGGGGGCGGGAGCACGCGCCCGCTCGCGGAGAGCCGCCAGGAAGGCGGTCGCCTCGGGCGACCCCAGCCTCAGCGCTCTCATCGGAGAGCACCCCGACGATCCAGCACGCGCGACCGGAGCGCCTGGGTCACCCGCTGGATGGCCTGGTACCTGGTCTTGAGGCTCGCCCGGTTCACGACCAGGCGTGCCGTCGCCCTGAGGATCTCCTCGACCTCGACCAGCCCGTTCTCGCGGAGCGTGCTGCCCGTGGCCACCAGGTCCACGATCCGCTCGGCCAGACCCATGGCGGGGGCCAGCTCGATGGAGCCGGAGAGCTGCACGATCTCCACCTGGACCCCCTTCCGGGTGAAGTGCCTTTCGGCCAGCCTGGGGTACTTGGTCGCCACCCGCAGGGAGGTCCAGGTGGGCGGGTCGTCGCGGTCGCGGAGCCGGGCTGGCTCCGCCACCACGAGACGGCAGGCCCCGAAGCCGAGATCCAGCGGCTCGTACAGGTCCCGGCCCTGCTCCAGCAGCAGGTCCTTCCCCACGATGCCCATGTCGGCCGCGCCGTGTTCCACGTAGGTCGGGATGTCCACGGCCTTGAGGGCCAGGAACCGGAGGCCGCGCGCCGCGTCCTCGAACGTGAGGCGCCGCGAATCCGTGAGCGTCTCCAATCCGGTCACCCCCAGCCCGGCGAACAACTCCAGGGCGTCGGGGAACAGGCGCCCCTTGGGAAGGGCCACCGCGATCAGATCGTCAGCCATTCGAGCCCCGTTCCTCCGCCCGTCCGCTGTCACGCCTTCACCCGCTCCACGTCTGCACCCAGCCCGTTCAGCTTGTGCTCGATGACTTCGTAGCCTCGATCCAGGTGGTAGATGCGGGAGATGACGGTGCTCCCTCGGGCCGCCAGCCCTGCCAGGACCAGCGACGCGCTGGCCCGAAGATCGGTGGCCATCACCTGGGCCCCCAGGAGGCCCGGCACTCCCCGAACCATGGCGGTGTTGCCCGCGATGGTGATGTCGGCCCCCATGCGGAGGAGTTCGTTGACGTGCATGAATCGGTTCTCGAACACCGATTCGGTGATGACTCCCTGCCCCTCGGCTACGGTCATGAGGGCCATCATCTGGGCTTGCATGTCCGTGGCGAATCCCGGAAAGGGCTGCGTCCTGATGCTCACCGCCCTGGGCCGTGCGTGGGCGGTCACTCGCAGGTCCTCCGGACCCGCCTGGATCGTGACGCCGGCCTCCTCCAGCTTGGCGATCACCGCCTCCAGGTGCTCCGGCCGGCAGTCGCGGACCCGGATGTCTCCGCCGGAGATCGCCGCGGCGATGGCGAAGGTGCCGGCCTCGATCCGGTCCGGGATGGTCCGGTGGGCCGCCCCGCCCAGGGCGGGGACGCCATGCACCACGATGGTGGCCGTCCCGGCCCCCTCGACCTGGGCCCCCATGCTGTTGAGGAGCCTGGCCAGGTCCACCACCTCGGGTTCGCACGCCGCGTTCTCCAGGACCGTGGATCCCTCGGCCAGGGCGGCGGCCATCATCAGGTTCTCGGTCCCGGTGACCGTCTGGAGGTCGAAGGCGATCCGCGCGCCCCGGAGGCGCCTTGCCTCCGCCTCGACGTATCCCTGGTTCAGGTGGATCGTCGCCCCCAGCTTCTCCAGACCCATGAGGTGCAGGTTGATCGGCCTCGGGCCGATGGCGCACCCCCCGGGGAGGGACACACGCGCCCGGCCGAGGCGGGCCACCAGCGGGCCAAGGACCAGGACCGAGGCCCGCATCGTCTTCACCAGATCGTAGGGCGCCTCGGGGCGATCCACGCTCTTGGCGTGGATCAGGAGGTCCGGCGTTCCCTCCCCCGTGACCTCCACCCCCATGTGCCGCAGCAGCTTGGCGCTCGTCCGGATGTCGACCAGTCGCGGGACGTTCCCGAGCCGCACGGACTCCTCGGTGAGGAGCGCCGCCGCCATCAGGGGGAGGGCGGCGTTCTTGGCGCCACTCACCCGCACCTCTCCCCGCAGGGGCATCCCGCCGCGAACGATCAGCTGGTCCACCAGCCACTGCTCCGAGAACTGTCAGTTTCCGCGGCGTCGCGCCACCACGACCCGGTCGCGTCCCGCCAAGTCCTGGAAGACCCGCGGGGGCTCGAACCCGTGGGTCGCCTCGATCAGCCGGATCACCGCCAGGGCTTGATCCGCGCCGATCTCCAGGAGGAGGAATCCCCCCGCCCGGAGATTCGGTGGCGTGGTGGCGATGATCTGGCCCAGCACCCGCAGGCCGTCGGGCCCGCCGTCGAGCGCCACCCGCGGCTCCCATTGCACCTCGGGCATCAGGGCCTCCACTGCCCCCGACGGGATGTACGGCGGGTTCGCCACGACCACGTCCACCGGGGCGGCCCCGGCATGAGGCGGGGCGAGCGCCCGCCACAGATCCCCCCGCAGGAACACGAGCCGGTCGGCCACGCCGTGGGCCTCCGCATTGGCCCGCGCGACCCGGAGCGCCCGCCAGGAGCTGTCCGTGGCGATGATCCGGGCCTCCGGGAGCTCAAGCGCCAAGGCGATGGCCACCGCACCGGACCCGGTGCACAGATCCACGAGTGTCACCCCCTGACGCCCCTCCGATTCCGGCGCGCGGCAGACGGCCAAGGCGGCCTCGACCAGGCTCTCCGTCTCGGGCCGAGGGATGAGGACCCCGGGTGACACCGAGAAGGACAGGGACCAGAACTCCCGCGCGCCCAGCAGGTACGCCAACGGCTCGCGCTGCTCGCGCCGCTGCAGCAGGCGGAGGTATCGGCAGAACTCTGGCGGCGCCAGATGCCGCTTCCGGTCGAGGATGACCTGCCAGCGTGGACAGCCCAGGACGTGCGCCAGGAGGCACTCGGCATCCAGGCGGGCCGTCCCGATCCCCGCCTGCTCCAGGAGCAGCGTCCCGCTGGCCAGGCAGTCCTCCACGTCCGGACGGACGCCGGCCGGCAGGCTCAGGTCATGACGCCTGAGCCGTTCCGGTATCTGGGGGAGACGGAGCCGGATCATGACAGCGCCTTCAGACGCTCGGCCTGATCGCGGGCGGACAGGGCCTGGACCAGGTCGCCGAGGTCGCCTTCCAGCACCGTCGCCAGGTTGTGCAGCGTCAGGCCGACGCGGTGATCGGTCACGCGGTTCTGCGGGAAGTTGTAGGTCCGGATCTTCTCGGCCCGCTCGCCGCTCCCAACCTGGCTGCGGCGGTCGCGGTCGATGGCCTCCTTCTGGCGCTGCAGTTCCTGGTCGTAGAGGCGCGCGCGCAGCACCTTCAGCGCCTTGGCCTTGTTCTTGTGTTGCGACTTTTCGTCCTGGCAGGTCACCACGAGCCCCGTGGGCAGGTGGGTGATGCGCACCGCGGAATCCGTGGTATTGACCGACTGGCCCCCCGGCCCGGAAGAGCGGAAGACGTCGATGCGTAATTCCTCGGGGCTGAGATGGACGTCCAAGTCTTCGGCTTCGGGCAGCACCGCCACCGTGACGGCAGAGGTGTGAATGCGCCCCTGGGACTCGGTCTCCGG
>DATIFO010000036.1:0-5622 GCA_035455275.1 Methylomirabilis sp. (SeqCode) | reverse complement strand
GGTGCTCGAAGAAGAGTACCCCGAGCCGAAGGACGGTGAAGTGCGGGTGAAAGTGCTGGCCGCGGGTGTTTCCTTGCCCGACCTACTGATGCGCGAGGGCGTTCATCCCGAGACGCCCCCGCTGCCCTTCACGCCGGGGTGGGATCTGGTGGGCGTGGTGGACCGGCTCGGCGACGGCATCTCTGTACTCGAACCAGGCCAGATAGTTGCCGCGCTGCCGATCAGCGGCGCGTACGCGGAGTTCGTCTGCCTGCCGCAACGTGAACTGGTTCCGGTGCCATCTGGGTTGGACGCCGCCGAGGCTGTCAGCCTCGTGCTGAACTACGTCACGGCGTACCAGATGCTGCATCGTTCGGCGAAGGTCAGACGGGGCCAGCGCGTGCTGATCCACGGCGCGGCAGGCGGGGTCGGCTCGGCACTATTGCAGCTTGCGCGCCTCGCCGGGCTGGAGATGTACGGTACCTGTTCATCGCGAGGGGCGTCGGCCGTTTCCGACCTGGGCGGTATCCCGATTGATTACCGACAGCTCGACTTCGTGAAAGAAATTCACCGCCTCACGGGCGAGGGCGTGGACGCTGTCTTTGACGGCATCGGTGGCACCCATATCTGGCGTTCCAGGAAGGCTCTCCGTCCTGGCGGGACGGTAGTGGCCTATGGCCTTACTTCCTCGCTACGTGGGGGCCGATTGGCTTCAGGGCGTTCAGGTCGTCGTCATCGCTTTCATGCAATCCCCATTTTCGGGCTGTATATTGCCGGCGGCTGGCTTTTCCCGGGCCGGAAACGGGTGGCCCCCTACAGCATCCAGTGGCTCAAACGGCTGAGGCCGGCACTGTTTCGACAGGATTTGATCGCCCTGCTTGACCTCCTTCAACAGCAGAAGATCAAGCCACTCATCGCGCAGCGATTTCCGCTTGCCGAGGCAAGACAGGCGCACGAGCTGCTCGGGAAGGGAGGCGTGACAGGCAAGATCGTCCTCGTGCGCAACGGGTCATCGCTTGAATCAGGAGCGGCATGACAATGGCATGCAGCGGGCGGCGCTTCGCGCCGCCGCTGATGCCGAGCGTTGGAACCGCGAGCAAGACTGCGAAGGCAGCGCACGATTTGATGGAAGATCGCCATCTGATATGCTCTAGCGACTCATGGGCAATATAGATTTCGGAAGACACAGCGAGGACTACGCAGCCTATCGCCCGGGGCTTCCCGCGTCTTTCTATCAGAGAATCGACGCTATTACTTGTATCCGAGGATCCCGATCGCTCGACCTTGCCACTGGCCCAGGAACGATCGCATTGGAACTTGCCGCACGTGGTAGCTCCGTCGTGGGCATCGATACATCCCCGGAACAGATAGCCACGGCACAACGCGTTTCGAGGGAACGGAACCTGGAGGACAAAACGCACTTCAGGATTGCCAGCGCGGAGAATACCGGCCTGGATGCGAGCTCGTTCGACCTGGCGACTGCCGGCCAGTGTTGGCATTGGTTCGATAGTGGCGCGGCGATGCTGGAGATACAGCGTGTTCTTCGCCCGGGTGGTGTCCTGGCTATCGTTAACTATTCTTACTTGGCAGAGCATGTCCCCGTGGCACGCGAGACTGAGGAACTGATTCTGGAGTTCAATCCATCATGGACCATGGCCGGATCGACAGGAGTCTTTCCCGAGCAAATTGACCAAGTGATCCACGGGGGATTTGGACTAGTCGAGGCGTTTTGTTACGACCACGATGAAGAGTTCTCGCATGCTCGTTGGCGCGGGAGGATGCGGACATGCAACGGGGTGGGCTCTGGCGGCCTTTCTCCATCTGAGGTGCTGCGCTTCGATGATGCTTTGAATCGCCTCCTGCGTAGAAAATACCCCGACCCCATGGTCGTCGAGCATCGCGTGTGGTGTGTAGTCGCAAGGAAGCCATGGTGAAGTCATGTGCGAGCCTTAATCGTGACCTGAGCGCAGCGGCAAGCGCACGTAAATCCGGTGACACCAGACTCGACGGGGTGCGGCGGGGAAAGCCGGGGACCCAGGCCGGCAGAGCGTCATAGATAAGTTTGGTGTCCCAGGAATTCGCGACCATTTTTCTCTTGACAATCGGACCGGACAAATGAAATAAGGCTCTGGAAACTGCAATCCAACGGAGGAGCAAGCGGACACCGAGCGATCGCCCATGCCACCGTCCCCCGTCGTTACCCCGTTGCGCCAGCTCTCTGCCCGCTTCAGCCCAGCAAGACACCTAGCCAATCTCCCAGTTCTCACGAGCGAAGGGTAGGGTCTCGAGGGTGTTCGTGTAGTTCCCCCACCTGATTCCGCCTCCCGTTCCCCGTCCGACCGCCCGAACTGCCCCCACGCGACACGCCTACCCTTCGAGGAGACGTGTCCGTGTTTGTCGCGCGTAACGTCCATCATCTCAGACTCCCCCCGCCTCGCCCGTGCCTGCCGCACCGGTCCCTGTTACCAGTCGTCGAGCCTCACGCATCAGAGAAGGAGACCGACCATGCATAGACAGCACATGAGACAAATCGGCGCCATCGCCGGGCTGCTCGCCGTCAGCCTGTTCACGACAACTCCCTGGCTGGTCGCCACCGCGCAGACCCCGACGCTATCCATCAACTCCACCAGCCAGAACCGTACCTCCCCGCCGGCCGCCTCGGTCTCCGAGCGGCCCCGCGAGAGCCTGATCACTTTCCAGGTCGTTGGGGCCAACGATCTCGGGATGCACTGCGGAGACTTCGACCACCGCAACGTCAGCATCCTGCCCCCCTTCAACACCCTCCACGCCCAGGTGATCAAGAAGGGCCCCAGGCCGCAGATTCTCGACCAGACCCAGGCCCAGGTCGTTTACTCCGGGGCCTCGAATCCGCAGGACCCCGCCCTGGCCAACCCGGTCTCCGACCGCGTCTACAAGACCAACTTCTGGGACCTGAATCCGCGGACGGGCCACCCGCTCGCGTTCGACGCTTTCGACCCGCATTACCCGCCAGGCGTCCTGAGTCAGTTCCCGCTCGCTCCGGACCTCGGACTGCCGGTGCCCGACCTCCAGCGGCTCTACCTGGGGGATCATCAGTTGACCGCCGACCAGCAGGCGATGCCAAGCCTGACTGCGCCGCCCGCCTTCACGGAGCCCTTCGTCGCAAACACGCCCCAGGCCTTCAAGCTATTCTACACGAGCTTCCCGTTCTTCCTGACCTTCCCCTTCGGCTACACCCAACCGGACGTCAACTGGTTCTCGGCCGAAGGCATCCCGATGGCCCCCTTTGACGATCAGGGCCGGTCCAACCCCTTCCCCCTCATGCGCGTCCAGGCGCTGGCGGCCCCCGGCAACGCCCAGGGCCTCACCGCCGGCACCGTCCTGTCCACCCTGGACACCCCGACGCCCGTCTCCGGGGAGCTGAACTGCAAGGCCTGCCACACCTCGGCCCAGGACGGCGGCAACGGCCTGGCCACGGACAACTTCGGCTTCCAGGTGGCCACACGGTTCGACGATCCCCAGTTCGGGCAGGTCCCGGTCGACGTGAGCATCGAGTACGCCTTCGACCTCAACATCCTGCGCCTCCACGACAGCAACCACGGAACCGATCTGGAGCACCACACGCCGGTCTCGTGCCAGGTCTGCCACTACTCGCCCGCCCTGGACCTAGCCCACGTCGGTCCCAAGGGTCCCGCCAATCCCGACGCCAACGGGCGCGGGCAGACGCTCCACAAGAGCATGTCCCGCGTCATCCACAGCTTCCACGCCACCCTCACGAACCCCGACGGCACCCCGCTGTTCCCGGAGATGCCCTCGCCGGTGGGCCGCACCACGGCCACCCGGGACGCCTTCCTCGCCAGCACCTGCTACCAGTGCCACCCCGGGCAGGTGACGAAGTGCTTCCGGGGTGTCATGTTCGGGGCGGGCGCCGCCTGCCAAGACTGTCATGGGAACCTCGCCCAGGTAGGCAATGATTTCTCGGGGAACGTGTCCCCGGCCACCCCGGGCGCCTTTGTCCTGGCGGCGGATTACTACACGAACCCCGCCACGCCTCGCGTCCCCTGGGCCAACGAGCCTCTGTGCCAGTCCTGCCACACCGGGGACGTGAACAGTAACCTCGCCAACTCCGCCGGAGTTCTCACGGCGCCCGACGGGATCCGGCTGCTCCAGGCGTACCGGACCACCGATCCCGACGCCAAGCCCATCCTCGCCACCAACCGCCGCTTCGCCGAGAACGTGATCGACGGCAAGCCGGTGCTCTACCGCCTGAGCAAGGGTCACGGGGGCGTCACCTGCGAGGCGTGCCACGGCAGCACCCATGCCGAGTGGCCCAACCCCGCGCCGGCGGCGAACGACAACGTCACCCCGGTCCAGCTCCAGGGGTTTGCCGGCAAGCTCACCGACTGCACGGTCTGCCACGGGACGACCCGGTTCTCGGTCACCCGGTTCCGCGCCCTCGACGCAGACGGCCTCATGCCGGGTCCCCATGGCATGCACCCGCTTGACGCCAACTGGAACCGCAACCACAAGGAGGTCTTCGAGCGGGTCCCCCGCGCCACCTGCCGGGCGTGCCACGGAGCCAATCTCCAGGGGTCAGTGCTGGCCCGTCTCCCGGTGACCCGCACTCTCATCTGCGACGAGGGGCGGAAGTGCCGGAACCACCGGATCACTCTGGCCGCCGGAACGTTGATTAGCTGCACGCTCTGTCACGAGCGACCCGAGGAGGAGCGGTCCGACCACGAACGATCCGACAGCTAGCCCTGATCCGAAGAAACGTGTAACCGCCAAAACGCCACCGGGGGCCGCCTGAGCTGTCAGAGAAGGGTGTCAGAGCCGAATTTCCGCAGACACCTCGTGGTGCGGTGGCGTGGCTGAACGCGTGAGCGCTCTGAGCCTCTTGAATCTTGCGGTTCATGGCCTCATGGCGGTTCAAGAATTTCGGAGTGGGGCTAGCTCGCCGGGACCCCTCGCACGCGGGGTAGCCGTCCCACCCGGGACAGCTACCCCGCTCTCCCAGGCCGTTGCCCGCTTCTCAAAGAATCCCTCCCCCGCCATTGACGCGCTCTCGTGAGGGCTCCCCATGCCCTGCGGTCCCGCCCTCTTGCGCCAAGCCGTGATGGAGGGCCCGTTGGTCTGCAGCCCCCCCCGCCATCCCCACGCCCCGGCAGCCGCGGAGGGGAGAGCGGCCTGTGCCTCCCGCGTGTCGCCGTTGACCCACCGGGGCCCGGATGTCCCCCGCCATCCCTCGATCCACCCCCGGTGCGAGAGGGCGTCTCGGGACCGTGTGCGCGAACACCCCTTCCCTCGCCCCCGGGGTTCGGATAGAATGCCCAAAGTCTCCAGGCCAGCGGCTCCGTTCAACCCGTCTTGTCCGGCGGGCCCGACCCGGCTCTCGTCGGCCTCTCCGGCGCAGGGCCCGCCGGATAATGAGCTATTCGTCAGACAGCGCCCCTTGACTGGAGGGCCAGTGTCCAACGGTGAAGTCTATGCGGCTGGCTTTGATCCTGCCTGACGAGACCGGCATTCGGAGAGATGGAGTCAGGCGACAAGGCGGCCAAACCCACGCTGTTCAACGGGAAGGGACTCCCCATGACGCTTGAAGAGCGCAAGAAGGCCCTCGACGAGACCCTCACCAAGATTCGCGCCGCCGGTTACCACTATGAG
>DATIFO010000035.1:0-25090 GCA_035455275.1 Methylomirabilis sp. (SeqCode) | reverse complement strand
CGGCTGGAGCACGTGATCTCCGAGGAGTTTGAGGAGAAGATCTTCCAGGCCCTCGGCCGGCCCACCCGGGACCCCCACGGAGAGCCGATTCCCGGGAAGGACGGAACCGTGGAGGCGGCAGTGCTGGGCCCTCTGGCGGATCTGGAGCCGGGCGCCACGGGGGTCATCAGCCAGGTCAGCAATCCGGATGCGGAGATGCTTCGCTATCTCGGCGCGCGCGGCCTGGTTCCGAACGCGGCCGTGAAGGTTCTGGAGAAGGCCCCGTTCAACGGGCCGATCACGGTGAAGACGGGGGAGGCTTCGCACATCCTGGGCCGCGAGCTCGCCCGGCACATCCAGGTGGCGGCGGACGCCGGCGGCGACACACGGGCGAGGTGAAGAAAATGTCCCGCATCAGCAGGCGACAGTTTCTGGCGTGGGGTCTCCCGGCGGGAATCGGGGTGACCGGGGTCGCGGTCGCGGCCACGGACCTGCAGGGGCCCAGCCCGGCCTCGACAGGCATGATCCATCCCAATCCCGCCCAGCATGTGCCGGGCCGCCCGATCCCGACGGAGCGTCAGGCGGCGGGCGCGCCGGATCCGATGCAGATCCTCACGGCATTCGACTACGGGAAGGTCACCCGGCTTCCGGGCGGACAGGTCCAGCGGGAATACACCCTGACGGCGTTCGATCGGGAGATCCAGGTGGCCAAAGGGGTGACGTTTCCCGCGTGGACATTCAACGGGGCGGTGCCGGGGCCGACCATCCGCTGCACGGAGGGGGACCGCCTCCTCATCCATTTCCGCAACGAGGGCTCCATGCCGCACACCGTCCATCTCCACGGGATCCATCGGTCGAATATGGACGGGGTGTTCGAGATCGTGCCCCCGGGCGACAGCTACGACTACGAGCTCGTGGCGGAGCCCTTCGGTCTGTTCCTCTACCACTGTCACGTGATGCCCCTGAAGAAGCACATCCACAAGGGACTCTACGGGACGTTCATCGTCGACCCGAAGACCCCCCGCCCCCCGGCCAAGGAGCTGGTCATGGTGATGAACGGCTTCGACACGGACCTGGACGGGGAAAACGAGTTCTACACGGTGAACGGGATCGCCAACTACTACGCGGATCACCCCATCCCCCTCCAGGTGGGAGAGCCGGTGCGGATCTACGTGGTCAATCTCCTGGAGTTCGACCTGATCAATTCGTTCCACCTTCACGGCAACGTCTTCAAGCTCTACCGGACCGGGACCAGCCTGACGAGTTCCGAGATCACCGACACGGTGATGCTGTGCCAGGGGGAGCGCTGCATCCTGGAGTTCACCTACAACCACCCTGGCAAGTTCATGTTCCACGCGCACCAGAGTGAATTCGCGGAGCTGGGCTGGATGGGGTTGTTCGACGTCCGGGCCAAGGTCGAGCAGGGGTAAACAGCATGACCCCCGAGTCTCTCGGGGGTCTCGAGGATGAGCGATGCGAGCGCAGGAGAAGACGCTGGACACCGCACAGATGGGGGGAGCCGCGTGGCAGCCCTGGGCCTGGCTCCTGATCCTCTTGCCCGTGGCCCTCCTGGTCGCGATGGTGGGACTGTTCCTGCTGCACGGAGAGCGGCTGATCGGGAAGCCGCCCATCTCACCGGATGCCTTGCTGAAGCTCGAGTTCGAGCGGATCGTGTTCCTCCCCGGGGAGGTCGTGGCCACGCTGCGGAATACCGGGCCGGATGCGGTGAGGATCGCCCAGGTTGCGGTGAACGACGCGCTCTGGCAATTCGCCGTGAGTCCGGGGGCAACCCTGGGCCGGATGCAGCAGGCCACCGTCACCATTCCCTATCCCTGGGAGCCGGGCGACCCGGTGGAGGTGAAGGTCATCAGCAGCAACGGCCTGGCCTTCAAGCGGAAGGTGGAGGTCGCCACCGAGACTCCCAGGCCAACCCTGAAGACGCTGGGGGGCTTCGCCTTGCTGGGCATCTACGTGGGGGTCATCCCCGTGTATCTGGGTTTCCTCTGGTTCCCCTTCCTCCGGCGGGTGCGCGAGCGCTGGTTTCATTTCTTCCTGAGCCTCACAGCCGGCCTGCTCATCTTCCTCGGGGTGGATGCCTTGAAGGAGGCGCTGGAGGCGGCGGGGAAGATCCCGGGTGCGTTCAAGGGGGTGGGGATCATCTTGATCGGGGTCAGCCTGGGGCTCCTGGGTCTGATGGCCGTGGGCCAGCGAACCATGGGTCGTGGGGAGTCCGGCGTCCCGGGTGACCGGCGATTGGCCCTTGCCTACATGATCGCGGCGGGCATCGGCCTGCACAACCTGGGAGAAGGCTTGGCCATCGGCGCGGCCTATGCCCTCGGAAACGTCGCCCTGGGGACATTCCTGATCGTGGGCTTCACCATCCACAACACCACCGAGGGCTTCGGCGTGGTGGCCCCCATTGCGCGGGATGGGGCCCGGCTCCGCTCTCTGTTGGCGATGGGTCTCTTGGCGGGGGCTCCCACGGTCGCGGGGATCTGGTTCGGCGGATTGACACACTCCGCCGTCTGGTCCATATTCTTTCTCGCCCTGGGGGCGGGGGCGATCTTTCAGGTGGTGTACGAGTTGCTGAAGCTGATGGCCCGCGATGCCCGTGAGACCGCGGGAGGCGCGGCGAACGTTCTGGGGCTGGTACTTGGGCTGGCCATCATGTATCTCACGAGCCTCCTCGTCCAGTTCTGAGCGGGCAATCGACGGAGGCGTCATGTCAGTCAGAACCATCCTGTGGATCAGCATCGCCTCGTGCGTCCTGGCGGCCGGTGGTCTCGCCCTCGGCCAGCGGGTCGTCTCGCGAAAGGGGGAGGCCGCGCAGCAGAGCATCTTCCTGCAGGCCAAGGCAGGGAAGTTCAATGAGGTGAACCCCCCGCTCCTGGTCCGGCGCGGCATCCCCGTGGAACTCACCGTTCGCAACGCAGAGTCGGGGGCCATTGCCCACGACTTCGTCCTGGTGGGGCTGGGCATCCGAACCCCGAAGCCGCTCCAGCCGGGCGAGTCCGCCAGCCTACGATTCACTCCTTCCCGTTCCGGGGAGTTCGCATATACGTGTTCCCTGCACCCCGGCCTCATGGATGGGCGATTGATCGTCCGCCCGTAGGCCAGCCTTTCCACCGGTCCCCGGAGTTCCGGCGGAAGCCGAACGTCTTGATTGCGAGGTCTCATGGACAGCGACGGGATGCCACGAGGTCAATTTACGCCTGCCAAGCCCCCCCCGAGCGCCCGACCGGGCGACGAGCGGACCCTCGCCGCCGCGACCGAGGTGCTGGAGGGGCGCAGTCCCGAGGGCTGGTACCGGCGGCTCCTGCCGTTCCTCGGGCCGGCCTTCATCGCCAGCGTGGCGTACGTGGATCCCGGGAACTTCGCCACCAATATCGCGGGCGGGGCCCAGTTCGGGTACATGCTGCTCTGGGTCATCGTTGCCAGCAACCTGATGGCCATGCTGGTCCAGGCCCTCTCCGCCAAGCTGGGAATCGCCACCGGAAAGAACCTGGCCGAGATGTGCCGCGATCAGTTCCCCCGCTGGGTCGTCTGGGTCATGTGGGTGCTGATGGAGTGCGTCGCCATGGCCACGGACCTGGCCGAGTTCCTGGGGGCAGCGCTCGGGTTCAACCTGCTGTTCGGCATGCCGCTCTTCGTCGCGGGCCTGCTCACGGGGCTCGCCACATTTGCCATCCTGGCGCTGGAGCGGCGCGGCTTCCGCCCCCTGGAAGCGATCATCACCTCGCTGGTCGGGGTCATCGCCTTCTGCTATGTCATCGAGACCTTCCTGGGACGACCCGACTGGGGGGAGATCGCCTACCACGCCGTGGTGCCGACGTTCAGCGGGACGGAGAGCGTCCTGCTCGCCACGGGCATCCTGGGCGCCACGGTGATGCCGCATGTCGTGTTCCTCCACTCGGCCCTGACCCAGGGACGCATCGTGACGCGCCAGCCCGAGCAGTTGCGCCGCCTGTTCCGCTACGAGTGCGTGGACGTGACCATCGCCATGGGCGTGGCCGGCTTGGTGAACGGGGCGATGCTGGTCATGGCCGCCTCCACGTTCTACCAGAAGGGCTTGACGACGGTGGGGACCATCGAGCAGGCGCATCAGACGCTCACGCCGCTCCTGGGTCAGGCGTCGAGCTGGGTCTTCGCCATCTCGCTGCTGGCATCCGGTCTGTCCTCCTCGACGGTCGGCACCATGTCCGGGCAGGTGATCATGCAGGGGTTCGTGCATTTCGGGATCCCGATCTGGCTCCGCCGATTGCTCACCATGCTCCCGGCGCTCGTCGTGATCGCGGTCGGCATGGAGCCGACGCGCACGCTGGTCCTCAGCCAGGTGGTGCTCAGCTTCGGCCTCCCCTTCGCCCTGGTGCCGCTGGTGCTCTTCACCGCCCGGTCCGAGCTGATGGGGGTCCTGGCCAACCGCCGGCTGACGACGCTCCTCGCCAGCCTGGTGACGCTCTTGATCATTGCATTGAACCTCTTCCTGCTGTATCAGATCATCTGGATCGGAGGGTGAGTTCCGTGATCCGACACATCCTGGTGCCCCTGGACGGATCGAAGCTCGCAGAGTCGGTGCTGCCGACCGCGGCGGCCATGGCGGATGGATTCGGCGCCCAGGTGACCCTGCTCCACATCATCGAGGAGCGGGCCCCGGAGACCGTGCACGGTCAGCCTCACCTCACGGATGCCGATGAGGCGCAGGCGTACCTCGAGGAGGTGGCGGGGCGACCGGTCTTCCGGGATCGGACCGTGGAGTTGCACGTCCACCGGTCCAAGGAAGGCGACGTCGCGGACTCCCTCATGGCCCATGCCCGGGAACTCGGGGCCGACCTGGTGGTGCTCTCGACGCACGGCCAGGGCGGGCTGCGGAGGTCGCTCTTCGGCAGCATCGCACTGCGCGGCCTCCAGCGGGGGACGACCCCCATTCTCCTGGTGAATCCGACTGCGGAGGGAGGGGCGCCAGCGTTCGTGCCGCGCAAGATCCTGGTCCCCCTGGACGGGACCGCGGCGCACGAGCCCGCCCTGCCGATCGCCTCCCGCCTGGCGCAGGCCTGGCACGCGGCCCTCCACCTGATCCTGGTGGTGCCGACCGCACAAACGCTGACCGGGCCCGAGGCGGCCACCCGGGTGTTCATGCCGATGGCCAAGCGGGCCCTCCTCGACCTGGCGGAGAGCGGAGGGGACGAATACTTGAGGCAACTCGCGGGAAGGCTGATCCAGGAGGGGGTGCCCACGACGTCGCAGGTCAGCCGGGGAGAACCGGCGGCGTCGGTGATCGAAGCGACCGACAAGGTGGGGGCGGACCTGGTGGTGATGGCCACGCACGCCAAGGGTGCCATGGACGGCTTCTGGTCGGGGAGCCTCACCCCCAAGCTGATGCAGCGGCTGGGCCGGCCGCTCCTCCTGGTGCGGGCGGAAGGGGAGGAGGCGAACCGCTGATCGTCCGGGTCCGCGACCCGATCGGCGGTCGTACGAGAGATCCATGGACAAGGCGGGGAGACGGAGAAACGGAGGATCGAGCGTGAGACTCCTCGGGGGTGTGATGGTGATGGGGTTCGTGGTGTGCCTGATGGGGGCGGCCCTGGTGGTGCCGACGGTCGGACAGCCTGCGCCTCTCTTCGGCCTGGCGCTGCTGGATGGCCGGCAGATTTCCCTGTCGGAGTTCAAGGGAAAGCCTGTGGTCGTGAACTTCTGGCACTCGGGGTGACCGCACTGTCAACGGGAGGCTCCCGTCCTGGCAGCGGCATTCGAGAAGTACAAGGCAAAGGGCGTGGTGTTTCTCGGCGTGAATGTCTCCTGGGACACGGAGCAACTGGCCCGGCTGTTCGTGCAGGTCTACAAGGTGCCCTATCCGGTCGGTCGGGACGCTTCCGGGGTGGTGGGCGGGCTCTACAAGGTGGAGGCGACACCCACCACGCTCTTCATCGGCAAGGACGGGAAGCTGATCCAGCAGGTCGTGGGAGAACTGGAGGCGCCCGACATCACCAAGCACCTGGAGGCGATGCTGAGGTAGCAGGCGATCTCCGAGAGAATGAACGGGGTGGTCCGGGAACGGGGCACCCCGTTTCTTTTCTTGTCGATGCGCGAGGCGGCCTGTTCAGCCGGCCGGATCACTCCCGGTTGAAGACCTCGTCGGGCCTCGAGGGAAGGAAGGCCCGCAGTTCGTCCACTGCGGTCCGTTCCGACAGGGGATACTCGCAGACGTAGCACGCCCGCGCCAAGAGATGGGTGGCCGCGGGCGCCGTGAGGAGCTGGAAGAATACGGCCAGCAGGCCGCGCAGCGTGACGTCGTTGCCGCTGCCGGCAAATTGCACCACCGTCCCCACCACGATCAGGATGACCCCGAGGGTGCCGGCCTTGCCCGCCGCGTGCATGCGGCAGAACACGTCGGGAAACCGGATCAAGCCGATGCCCGTCAGGACGATCAGGAAGGTGCCGGTCAGGAGCAGGGCGGCGACGAGGGCTTCGATGAGGGTCGGCATCAGAACACCCGCCCCTTTTCCAGGTACTTGGCGATGGAGGCCGAGCCCAGGAAACCCACCAGCATCAGGATCCACACGGCGTCGAAGTAGAGCGCCGAATCCCACTGGATGCACAGGACGCAGATGATCCCGATGAAGATCATGGCCAGCGTGTCGAAGGCCACGGCCCGGTCGGCGGCCTTCGGCCCGATGATCATCCGGTACAGGCACATGATACCGCTCAGCAGCAGGGCGGACAGGCACAGCTTCAGGACGGCGGCGAGAAAGGGGCTCATGGCTCTGCCTTCCTAGCGCGTGAAGCGCAGAATGGGGGCCTCCAGGGCGGCCTTGGTGGCCTGCCGCAGGCCGTCCAGATCGTCGCCCACGTCGATGGCGTGGATCACGATGGCGTGCCGGTCGTCGGGGACGTACACCGAGATGGTGCCCGGCGTCAGCGTGATGGAGTTGGCAAATCCCGTGATCTCCAAGTCCGTTCTGGCATCCAGGGGGATCGAGAGGAAGCCCGGCTTGAGCTTGATGGCCGGCGACAGGACCAGCTTCGCCACCTGGTAGTTTGCCAGGGCCAGCTCCTTCAGGAAGCGGAAGAGATAGACGACAGCATAGAAGAGGCGACGGATCATCTGCGCTCCTCCGGGAGACTGGCCAGGCGCGCCCCTTCGGGCCGGGCCATCTCGGCCGTCCGCTGCGCCCTGGCGCTTAAGACGACGCGGATGTACTCCTCGGGCTGGGTCAAGGTGTCCGCGGCGCGAGTGGCGAGGCCAACCACCGGCTGGGCGCAGACACCCAGGAGGATGGCCAGGACCACCAGCACCGCTGTGGGGAGCATCATGCCGCGGTAGGGAGCCATGGCCGCCTCCCGGCTCTTGTCCCGCCAGAAGGCGTAGGACCAGATCTTGGTCATGGAGTACAGCGTGAGGAGGCTGGTGAGGCTCGCGGCCAGGACCACCACGTAATTCCCCCCCGACACGCCGGCCCAGAGCAGCACCAACTTGCTGAGGAATCCGGAGAACGGGGGCACGCCTGCCAGGGACATCGCCGCCACGAGGAAGAGCCCGGCCACGCCCGGCGCCAGGGTCAGAATGCCTCCCATCTGCTTGAGCTGCTGGCTCCCGGTGATCCGCTCGGCGATCCCGCCTATCAGGAACAGGCAGGACTTCACGACGATGTTGTGCCCAACGTGCAGGATGGTCCCGGCGATGGCCAGCCGCACGACGCGGGGGTCGGGGCTGCCGGCCAGGCCGATCCCCATGATCATGTACCCCACCTGGCTGATGATGTGCCAGGAGAGCAGCCGACGGATCTCCCACTGGCACATCGCCCCCATGACGCCGAGCAGCATCGTGAAGCCGGACAGGAAAAGTAGCGTGTCGTACGCGAACGCGCTGCCTTCCTGGCGAAAGCACAGCACGAAGACCCGCAGTAGCGAGTAGACGCCCACCTTGGTGAGGAGCCCGGCGAAGTAGCCGATGACCCCGGGCGGCACCACCGGATACGAGTCCGGCAGCCAGTAGGTCAGGGGGAAGGTGGCCGCCTTGAGGCCGAACACCACCAGGAGCAGCATCGAGGCGGCCGTCACCAGGCCCGCCCGCTCGCCGGGGAGGGCGGCGGTCCGCACTGAGAGATCCGCCATGTTCAGGGTCCCCACCGTGGCGTAGATCACGCCGCACCCCACCACGAACAGCGTGGAGCCGATGCTGTTGATGGCGACGTACTTGAGCGTCTGCCGGACCTGGGCCTTGCTCGCCCCGACCATCATCATGCCATAGGAGCCGAGCAGCATGACCTCGTACGCCACAAAGAGGTTGAACAGGTCGCCGGTGATGAAGGCCCAGTTGACCCCGAGAAGCATGATATGCATCAGAGGGAAGAAGAAGTATCGCTGCTGTTGTTCGGTCACGGTCCAGCAGGAGTAAGCCTGGACGATGGTCCCGAGGCTCATGGAGAAGCAGAGCATGATCGCGGCAAGCCGGTCGGCGACGAAGGCGATGCCCCAGGGGGCCATCCAGCCGCCAATGATGCCGGCCTGAGGGCCGTGCGCGTCCACATACCAGAGCAGCCAGAACACCCAGGCGGTCAGGCCCAGGCTCGACAACAAGGCCACCGCGCGCTCCAGGCGCCAATGCCCGTTCAGGAGCGCCAGGACCAGGGCGGTGAGGAACGGCACCAAGAGGGGAAGGATCAGGCTGTTCACGGGCAGTCCGCCTTTGCGGGGTGGCCGGGGTTGGCGGTCGGCCGGGGCTCACCCGTCGGCAGCAGGCTGAGCGGCCCGCGGGCCTGGCCTTCCCCATCGTCGCGGTGCAGCTCGCGCACCCCGCGGGCCGCCCCATCCAGCCAGGCTTCCGCCTCGTGCCCGAAGTCGTCGTCCACCCGGAGCTCCTCGGGGTTATCGGTTCCGTGATCGGCGTACACGCGGTAGCAGATGATGAGGAAGAGCGCGCTCACGGCGAAACTGATCACGATGGCGGTCAGGATGATGTCCGGCGGGAGCGGATCCATCAGGCCCACCGCCGAACCCGGGTCCTTGCCCACGAAGGGGGCGCCGCTGGTGCGCGTGTAGCCGCCCACCGTGATGAGCAACAGGTTGGTGGCGTTGGAATACAGACCGAAGCCCATCACCATGCGGATCAGGTTGGGCCGCAAGATCATGAAGGTCCCGGCCGCGTACAGGACGGCGATGGCCATGGCCATGGGCAGTTCCATCAGCGTCCCTCCTGTGCCAGCTCCACGAAGATGGTCATCAGCGTCCCCAGCACGATGAGGTAGACGCCGAGGTCGAAGAACGTGGCCGTGGGCAGCTCGTATTGCCCGATGAGCGGCAGGTCGAAATGCCAGATGGCGTGCTGCATGTAGGCTCGCCCCAGGAGGAACGGCACCGCGCCAGTCGTCACCGCGACCAGCAGCCCGAAGACCGAGACCTTCCACCAGGTGAAGCGCGCGGCCCGCGCCGGCCCGAAGGCCAGGAGGTACATGGCCCCAGCCGCCGCGGCCATGACCCCGGCGATGAATCCGCCTCCCGGCAGGTTGTGGCCCTGTAGGAAGATCACCAGGGAGACCCACACGGTCAGGGGCACGGCGACGCGGGCCACAGTCCGGAGGATCGGGTCGCCGCTCATGTCGTCTTCCTCCTGGCCCGGAGAAGCCCGAAGACGACGAGGCCCACCACCACCAGGACTGTGATCTCCCCGTTGGTGTCGATGGCCCGGAAGTCCACGATGATGACGTTGACCGCGTTCGCCCCGCCGGCCTCGGCCATCGAGCGCGTGAGGTAGTCGGCCGCGAGGTTCCTGGTCTCCCGGAAGGCTGGGCTGGTGCTGAGCAGGATGAAGACGAACATGGCCAGCCCGACCGCCCCGGCGATGCCGAGGTTCAACAGACGCGCCATGGCGGACAGGCGTTCCGTGCGGAAGGGTGGCATGAAGTAGATCACGAGCAGGATGAAGATCGTGGACACCGATTCAATGAGGATCTGCGTCAGCAGGATGTCCGGCGACCGGTACACCACGAAGATCAGCGCGGTCAGGAACCCGTTGGTGGTGAGGGCGATGGCGGCGCCGATCCGGGTGGCGGACCGCACCACCATCACGGCCGAGACGGTGAGCATGCCGCAGAGGACCAGCCCGTACCAGGGCATCTCCGCGAGGCTGATGGGGGCCCGGAGAATCGGCACGCCCGCCCACCAGAGGGCCGTGCCGCAGAGCCCCACGGTGAAGGCCAGGGTCCCGGAGAAGTACCAGCGAAGAGACCCGCTCTGCCAGCGCCGGCTGAAGCCGATCGCCGCCGCAATCACGGCATCCAGCAGCCCGTCCCAGAGGCGCTGCATGGTGGGCAGGACTGCCCGCCCGGCCCCCTCGGTCCCACGTCCGCCAATGTAGAGCAGGATGCCCAGGACGGCGGTGACGACCGACAGGACCAGCGGCCCGAGATGGGTCGGCACCAGCGAGAGGTGCAGGTCCGCCCGGGGGCTGGAGGAGAAACGGTTGACCAGTTCCCCGCTGAGGGGTGCAAAGAGGCTGAAGGCAAGGGCCGTGGCCGCCAGGATTGCGGGCGAGAGCCAGAGACCCGCCCCCGGCTCGTGGGCGTGCTCGACGTGGGGCGCCGGCCGACCCAAGAAGACCCCGATGACGATCCGGCAGGCCACGGCGAAGAGGAGAGCGTTGGCCAGGACGGCCAAGGCGATGACCACCCAGGGTGGACCCCAGCCGGTCAGCACGGTTCCCTGGAGGAGGGTGTCATACAACGCCTCCTTCGCCAGGAAGCCGAAGGATGGCCACACGCCTGCCATGGAGAGCGCTGCCAGCAGGCAGATCCAGAAGGTGACCGGCATCTTCCGCCGGAGGCCGCCGAGCTGCCGGATGTCCCGGGTGTGGGTTGCGTGCTCGACGATGCCGGCCACCAGGAACAGCGCGCCCTTGTACGCGGCGTGCGAGAGCATCTGCAGGGCATCCTGCTGCGGGGCCTTGAGACCGTACAGGAAGGTGAGCAGTCCCAGCGTGGCGAGGGTGGTGCGGGCCAAGATGGCCTTGATGTCGGTCTCTCCCATGGCCTGGAAGGCGGTGAGAACAAGAGTCCCCAGGCCCACCGGGACCAGCACCAGCGACCAGGTGGGCGCGTCCCCAAAGAGGGGGAGCATGCGTCCCAGGAGGAAGACCCCGGCTTTCACCATGGTGGCGGCGTGAAGGTACGTCGAGATGGGCGTGGGGGCAACCATGGCGCCGGGGAGCCAGAAGTGGAACGGCCACTGCGCCGACTTGGTCAGGGCACCGCCCAGGATCAGAAGTAGGGCCGGCTCGAAGAGGGGCGAGCCGGCGAGGGTCCGCCGGAGCGCGCTGTCCTGGGTGAGCTGGCTCAGGCTGAAAGTGCCGCTGACCAGGCCGGCGATGATGAAGCCGACGAGCATTGCCAGGCCTCCCAGTGCGGTGACCAGCAGGGCAGTCATGGCCCCATGCCGGGCGTCCTCCTGCTCGTACCAGAAGCCGATGAGGAGGAACGAAGCGAGGCTGGTGATCTCCCAGAAGATGAAGAGCAGGATCAGGTCGTCGGAGAGCGCCACCCCCAGCATCGAGCCCATGAAGGCCAGCAGGGCCGCGTAGTACTGGCCGAGACGGACCGGCGCCAGGCGAGGCATGTAGGGGATGGAGTAAGCGCCCACCAGTGCGCCGATCCCGGAGATGAGCAGGGCAAAGAAGAGGCCAAAGGCGTCGCCCCGCAATCCCAGTTGGATGTTGAGTCCCGGGATCCAGGGGCGGATGAATTCGGCTGGCGCGCCCGCCCAACTCGCCTGGAGGAGTTGGAGTCCCTGGACAAAGGAGCCGACGGCGGTCAGCACCATGAGGATCCCGGTGTGTCGCCCGGTGATCCGCCCGATGCCCAGCGCCAGGATCGCCGCGGCGAAGGGAACGAACACGATCGAGGGGAGCAGCCATTCAGCGTGTGACATACCCATCTACCTCGGTGCGATGACCGCAGGTGTCCCGTGGTTGGTCGTTCCGTGATGGTTGCGGAGCCGTGGCCCCCGCGCCGGCGCCGGATCGGACTGTGATTCCGCCGAGGGGTGGTTATGCCAGAAATCGCGGCGCGGGTCAAACGATTTAGGGGCGGTGGTGAGTGATTGGCTGAGCGGCAGCACAAGCCCCGATCGCGATGTGCGGCGGGCTGGAAGCCACCGCCCTGCCAAGCACTCAGAGCAGCCTGAGGACGCGGGCGAGGATGGCGATGGCCAGGCGGTACTCTGCGAGGTCCAGATGCTCGTGGGGGGTGTGGTCCAGGTTGGAGTCGCCCGGGCCGTAGGCCACCATGGGGCAGTTCCAGACGGGGCCGACCACGTTCATGTCCGAGGTCCCGCTCTTCACCTTGAAGGCGGGATCGCCCCCCTGCTCGCGGATGGACTTGAGGAAGGCCCGGACCAGCGGCGTGTTCTTCTCGGCCCGGTAGGGCGGGTCGGCCCCCCAGAATCGGAGCTGCCCAGGCTCGGTCGAGAGGCCTTCCACGTGCCGGCGGACGGCCTCCGGAGAAAGGCCCGGAGGGATACGGATGGAGAGCCGGAGCTGGATGGACTCCGTCAACCCGTCATGCTCGCTCCGGATCTCGCGGAGCGCAGGGTCCAGACGGTCGAACATCTTCTTCCCCGCGCTGGACTCGTCGGCCCACCGCCTGATCCGGTTCCAGAACTCCACCCCCTTCTCCAGGATGCTGCCCTCCTTCGAGGCGGAGTGGGTGGCAGTCGCGCTCGCCTCATAGGCGCACACGATCCGTCCCTTGTAGCCCAGGGTCACGGCGTGAGCCCCGCTCGGCTCGCCGATCACGCAGCACGCGGGCTGGAAAACCTGGCTCGCGTGCCTCGCCCCCTTGGAGCTGGCGGCCTCCTCCTCGGTGGCTCCCACCACGATGATTCGCTTTCCGGGGAGCGGGCCGACCTGGGCCACGGCGGCGATGAAGGCCGCCAGCGACCCCTTGGCATCCACGCTCCCCCGGCCGTAGAGCTGTCCGTCTTCGACCCGGACCGGCACGACACCGGGGACGGTGTCCATGTGACCGAGGAGCACGATCTCCACGGGACCGTCGCCCAGGACCCCGACCGCGTTGCCCGCCGGGTCCACCGAGGCCCGGAAGCCGAGCGAGTCCATGCTCTCGACCAGGAAGGCCGCCAGCGCGGCCTCCTCGCCCGACAGGGAGGGGATCTCGACCATCCGCTGCAAGAGCCCGACCGGGTCCATGGGTTAGCCAGCGGGCAGCCAGCAGAATGCGAGGGAGGGAGGGACGCCGCTCATTCGGCGGCGGCTCCGGGTGCGGCGACGAGGATCTTGGCGAGCGCGTTGACGACGGCGTCGATCTCCCCCAAGGTGATGACCAGGGGTGGGAGGAAGCGGAGAACGGTCGAGCCCGCGAGGAGGACCAGGATCCCTTCCTGCATCAGGGCCTGGGCCAGGGCACCCGCCTTCTCCTTCAGCTCCACGCCGATCATGAGGCCCAGCCCGCGAATCTCGCGGATGCGGGGGCTGCCGATATCCCGCAGGCGCCGGAGGAAATATTCCCCCTTCTCCGCCGCCTGGCGCGGCAGGTCCTGCTCCACGAGATAGTCAATGGCGGCCACGGCCGCGGCGCAGGCCAGGGGGTTCCCGCCGAAGGTGGAGGTGTGGGACTGCTTCTCGATATCTCCCACCCGCCGGTCGATACCGATGGCCCCCATGGGGATCCCCCCGGCGATCCCCTTGGCCATGGTGAGGATGTCGGGCAGGACGCCGAGGTGCTCGCAGGCAAACAGGCGACCGGTCCGGCCGAAGCCGGTCTGGATCTCGTCGATGATGAAGAGGGCGCCCCGGGCGTCGCAGGCCTTGCGGACCGCGTGGAAGAACTCGGGCGAGGCCGGGCGCACGCCCCCCTCGCCTTGCACCGGCTCCAGGATCACGGCGGCCGTCTGGTCGTCGATGGCCTTTTCGAACTCCGCGACATTGTTGTACGGCACGTGGGCGAAGTCCGGGACCAGCGGGGCGAAGGGGTCGCGATACTTCTTCTCCCAGGTGGCGCTGAGCGAGCCCAGGGTCTTGCCGTGATAGCCGCGCATGGCGGCCACCACGCGCTTCCGCCCGGTGGCCATCCGCGCGAACTTGATGGCGCCCTCGACCGCCTCGGTGCCGGAGTTGCAGAGGAAGAACCGATCGATCCCCTCGGGGGTGATCCGGTCCAGCCGCTCCAGGCAGCGGGCCCGGGCGTCGTTGTAGTAGAGTTCGTTGCAGGTGATCAGGCGGCTGGCCTGGTCGTGGATCGCCGCCACCACGGCGGGATTGCAGTGGCCCACGTTGGCGACGCCGATGCCCCCCACGCAGTCGACGTACTCCCGACCGGCCTCGTCCCACACCCGGGCACCCTGCCCGCGGACGATGACCAGGTCGCGCTTCTGATACACACCGACGGAGAACCGATCTTCTGTAGATTTGACCTGCATGGGCCCGTCCGGGGGTGAAAAAGGTTGAGTTTACCGACTGAGGACTCAACGGACTGGGGAGACTCAACAGAATGGGTTCGCCGTACGCTGCCCCCTGCCAGCTGCTGGCTGCCAGCTTCTCCAATCCCCTGGCTACTGGATCACCGTCCCCCGGCCCGCCAGGGCGGAGGTGACCGGGGTCTCGACGTTGGCGTCGGCCAGGATGACGCGCCCGACCCCGGCCGTGAGCGCGATGGCGGCGGCCATGAGCTTTCGCTTCATCCGGCCCTGCGCCAGCGGCATGAAGTCGTCGATCGCCTTGGCCGGGATCCGCGCCACGAGGGAGGCCGGGTCGTTGAGGTCGCGGAGGAGCCCCGGCACGTTCGAGAGCATGATGAACTCCTCCGACTTCACCGCGGCGGCGAGCATGGCGGAGGCCGTATCCCCGTCCACGTTGACCGCCTCGCCCTCGAAGCTGCTCGCCGGGGGGCAGAGGACGGGCAGATACCCGTGATCCAGGAGCAGGGCGATAAGCCCCGCGTTCACCCGCTCGACCTTCCCCGTGTAGTCGCCGCGCAGGACCTTGCGTTTCCCTCCCTCGACCACCGTGAGGGTATCCTTTCGCCTCCCCTCGAAGATCCGGCCGTCCAGGCCCGAGAGGCCGACGGCGTTGACCCCTCGCCGCTGGAAGGCCTCCACCACGGCCTTGTTGGCCTTCCCGCAGTACGCCATCTCGAAGATCTCCAGGGTCTCCCGGTCGGTGAACCGGCTTTCGATCCCCGAGACAGAGGTCACGAAGCGCGGCGGCCTTCCCAGCTTTTCTGCCAGGACGTTGGTCTCGTCCGAGGCGCCGTGGACGAGGACGACCTTGCGCCCGGCGCGGAGGATCTCCGTGAGGTCCGCCACCGCGGGCTCGATCCCTATGCCCGATCCCCCACCGATCTTGACGACGAGCATTCTCCGCCCTCAGAAGCAGCTCATGGCTGATAGCTGATCGCTCATGTCTTCGCGTCGGGTACCATCAGCCATGAGCCATGAGCCAAGAGCCATGAGCCATGAGCTATACCGGGTGCAGCCCGGGAAATTCCAGGCCGGCGGTCTCTGGCAGGCCGCAGGAGACGTTCATGGCCTGGACGCCGTTGCCGGCGGCCCCTTTCACCAGGTTGTCCAGGGCGGCCATGACGACCACGCGGGAGCCCCGGGCGTCCTTCTCGAATCCGACGTCGCAGAAGTTGGTCCCGGCGAGAAGCTTCGGCTCGGGGTAGCGATAAATGCCCTGCCGCTCCTTGACGATCCGCAGGAAGGGCTCGTCGCCGTACTCGGCCCGGTAGGCCCTCCAGAGGTCCTTCTCCTCGACCCCCTCCTTGACGAAGATGTGGCAGGTGGCCAGGACGCCGCGGACGGCCTCGATGGCCGTGGCGCTGAAGTGGACGGCGAGCGGCTGGCCGGAGCCGAACTCCTGGATGATCTCGGCGGTGTGCCGGTGGCCGGTCGGCTCGAAGGAGCGGACCGCGCCACTCCTCTCGGGGTGATGCGTGGAGAGGTGGGGCGTGTCCCCTGCGGCGGAGGACCCGACCTTGGCCTCGACAAAGACCTCGCGCCGCGCCAGCAGGTCGTGTCTGAACAGGGGCAGGAGACCGAGGATGGAAGCCGTGGCGAGGCAGCCGGCGCCCGTGATGAAGTGCGCCCCGCTGATGGCCTTCCGATGCAGCTCGGGGACCCCGTACACGAAGCGGTCCAGGTACTGCGGGGCCTCGTGGGGGTGGCCGTACCAGGCGGGGTAGTCGTCAGGATTCCGTAGCCGGAAGTCGGCGCTGAGGTCGATGATCGTCTGCGCCAGGCCCTCCAGGGCTGCGATACGGCGCATGGCGCTCCCGTGGGGGAGGCAGAGGAAGAGGACGTCGCACGGCTTGAGGTCGGCGATGGCGGTGAACTTGAGCTGGCATTGCTTCCGGAGGTTGGGGTGGACGGTGTGAACGAAGCGCCCCGCGTTCGACTCGGACGTGACCTGGAGCAGTCTCGCCTCCGGATGGCGGAGCAGGATGCGCAGGACCTCGCCCCCCGTGTACCCGGATGCGCCGACGATGCCGACGGTGATCATGAGCAACTCCGAGCGCCGGGCGCCGGGCGCCGAGCGCCGAGCGCCGCGAACTGCCGTACAGCCGTGCAGCCGAACGCACTTTCCGTCATCGCCGCCCGACCTCCCGGACGTAGTCCACGACCTTGGCCGGGATGTTCACGCCCGTGGTGTCGATGCTGTTCCGGAATTCCATGGTGTAGTTGACCTCGTTCACCATGAGGCCGTCCGGCGTCTCGAAGACGTCGATGGCGACCACGCCTCCGCCCACGGCCTTGGCGGCCCGAACGGAGATCTCATTCAGGTCCGGCGTCACCGGGCAGTTCGTGGCCACGCCGCCCCGGGCGGTGTTGGTGATCCAGTGGGGCGACGTGCGATAGATCGCGCAGATGGTCTCGTCCCCCACGACGAAGGAGCGGATGTCCCGGCCGCGCTTGTCCACGTACTCCTGGATGTAAAAGATGGAATGGTGATACGAGCCCAGCGTCTGCTTGTGCTCCAGGATGGCCTCGGCGGCGTCGCGGTCGTTGATCTTGGAGAGGAGACGCCCCCAGGAGCCCACGGCGGGCTTGAGGACCACGGGGTACCCGAGCTGCTCGATGGCCTGGAGCGCCGACTCGGGCGTATATGCCACGTACACCCGGGGGGTGGGGACGCCGTCCCGGATCAGGGCGAAGGTGGTGAGCAGCTTGTCGCCGCAGGTGTTGGCGACCTCGTAGGTGTTGACCGTCTTGACGCCGCAGTCGTTCAGGTACTTCAGCGTGTGCAGGGCCCGCGAGTGGTTGATGGAGCGTTCCAGGATGACGTCGAAATCCCAGCGGCGATGGTGGAGATCCAGGATCAGTTCTCGGTCGTCGATGCGCGTGAACTCCAGCCCCTGCCGACGGAACTCATCGAACAGGAGCTTCTCCTCCTTGCGGATCAGCGAGCACAGGATTCCGATTCTCATTCGCCCCAGTCCTCCTCTTCCTCCGGTGCCGGCGCGAGTTCTGGAGGCTCGAGGCTGATCACCTCCAGATCCAGACCACAGTCGGGACACTGGATGATCTCTCCCACCTCGGTCGTGTCGTCCAGCGGGATCTCGGCTTCGCACTCGGTGCAGAGCGCCATGGTCGTCACCTCCTGGGAGAGTGCAGTGGCCCGGGAGAATACCACGCACCTTCCGTCCATTCAAGGGAAAGACAACCGTCCAACCGGGATCGTCCGGTGAGGAAAGCGTTTCGGCTCCATTGTCACGACTTGCTCGCTGTGCTACGCTCTCTGCTCACGCGGGCGACGGTCTTTTTCCTCGCTCGGAGCCATCCAGAGCTGAAACCCGAGGGCTCACGGCCGGCGACCAACGCCTCCCCAAGAAGGGCCCCATGCTGAGAGCTGTGACCTTCGACCTGTGGCAGACCCTGATCCAGGATACCCCGGAAGGGCTGCGCCAGGCGCGCGCAGGCCGCGTGCGCGGTATCCATGAGGTGCTGGTCCGGCACGGCCTGGCGGTAGACCTCACCCGGGTGGACGACGCCTACGACAGGGTAGGGAACAGGATGGAATGGCTGTGGGCGAGCCAGCAGGACGTGGGGTCGCGCGGCCAGGTCCGCTGGCTCCTGGAAGCCGTGGGGTTGGAGAGCCGGGTGCCCTCCCAGGGAACGCTGATGGACCAACTGGACGATGCCTACTGCCTGCCCATTCTCTCGGCGCTGCCGGTGACGAACGAGGGAGCACGCGAGGTTCTGGAGGCGCTCAGCCGTCGAGGCTTGCCCCTGGCCCTGATCTGCAATACCGGGCGGACGCCCGGCAGGATGCTGCGTCTGGTGCTGGACCGCCTGGCCCTGGCGCCGTACCTTCGAGTGCTCACCTTCTCCGATGAGGTGGGCCTGCGCAAGCCGCACCCGGAGATCTTCCGGCAAACGCTCTCGGCGCTGGGGGTTGCCCCCGAAGAGGCCGCCCACATCGGCGACGACCTCACCACCGACGTGGCCGGGGCGCGCGGCATCGGCATGCGGGCCGTCCACCTGCGGCCGGCGATAGGGGTGGGCCGGGACGGGGACGACACGGAGGCGATCCCCAGTCTGCACGCTCTCCCGGCCGCTCTTTTCCCCCCGTCGTCCTGACTCCAGAAACGAATCCGCAGGGACGAGACAAGATACGCTCTATCCGCAGATGACGCAGATTACGGTGATTTTTCCGATGGCTTCTGTTCAGAACATCTGCGTGATCTGCGTCATCTGCGGATAATGAGTGTCTCCGCGTCGTTCATTCTTGTCACGTCCGGGACCGTATGTTAGGGTGAGCCTCGTTGCGCGGGTTCCGGGTCCCACCCGCGCCATCGGATCCCGGGGCATCCGGAGGCTGGGACCGCAAGCCATCGAGGGTAATTCGGCGGATGGACGAGCAGGATAGCATCGGTCAGATCCTCCGTCAGCGGCGGGAGGAGCGCGGCCTGACGATCGAGCAGGCGGCGTTTCAGTGCAAGGTCCCGCTCCGGCTGCTGCACGCGCTGGAGGCCGATGACTACCATTTGCTGCCGGACGCCCTGTACCTGATCCGGCTCCTCCACGACCTGGCCGTGTTCCTGAGGCTGGATCCTGCCGCCTTGGAGGTGGAATTCCGGGCCGCGATACGCCGTCCACCCAGACAGACGCTGGCCGTGGCACCGCCGCCGCCGCCTCCGCCGACCATCCCATGGAAGCAAGTCATCTGGACCCTGACCGCCATCGTGGTGGTCACGCCCCTGGTGTTCATCACGCTCTCTTTGACATCCAAGCGCGCCGCGGAGCGGTCCGCACCTGCCCCCGGCGGGGAGCAGCGGGTAGGGGAATCGCCGCCCGTGGAGGGGAGCGGCGGGATGCTGGCGGACCGCTTCCTGGCGGTGAAGTCGGAACAGAACGCGGCTTCGCAAGTGACGCCCGACGCGACCAGGCGGACGCCGGAGCCCATGGGAGCGTCCGGGCCCTCCGCCCAGGCAGGTCCGGCTGTAGCCTCCACGGGTTCACCCCGCCCGGCGGATTCGGCCGGCGGGCTGCCGGGGTCGACGGCACAGCCCCCCGCGGTCCAGCCGCCGCCGATCCCATCCGCTCCCGCAAGCAGGCGACCCCCCCAGCGCTTTGTCCTCACGGCTCGCGCGCTTGAGCCGACCTGGATATCCGTCGGAACGGATGGGGGGAAGCCGCGAATGGTCCTGCTCCAGATGGGACAGGTGGCCCAATTCATCGGTGATGAGGGGTTCGTGGTCACCCTGGGGAATGCGGGTGGGGTGGACCTGACGTTGAACGGGAACCCCGTGCCGTCCCTGGGCAAGTCGGGCCAACTGATCCGAGATGTCGCGATTCCGGCAAGAGAGAAAGCGACGGCGTCCCCGGGGGTGGCGCCGCCTCCGGACTCTCGGTAGGCCACGGAGAAGGAGCGACATGGGGGAGCTGCATCCGGGGCTGGATCACAGTCAGGCCGCCCGGCGACTCGGCGCGGCAATCCTGCTGAATGCGATTTTCATCGCGGTCGAGCTTGGGGCGGGCATCCTGGTCAACAGCTTGGCCCTGCTCAGCGATGCCTGGCACAACCTGACCGACGTCCTGGGGCTCCTCATCGCGTGGTATGCCATCCGGCAGGTCCGCCGCCCCGCGGATACCGCCCGGACCTTCGGCTACCACCGGGCAGGCATCCTGGCGGCCCTGGGCAACTCGCTGCTCCTCGGAGTGGTGACGGGGAATCTCCTCTTGGAGGCCTATCACCGCTTGCGGGAGCCGCCGATGTCAGGAGGCCAAGGCGGGATGATCCTGGGCGTGGCCGCCGTCGGGGTCATCATCAATGGCGCGGTGGCCTTTGGCCTACGCACGGGCGGGCACGACATCAACCTGCGGAGCGCGTTCCTCCACATGTTGGGGGACGCGCTGGTGTCATTGGGGGTCGCCGTGGCCGGGGCCGCCATGCTCTACACCGGCTGGTCCTGGCCGGATCCGGTGGCTGGCATCCTGGTGGGGGTCTTCATCCTGGCCGGCGCCTGGCGGATCATACGCGAGGCAGTGAACGTCCTGATGGAGGGGGTGCCGCGCGGCCTGGCCGTGCAGGCCGTGAGCGCGGCCATCGCCCGCATCCCCGGGGTGCAGGGGGTTCACCACCTGCACGTCTGGTCGTTGAGTAGCGATCTGATCGCCCTGAGTTGCCACGTGGTGGTGGAGGATCAGTCGGTGTCGGCCGGAGGGCTCCTGGTGAGCCGGATCCAGGAAGAGCTGAGGGACCGGTTCGGGATCAGCCACGCCACCATCCAGCTCGAGTCGGCCGTCCACGCGCCCACGCATCCGCTCGCGATCCAGCAGGAAGAAGGTGCAGCCAGGCTGTGAGTGCGTCACGCGGAACCAATCTCCCGCAGAGGGGGCCCGCCCCTGGCGGGATCCCCGCACGCCTGCCATCTGCGGGCTGATGCCATGGTCGCCTTGGGGACGCAGGCATCCCGCGCCGCAATCCTGGCCGGCACGATCTTCCTCATGACGATCGCCCACCTGGCCACGCCGGTCAGCCGGCATGTCCAGCACGACGTGCTCGTGCGCCTGTACTATCTCCCCATCGCGCTGGGCGGGGCGTGGTTCGGGCTCCGCGGCGGGCTGGGGGCGGCCGGGTTGATCACGCTGATCTATCTGCCGCACATTCTGATCGTGAGCCACGGGGAGATGACGATCGGCTACCTCCTGGAGATCCCCATCTTCTTCGCGGTGGGCCTGCTGACCGGGCTGATCGTGGACCGGCAGGAGACCTACCGCCGGGGCCTGGAGGCCCAGGCGGAGACGCTGGCCCGATCGCACCGGGAACTCCAGGAGCAGACCCGCCTCCTGCTGGAGAAGGACGCCCAGCTCCGGCGGGCGGACCGGCTGTCGGCGCTGGGCCAACTGTCCGCGGGGCTGGCCCACGAGATCCGAAACCCGCTGGGGGCGATCAAGGGAGCGGTGGAGATCCTCCAGGACGACTTCCCGCCCGGCCACGACAAGGCGGAATTCTTCGGCATCCTCCTGAAAGAGGTGGACAGACTCAACGAGGTGGTGACCAACTTTCTGAGCTTCGCCCGGCCGGTGAGGGTGCGCTTCGCCCCGGTGGAAGTGTCCGCGGTGCTGGCCGCCCTGGAGGGTCTCATCTCGGGCCAGGCGCGGGCCCGCCGGGTGCAGGTCTTCACCAGTTTTCATTCGGGTCCCTCCCGGGTGATGGCCGACGATACCCTGCTCAAGCAGGCGTTCCTCAACATCATGTTGAACGCCCTGGAGGCCATGCCCGAGGGTGGCGACCTGGCCATCTCCACCCGGCTCGCCTCCCCGAAGGGCTCCGCCCCCCCAGGCGGGGGCCGCCCGGAGTGGGTCGAGGTCGTGTTCGACGACACCGGGCAGGGCATCCTGGAGGAAGACCTGGGGCGCATCTTCGACCCGTTCTTCACCACCAAGAAGGACGGCACGGGCCTGGGCCTGGCCATCACCCATCGCATCATCGAGAACCACCACGGCGCCATCCGGGTCATGAGCCAGCGCGGCAAGGGGACCACCTTCGTGGTCACGCTGCCGCTGGAGGGGACGATACAGGTATGAAGCGGGCCAAGATCCTGGTCATCGACGACGACGAAAGCCTGCGGCGGGTCCTGGAGTATAACCTGGCCCAGGAAGGGTACGCGGTCCTCACGGCGGGGAGCGGCGAGACGGGGCTCGACCTCTTGAAGAAGGAGGGAGCCGACCTGGTGGTCACCGACGTCCGCATGGCCGGGATGGACGGCCTGCAGGTCATGGAGGCGGTCCGCAGGCTGGACCCGAATCTCCAGGTGATCTTCCTCACCGCCTTCGGGACCATCGAGATGGCGGTGGAGGCCATGAAGGCCGGCGCCTTCCACTACATCAGCAAGCCCTTCAACCGGGACGAGCTGAAGCTCACCATCAAGAAGGCCCTCCAGCTCCGGGACCTGGAGCGGGAGAACGTGGTCCTCCGGGAGGAGCTCCAGTCCCGCATCGGCCTGGACAACATCATCGCCGAGAGCCCCGGGATGAAACAGATCCTGGAGATGGTGGAGCGGGTGGCCCCCACCGAGACGACCGTGCTGATCCTGGGCGAGAGCGGCACGGGCAAGGAGCTCATCGCCCGGGCCATCCACAACAACTCGCCGCGGGCCGACGGGCCCTTCATCGCCGTCAACTGCGCCGCCATTCCCGAGAACCTGCTGGAGAGCGAGCTGTTCGGCCACGTGAAGGGAGCCTTCACCGGCGCCATCCGGGACCGGGTGGGAAAGTTCGAGGCCGCAGAGGACGGGACGATCTTCCTGGACGAGATCGGGGAGATGCGGCCGGAGCTCCAGGTGAAGATCCTCCGCAGCCTGGAGGAGCGGACGCTGGAGCGGGTCGGGGACAACCGGCCGATCCACGTGGACGTACGGGTCCTGGCGGCCACCAACAAGGACCTCACCAAGGCGATCCAGGCGGGCGAGTTCCGCGAGGACCTCTATTACCGGCTGAACGTCGTCCCCCTCCACATCCCGCCGCTGCGCGAGCGGCGTGACGACATCCGGCCGCTGACCCAGCATTTCCTCAAGCGGCTGGGGGCCCCGCCCCGGCTCACGGTCACGCCCGAGGCCTTCCGGGCGCTGCGCAGTTACGACTGGCCCGGCAACGTGCGCGAGCTGGAGAACGCCCTGGAGCGGGCCATGATCTTCCACCGGGGAGATGCCATTGATGTGGGCGATCTCCCCGAGACCATCCGGTCCCCCAAGGCCAAGGAGGCCGCCACGCTGCCCGTGAGCCTTCCCGATGCCGGCCTGTCCCTGGAAGAGGTGGAGCGGGAGCTGATCCTGCGGGCGCTGCAGAAGCACGACTGGAACCAGTCCCGGGCGGCGCGGTATCTCGGGATCACCCGCCACACCCTGCTGTATCGGATGGAGAAGCACAACATCGTCCGGCCCGGTGGGCGCGGGGGGCTGCCCGAGGAGGAGCCGGTAGGGGAGCAGGGGAGCGGGGGAGCGGGGGAGCGGTGAGCGCTGCATATCATGGCGTGAAGCCTCCAGCCCTTCAGCCCGCCATCCTTCCGGCACTGTTTCCGACGAGGTCGCCGAGGTCGGGTGCGTGAGCGACATCACATGGGGTATCCTGGGAGGCTTGGGAACGGGGCTGACGTGGGGCACGATCAGCCTCCTGGTCCGGTCCCTCTCCGGGACGATCGCCCCGGTCGGGATCACCGCCATGCGGTCCGTTCTGGGTGGCGGCATCCTCCTGCTGGTCGCGGTCGTCACGGGCTATGGGGGTGAGATCGCAAGGATGCCGCTGTGGGTCGTCCTGACCCTGTGGGGTTCGATCATCATCGCCATGGGGTTCGGCGACACCATGTTCTTCGTCAGCATGGATCACCTGGGCGTCACGCGCGCCCTGACCCTGACGATGATCAACCCCCTGCTCACCACCGTGGTGGGTATCGGGCTCCTGGGGGAACCCGTCACCCCCCTGCGAGCGCTGGGGATGCTCCTGGTCGTCGGGGGTCTCGCCCTCGTCATCTCGGGGAAGGGAGAGGCCGCTGGTGAGCGCCGCGGCTCCACGCGGCGGGGCCTCCGACTGGTTTGCCTGGCCGCGGGCTCCTGGGCCGTATCCGCGATCATCATGAAGCCCGCCTTCCAGGCCGTCTCGGTCATGGCCGCCGCGGCCGTGCGCATTCCGGCGGCGGGCGTGGTGCTCTGGCTGACCCCCTGGACCCGGGGTGTCCCGGCGGCTCTCGTCAGGGCCACACGGCAAGAGCGCCTGCGTCTCGGAGCGATCTGCCTCCTGAGCGCCGTCGGGTCGCTCCTCTTCACCACGGGGATCAAGTACGGCGGTGTGGCGGTGGGGAATGTGCTGTCGGCCACATCGCCGCTCTTCACCCTCCCCTTCGAGGTGTGGGTGCTCGGCCGCCGCGCGTCCCGCCAGACGGCGTTCGGCGCCCTGGTGACGGTCTCCGGTATCGGGCTGATGAATCTCTGACGGCCCGGGGGCAGTGAGCAGGAGAGGATTGCGCCGGGCGTATCGTGCCGATTGATCCCTGGGGGGCAGCACATGGCGAGTCTGTGGGAACAGTACAAGGACCTCATCCTGGAACGGGTCGCCGCCGTGGAGGCGGCGGCCGCGGCCCTCGAGCGTGGTACCCTGGAGGACGAAGGCGATACCCGGCAGCGGGCGGAGCTGGAGGCGCACAGGCTCGCGGGCTCCCTGGGGAGCGTCGGATTCCCGGAAGGGTCGCGGATCGCGTCGGAGATCGAGAGGCTGCTGCGCGGAGGCCCGGCGACGGTGCAGGCGCAGGCCTCCCACTTCCTGGAGCTGTGCGCGGCCCTGCGAAAGACACTGGAAAGCCCCCCGGCCTAGCCCACCTCCATTTCCGGAGCCGCATGGCCTCCCCAGATTCGAGCCCATCTCGCCAGATCCCCGGCCCTCGCAATTCTCCTCTCAAGCGTTCAGCCTCGGCCCCCGATTCCCCAAGAGGTCCGGGCCTCACCGAATCGCTGGTCTTCCCGCTCACCCTGACCGTGTCGAAGGGTGAGCCCGTCTGAGCGCGAGAGGGTTCAGGTGCGTGGCCGAACTCATGGACCCGCGTACCTGGTGGGACTGATTCTTCAAGACCTGACCCCTTTTGCTGACCCCTTTTGGCAGCACCGGGTCGTCC